>DAOUGI010000028.1:0-50509 GCA_034429215.1 Anaerolineae bacterium | reverse complement strand
GCATTTCCCCCTCACCCCAGCCCTCTCCCCCAGGGGGAGAGGGAGCAGGCAGCCGTGGCATCCAGAAATGTGAAACGCACCCGCCGGGCTAGGCCGTGGCCGCTTCCAGCTCGGCGGCTTCTTCCTGCCCCACCTCTACCCGCCGGAGGGTAGCGGGATCGGTCAGCTTGTCGGTAAAGAGGATGCCGTCGAGGTGGTCGATCTCGTGCTGAAAGACGCGGGCCAGGTACCCCTCAACTTTGTGACGGACCTTCTTGCCCCGCTCGTCGAGGCCCTGGACCGTCACCTGTTCGCAGCGGGCGACTTCGCCCACCCAGCCGGGGATCGACAGGCAGCCTTCCAGGCCAGCCTCCTCGCCCTTGCTTTTGACAATCTCGGGGTTGAACAGGATAAAGGGCCGCCCGCGCAGTTCGTCATCCGGGTCGTCCGGGTTCTCCGGCAGCTCGGCCACAAAGAATCGCAGGGGCACGCCGACCTGCGGCGCAGCCAGGCCGACGCCCTCGGCCTGGTACATCGTTTCCAGCATCTCGCAAGCCAGATCCACCAGCTGGCGGGTGACCTTTTGGACCTTCCTGGATTTGGTCCGGAGGACTTGGGACTGCTTTGGATCATCTACGACATAGATTTCCAGATTGGGCATCTCATTCCTTGTCATGGCCCGGGGTTACCAGTCAGGTCGTCATCTACCAAGCGGGCGACGATCTGTCCCAAGCGCACCGAGTAGTTGGTGCCCCGATCCTCCGGGTAGATCTGGGTCGTGTTAGCCAGGTACAGGTTGCCAAGCGGAGTGCGATACTCGGGGATGAGGTTGGAGTAACCGAGCGGGATGATCGGCTGTGCGGCGGCCGCTCTGAAGTGCCAGCGCTCCTCTACCCAATCGGGGGAGAAGCTGGGGTTGATCTTCTGCAGGTGAGGCAGATAGGCATCGAACAGCTCATCTGGGTCCATCTGATAATAGGGGCTGGACTGGTCGAGATAGTTTGAAATGTACAGCACCCGCTTGCCGTTATAATTCTCGGGTGGGATGTAGTTGGTCTGCTCGATCGTCGCGACGAACGGGATCGAGCGGTCGGCGATGTTCATCCAGTAGATGGGGGACATGGGCCGGTTCAGCTTCAGGACGAGCTGCACGGTGGCCATATATCTGGCCGCCTGCATCTTGGCTACGTACCAGTCAGGGAATTCGTCGACCATGCGCAGAGCGGCAAAAGACGGGGCGGTACACACGATCCGGTCAAAGGGCAGGTATCCCTGGTCGTTGGGGGTGAGGCCCTGGGCCCGGATGTTGGCCTCATCCCGGACTTGAAGTCCACGCGCCGCGCCACCGGCAACGACGATGCGGCTGACCTCTGCCCCGGTGAACACCCGGCCGCCGTGCTTGAGGATCGCCTGGTGCAGGGCATCGATCAGCACCTGGAAGGAGCCGCGCGGGTAGCCAAGCACTTCTTTGGACAGGCCTTTGCGCGAGCCCAGGCGCAGCGCGGTCTTGTACCAGAGCCATACCAGGGGGATATTCTCCGCCTCGGCGCCGAACTTGCCGCGGAAAAGCGGCCCCCACGCCTTGTCCCAGGCCTGCGGGCCGGCGTACTTTTTCAGCCAGGAGGCGGCGGTAATCTGCTCATAGTCGGCGACTTTGTTCCGGCGCGACTGCAAATAGTAGGTGGACAGCCCCAGGCGGGCCCGATCGATCAGCGGCAGGGGGGTAAAGCGCATGATGTCCACGGGGCCGACCCAGTTCCAGATCTTGCCGCCGTAGAAGAGTCCGGTCTTGGATGGGATCCACATCAGCCGGTCGCCCAGGCCGAGCTCGGCCATCAGATCGACGACGTGGGTGTCGTTGGTAAACCAATGGTGGTAGCCCCGCTCGAGACGGGTGCCTTCGATGGCAAAGGTGCTGGCCAGGCCGCCGAGATCCTCCATCTGCTCGAACAGAAAGGCCTGGTAGCCCTTTTTGCCCAGCTCGTAGGCTGCCGTCAGGCCGGCAAAGCCACCACCGACGATCGCGATTGTTTGCATCATTCTATATCCGAGTCGAACGATTCGGGCACCTGAGTGAGCCACTCGGCCAGATCGGCGGGGGGTGAATCGGCCCGGCCCGCCAGGTAATCGAGGTAGCGGTTCATGTCGTGCTGGGCCCGACTGTAGAGCTGCAATAGCTCCTCGTCTGTGCCCTGATAGCGGGCGACGGCCTGCTGGGCGCACAGGTAACAGCCCCGCATGAAACGATAGCTGCCCGAAAAACAGGTCAGACAGCCACCCAGCCGGATCATCATCAGGCAGAAGGCCAGGGTGCCGGCATCTGTCTCTTTTAGCATCGATATGCGCTCGGCCAGCGCCCGCCACTGATCGCCGCGCAGATCCTTGAGCTCGGAGATCAGCCGAGGCGGGAACAGCATCTCGGTCCTTATGTTAACTGTCATGGTCGCACCTGACTCGAAGCCAAATTCGATTGTTCCAGACAATCGGGGCGCTCTGTTCGAGGAGAACGCCGCAGGCCGTCTCGGGAACCGGCTTGTTCTACCCCACCAAACCGGCGTCGATGTTCCAGCCCTTTCCACACGATGGTCGGCACCGCGACGCTGCCCAGCCCGTTGTCGAGGGCTTTGCCGTGGAAATCGCTGCCGCCGGTGATCAACAGATCGTAGCGGATGGCCAGTGTCAGCAAGCGGCGGGTGATACGGTGCGGATAGTGTGGATAGTAGGCCTCGATGCCCAGCAATCCAGCTTCCCACAGGCGGGGCAGCCAACGTTTCAGGTCGAGGCCGGTCTTGAGATCACCATTCCGGGTGTAGGTGTAGGGATGGGCCAAAACGGGAATGCCCCCACTGTTTCGCACCAGCCGGATGGCATCTTCGGGTGAGATTTTGTACCGCTCGACATAGGCCGGGCGATCGCGGCCGATCCAGAGGTTGAACGCCTCATCAATGCTGCCGACGTGACCGGCTTCCAGAAGGGCCATTGCCACGTGCGCCCGGCCGATAGAGCGATCGTGGCCCGACTGGGCCAGCACCCGGTCCAATTCGAGGGGCAAGCCCAGTTGGGTCAGGCGGGCCAGCATCTGCTCGGCCCGTTCTCTGCGCCTTTCCCGGGTGCGAACCAGGAGCGCCTGAAGGTCGACGTTGTCGAGGTCGATAAAGTAGCCCAACAGGTGGATCTCTTCCCGACCACTGATGGTGCTGATCTCCACCCCCGGGACGACGGTGATCTTGCCTTGGGCTCGCGAAGCAGCGCCGCTATTCCAGCGACGGGCCGCGTCGAGGGCGGCAGGAACCCCCACCGTGGTGTCGTGATCGGTGATGGCCAGCACCCCGATGCCGAGGCCGGCGGCACGGGCTACCAGATCTTCGGGGGCGAGGCGGCCATCGGATGCGGTGGTATGGGTATGCAGGTCAATCCGGCTGGGGATCGTGGTCGGATCTCCTATTCTGCTTTGGCCCCGGCAGGTTGGGCTGCCTTTTTGGCTTCCTCCTTGGCCCGACGGGCGGCCTCTTCGGCGGCGTAGTCGGTGGGGTGCAGCTTGGCGTAATAGTCGACCGGGACCGAGAGCTTGCCGATGTCGTACAGCAGATCGGCGCGGTCGGTTATCGCGATCTCGTACTGCTGGTTCATCTTGATGGCATCAAAGGGACAGTACTCGGCGCAGCTTCCACAGCCCATGCATACCGTGGCGTCGATCCAGTAACTGGCCGGCCGGGCCTTGGGCCGGCCCTTGTCGTCGGTGGCCCGCGTGATCCAGATGCACTGCGGCGGGCACACCCTGGCGCAGATGCCGCAGGCGGTGCAGCGCAAGTTGTCGGGCGTGCCCTCGTAGATCAGCATCGGGATGAAGCGAAAGTTCTCCGGCATCTGGCGCTTTTGCTCCGGATATTGGAGGGTAAAGATCCCTTTGTGATCGACGCGCTGGTGCTTTTCCAGCCACTCGGGGTCGTAGCGGTTCTGCCACGGCTTGCGGTCGTAGACGTACGTGTCGATAAAGTGACGGATGGTGACCCCCATCCCCTTCAACAGCCCTAGTCCGAACATTAGCGGTCTACCTCCCCCAAGGTGATGTCAACGGTGCCCAAGAGGACGATAGCATCGGCCAACAGGTTGCCGACTGCCATCGCCTCAAAGGCGCCCAGGTTGACAAAGGACGCCGTGCGCGGGTGATAGCGATAGGGGTTGATCCCCCCGTCGCTGACCAGGTAAAAGCCCAGCTCCCCTTTGGGGTGTTCCACCCGGCTGTACAGCTCGCCGGCCGGCACCCTTGGGTTCCAGACCTTCTTCTCAGGCCGGACCGGGCCGTGGGTGGGGATGCGATCCAAGGCCTGCTTTAGGATCTTGATGCTCTCGCGGGCCTCGTCGATCCGCTGGATGTACCGGTCGAACATGTCGCCCGTCTGGTGGGTGGGCACGTTGAAATCAAAGGTGTCGTAGATGGAGTAGGGCTCTACCTTGCGGATGTCGTAATCCAGCCCGGCAGAGCGGATCATCGGCCCGGTGACGCCCAGGTTGACCATCGCCTGCCACGGAAGAGCGCCCACGCCCTTGCAGCGGGCCACCAAGATCTCATTCTCGGTCAACAACCTCTCGAACTGGTCCAGGGCGCGCTCCAACCGGTTGAAGACCAGGTCGCGGCACGTTTCGAGCCAGCCGGCAGGCAGGTCGCGGGCTACGCCGCCAAAGCGGTAGTAGTTGCACATCATCCGCGATCCGGCAGCCGCCTCGAACAGGTTGACGATCAGCTCGCGCTCTTCAAAGGCGTACAGGAAGGGGGTAAACATGCAGCCCATGTCGTTGAGCATGAAACCGGTGGCGGCCAGGTGGTTTACCACCCTGGTCAGCTCGCCCATGATGACGCGCAGGTACTCGGCCCGCTCCAACACCTCGACGCCCATCAGCTTTTCCACGGCGAGGGCATAGCCCCAGTTGTTGTACATCGAGGTAACATAGTCGAGACGGTCGGTGTAGGGCATGTTGCTGGACCACAGGTTGCGCTCGCCGATCTTTTCGTGGTTGCGGTGGAGGTAGCCGATGACCGGCAACAGGCTGGTGACCGTCTCGCCCTGCAGTCCGAGCCTCATGCGAAACACGCCGTGGGTGCTGGGGTGCTGGGGGCCGATATTGACAAAGATCTGATCGGTTTCAATCCCGCCCAGGTCGATCTTGCCGTCGGGCAGGACGTCAAATTCGGGCACCTGCTGATAGCCGTCGGGATCGAAATCGACGGGGTATTGGACGTTTTTTCGCCAACGGACACGGTCTTCGGCCTTGATCCTGGACCGGTCGGCGTCGGGCCAACGGCTGGGGAAGGGCTTGTGATCCTGCTCGTAATAGGGCTCGTGCCAGTCCTTGCGCAGCGGATGGCCCTCGAACCCCTCCCACAAGAGGATCCGCTTCAGATAGGGATGGCCTTCGAAGCGGATGCCAAACATGTCCCATACTTCGCGCTCCTGGACGTTGGCTCCCCTCCAGATGGAGGTCAACGACGGCACGCTGGGGTTGGCCCGATCGGGGATCCGGACCTTGAAGGGTATGCCAGGCCCGCGGAGATCCGGCCTGGTAGAATGGAGGTTGTAGACGACCTCCATACGGTCGGGATAGTCGGCGGCCGAAAGGTGGGTGAGATAGTCATACCCCATATCGCGCAGGCAACCCGCTACGGCCAGGAGCTGGTCGGGCGGCATCACCAGCCAGCCGCCTTCCCGGCCCACTGCCGAGCCGGGCAGCGCCTCGCTCAACCGGGCCTGTAACGCTTCCAAATCGAAACTCGTCATGCTCTTCTCCATCGAAAACAACTTAACCACGAAGGACACAAAGGGTCGCCAGGAACATGCGACACTAGCAACAAAGGTGATCGGATAGCACCCTCATCCCTCGTGGTGCCCCGATTGGCGCAGAGGGCAATCGCCGGCATCACTCGGCTGCCTCGACGGGTTCCTCGACGGCCAGGGCACCGCGGGTCGCCTTGTCGCGTGCAGCGGCGCTGATCTCTGGGATCTGGCGGACGTCGATGATGTCGGGGCCCAAGATCGGGACGGGCACTTCGGGTATCGGCTCTTTGCGGAACCAACGCACGGCCTTGATGTTCTCATTCTGGATCTTGTTGTGAAGGACCATGAAGCCGTTGATCACCGCTTCGGGCGTGGGCGGGCAGCCGGCGATGTAGACGTCGACCGGCAAGAAGGTGTCGATGCCCGAGACGACGTTGTAGCCCTCTTTGAACGGCCCACCACCGTTGGCGCAGGCGCCCATCGACACGACATACTTGGGTTCGCCCATCTGGTTGTAGAGACGGACGATCTGGGGAATCATTTTTTTGGTGACGGTGCCAGAGATGACGATCAAGTCGGCCTGGCGGGGTGAGGCGCGGGCAAGGTCCATGCCGAACCGGCCAAAATCGAACCGGCCCGCGGCAGCGGCCATGAACTCGATGGCGCAGCAGGCCAGGCCGAACGACAGCGGCCACAGGGAGTACCTTTTTCCCCAGCCGTAGACCTGGCTGAGCCTGGTGATAAGGACATTGCCTTTCAGCTCGTCGGGCACGACGACCTCTTCGCTCATGTTCCAATTCCCTTCGGCGTGTTGTAAATAGCGTTCTCCATTATAACTGATTGTGTCTGTCTTGTCAACAATCGTGGTGATTTGCCCCCGGGGCGATAAGAATGATAAAATTGACATTTTTACGATGTTATGATAGAATAGCCGCCAGCAGTCAGCTATCAGCCTGGTGGTTTCTTGAGGGTAGCCGGTACTGCAAGATGAAAGAGGAAAATGCTATGCAAAGCACACGGCAAGAGATCTTGGAGATCCTGAAAATCGAACGGACGGCCACGGTCGAAGACCTGGCGAGCCGGTTGGAGCTGACGCCGATGACGATCCGGCACCACCTGAATGTGCTGCAGGCGCAGAATCTGGTCATGGCGACCAAGGTGCGCCGCTCGCAAAAGGTGGGACGGCCGCGGTTGATCTATACGCTGACGGAAGCCGCAGACCAGCTTTTCCCCCAGAACTATGGCGAGCTGGCCCGGTGGATCGTGACCGAGCTGAAAGAGACGGTGGGCAAGGAGGAGACGCGGGCACTGTTCCGGCGCGTGGCCAGCCGACTGGCGAAGCAAGCGCCGCCGCCGGCGGCGGGCCAGAGCTTTGAGGACCGGCTGGACCAGGTGGCCCACTTTCTGGAAGGACAGGGGCTGATCACCCGCTGGCAGAAAACGGAGCGGGGGTATGTCTTTACGAACGCCAACTGCCCCTACCGGCAGGTGGCCCAGGAGCACGGCGAGACGTGCGAGCTGGACCTCGCGCTGATCACGGAGCTGCTGGGGGTGGAGCCGAAGCGGCAGAGCAGCCTGCGGCAGGAAGGGCCTGGGTGCAGCTATCTGCTGGAGGTGCCGGAGAAAGGCTAGAAGTGCGCAGGTGCGACTGAGGGCTGCTCCAAAAGCATGGGGCAGCCCTCGATCTACTATGGGGAGGAGCCATGGCAAGCCGGCAGGCGCATGTTTTGAAGGGTATGGCGACCAACCTGAAGAAGGACATCATGCTCAACCTGAGTGAAGAGTGCACGTACATCGAGGTCTATCTGAAAGGGGCCGATCCGCGCGCGCCGCTCGCGTCGCCGATCTATGCGGACCTGCAGGGACTGCCGCCACTGCTGATGCAGGTGGGCTCGCACGAGCTGCTCCTGTCGGACGTGGAGCGGTTCGCAGAAAAGGCCAGGGCAGCGGGGGGCGAGGTGACGCTGGAGGTGTGGCCGGAGATGCAGCACGACTGGCAGATGGCCGCGACGGTGCTGCCAGAGGGCAGGCGGGCAATTGCGCACGCGGGCGAATTTGTAGAGCGGGTGATGGTGTAGTGAGCCGGGGGTAGGGTAAGAAACTCGGTTTCTTCGGAGAAACCGAGTTTCTCGCGGTAACGCTACGAGGTCTTGATGCAGATGATCATGGGATGCTCGCTAATGCCCACAGCGGAAGGGTGGGTGCAGGTTCGATAGTGGGTTTCGAGCCAGGCGGCCCACCTTTTTTCATCCTTGGCCAGCTGGTTGACCTTTTTGCGGTGGTGGGAGCTGATCCCCTCCAAACCGACCATCGCCAAGATTTCCACCCCCCTGCCGGTAAAGGCGGCCCGGAGCTCTTCGGGCAGGAAAAAGTGGCAGGCGGTAAAACCAGCATCGCCGGTATAGTCGCCCGTGTCGCGTATCTCGACAAAGTGAGGCATCTCGATCTCGTGCTGAAACATGGTCAGCTCGACTATCAACAGGCTCAGACGTCCGATCACCGAGACAAATAGGGGGGCCCCGTGCTTGGCGACGCGGATCAGCTCTGAGATTGCCTTGTCCCTATGGTGAGGGTCCAGAACATGGGACAGGGGTCCGCCCAGGCAGATGACGGCGTCAAAGGTGTTGCCGGCAAATCGGGACAGATCGACAATCGAGCCTTCGGCGATGTTGACAACCTTGTTCTGCACCTTGGCCCGCTTGATCTGGCGCCGGGCAAAGGCCAGATTGGCCGGGGTCATGTCGAACAGAACGACATCATAGCCCCTTTTCGTCAATTCGATGGTGTACCTGCCCGGCCCGCCGCCCGCATCGAGGATCAGGCCTGTGGAGGGCAGGTGCTGTTCAAGGAAATGGAGGGTGGTCTGGAATTCGAGGCGGTGGTAGGCATCGCGGACCAGGCGTCTCCATTCTTTGCGAACCTGTTCAGTATAGTAGTCTCTTACGCGCGTTTCTGTCATGCTGTTTTCTTTTCCTTGTGCAGCGCGTCCAGCGTCGCCTGGAAATTCTGGTTGATGATCTGCAGATACATTTCCAGCGGCAAAAGCTCGCGGCTGACGCCTTTTAAGGTCTCGGGGGAGATCCGGCCGTCCTGCACAAGCTGGCGACCGGCTTCTTTGGCCGCGTCGAGGACGTCATTGACCGGCAGGCCCATGTCGAGCATTGCCCTGAGCGCCGGGCCATGAGGCCGGAGCAGCGCGCCGGCAAACTCGCTGCCGAGGTTCTTGCAGGCCGCCTTGATGTGCACAAGCAGCGGGTCAAAGTTGTCGATCTCCCAGAAGCCGCAGTTGGAAACCAGCACCGTCTGGCCGACCCTGGCTCCTTCGCGGCCAGGATGGCGGCAGTGGCCATCGCGCAGCTCGAAAAAGGGCTGGGCCAGGGGGATGATCCGGTCCAGCAAGTTCTTAAGCGGTCCGGTGATGCCATCCACATAGACCGGCGTGGCGAGGACCCGAACGTCTGCTTGGGCCAGTTTGGGGAGGAGCATTTGCATGTCGTCCTGCTGGAAGCAGTGGCCCGGGGTCTTGAGCCAGCAGTTGAACTCGCCCTGGCAGGGGTTTATGTGCAGCTTTTTGGTGTAAAAGAGCTCGACCTCGGCCCCTGCTTCTGTCATCCCCTCAAGAAAGGGGGCAAGCAGCAGGGCGGTGTTGCCCTTGTCCATGTTGGGGCTGGCGTTGATTGCTATTACTTGCATTTTATGCCTCCCTGTGCAACCGTATCAGAGGACGGACGGAATGTCATCCCTTCACCCTCGAATGAAACAGCATCACCGATTGCGGTTGGGCTACCTTTCCCCCGAACCGTTCTATTACCTCGCCAATACCGGCATACAGTTTTTCTCTCAGCCCTTCGTCTATGCCCTCGTGCATAGAAAATGTCCTGAGGCCGTTGAGGTATTGATCAACGGTCAGGTTCTCGAACCAGAAGTACTGCTTGGCGGTAACCTCCCCGAAGCATCCACTGGCCTTGAAATTCTCCGTTATGATTCCAACCAACCATTCCGCAGTAAACCTCTTGTCCGGGTTGACGAATTGAGGGGCGGTTTGATACACCCTGTCTATGGCCTTAAACAGGTCACCCTGTGAGTCGACCGGAACTCTCCAAAACAGGGCCGCAGACCCTGAACTTTTCAAGGCCCTGGCGATTTTTGGATATCCGATTTTTGGTGATATCCAATGAAAAGCGTCGGCGGCCACAACAAGATCAAAGGCTCCCTCTTCGAGCTGCCAATCTTCAAACGCCAGGTTCAGTATCTCAACCCCAGGGTAGGCGCCGCACTTGACGGCGGCCAAGGCAGAAAGGCGTTCTCCTATCTCTATGCCCAGTATGCGGTAGCCCAGCCTGGCAAACGATATCGTTGCGTTACCTGGGCCACAACCAATTTCCAAAATCCTGCCACCAAGCGGCAGCCCAGACAGGCTCAGAATGTCGTCGATCAGCTCTTGTGGATACTCGGTTCTGGCCTGGTCATAAATGTCGGCCACATGCTCAAAGGTGATCCGCTTGTCTCTGTCGATCGGCATCTGGTTTAGCCTTCACACATACCCCTTGTTTGCAGCATCGCCCACTACTGTGTATGCGGACTCTAAAAAACCTAGTCGTGCCTTGAGCCATCAGGCATAATTGCGCCTTTGACCGATTCTGCCTCGCCGAGTTGGGCCTCAGTCACCTTGGCCTCCTCCAGGCAGGCTCCGACTAACCGGACCTCCCTCAAGACTGCTCCCCGTAAGTCAGCCCCGCGCAGATCGGCCCCACTCAAATCCGAGCCCGACAAATCCGCTCCGGTCAAGTTCACACCTCTCAGAACAACCCCAAACATGTCTGCACGACGAAAGTCACGCCTGCCCGCTTGATATTGCTTGACCAACTCCTCTGTCCCCAGATGCTCGCGAACTGGTCCCCTTTCCCTTTCCGTGAGCCATCCAACTGCTCCAAGAATGATCCCCGCTGTGACTACAAAGAATGCAAAGGCTAGAAGCAGATAGCGTGTAGGAAAAGAGCCTAGCTCTATTCCCATAAAAGCCATGAGCACTCCAACAGTCCCGATCACTTCAGCGAGATTGCTCAGAGATCTCTGCTTGACGTATCCGCGAATACGTACGCCAATGAGCACCAGCCACACCAAGCCAAAACCGATTATTAAGATGGGGTCCATGTGGCGCTCGCGAAGATGGCCAAACGAATCCTTATGGATCAACACCATGATACCGATGTATAACAAGAAGATGGCTGCTCCGCCCGAGAGAATCAAGATCCCCCAAGTCTTGGCTGATGTTCGTATCCGATCTCTCAGTCGCGTTTTGGTCATGGTACCCTCCTTGTTTTTTGAAGGCAAGCTTGCTGGTTGCTGCGTCTAACTGCTTGGCATATGGCGACGCTGGGTGGACATTGCGGCTATTGGGCTCATGGGGCGCCAGTCGCGGACCAGACCTGGACCTGGCCGTCGCGGTTGGCCAGGTAGAGGAGGTGGCGCTGGGTGTCGAGGGCGTAGAGGGCCAGGCCGCCGGGCACGGGGACAGAGCCCAGGGTTTCCAGGGTATCAGCGTCGAAGACCAGCAGCTCGATCTGACCGTCGCCGCTCTGGGCGGTAAGGTAGACGCGGCCGAGGGCGGGGTCGACCCGCAGGGGGCCAAAGAGGCCGTCGACGCGGGCGGTGTACTCGCGGCCATTGGCCAGGATGCCGGTAGAGCTGGAGCCGATGTGGGCACGCGACACGTAGGCGCGGCCGGTGGCCGGATCTATGTCCAGGTACCAGGGGCTGCGCTCGGTGTCGGTCAGGACCTTCTGGTAGGTCACCGGCTCGTAGACGTACAGGTAGGCGCCGCCGTTGGAGCCGGGGACGCCGTTGCTGATGATGGCAAAGAGCCGGCCGGTGCCCGGATCGACGACGGCATCGACGGCGGTTGGGTTGGGCGAAAGGCCGGACGGATCGGGCAGGGTGTCGGGGATAGCCCCGGTGACGGTCATGGTCTCCAGGCTGGCCAGGTAGATGCCGTCCTGCACCAGGTAGAGCCCGCCGCTGTGGGCGTCGGCGACCGGGAGCGCTCCGGTGACGATCTCGCCGGTCTGGCGCAGGGCGCCGGCATCGTAGACGCGCACCCGGTCGGCCCCCTGACCGCCGGTGTACAGCCGGCCATGCGGGCCGTCCACGGCGATGCGGCCGCTGCCCAGCAGCGCCGCAATCTCCCGGTCGGTGTCGCTGTCGAGGATGTGGAGACGGCCGGCACTGTCGGTGACGTACAGGCGTCCCCGGCCGGGATCGACGGCCAGGTCCTGGAGCTCGACGGCCAGCGGAAAGGCGGCGCTCACCCTCCCTTTGTCCAGGTCGAGGGCGACAATGCGGTGGGTGTAGGTATAGCTGACGAACAGCCGGCCGGTCCCCTTGTCCCAGGCCAGGCCGTTTGGCGCCGTCTCGAGGGGGATGTTGGCAACCTCGCGGCCGGTAGCCAGGTCGAGGACGGTCACCCCATAGTCGTCGTAGATGTCGCGGGCCAGGAAGAGGCGGCGGCCATCGGCGTCGGAGGCCAGGAGGGCCTTGAGCAGGTAGTCGCCCAGCCGCCGCGTGTCGAGCGCGCGGCCCTCGGCGTCGAGGGTCCAAAAGAGGGCCTGGGCGCCGTTGTTCAGGCTGAGGGTGACGCGGTCGCGGCCGGGCTCGACCAGCAGGCTGTCGGGCCGGCCGGGCAGCGGGATGGTCCCGATCGATGCCAGGCCGGCGGCGTCGTAGCGGTCGAGGCTGTAGCCTGAGTCAGCCCGGCGGGCCAGGTAGAGGCGCCCGGCAGCCGGATCGACGGCCAAGGCCAGCAGATCCTGGCCGGAAGGCAGAGGCGTTTCGGCCAGGGTCTGGTAGCCCTCGGCGTCGAGCGCTCGCAGGCCGGACGGGCCGGCCACGTACAGGCGGCCGCCGGCCTCATCAAGGGCCAGGCAGGCCACGCCATCGAGGGTTACAACCGGCTCGAGCGTGGCCGCGTCGAGAACCGTGGCGGTGGCGTCTCCGGGGTTGACGGCATAGACGCGGCCACGGACGGCGTCGACGGCCAGGGCGCCCTCGCTCCAGGGATCGGGGCCGGTGCGGGCCACGGCCAGCACCTGGCCGGTGGCGGCGTCGAGCATGGTCACCAGGCCCTGGGCAGGCCGGCCGAGGTCGGTGGTGCGGGCGTAGAGGCGGCCCAGGCCGGGATGAACGGCCAGGGCGCGCGGGTTGTAGCTGTTGCCGGCCGGGATGCCGAAATCGAGGGCGCGGCTGAAGGCCGGCAAAGGCAGCTCGACGGGGACGGGGGGCGGCAGGGTGGGCGCGGCTGTGGCCGGCGGGCCGGTGGGTGGGACGGTGGGCGAAAGGGTCACCACAGGGGCCTGGGCGGCAGCAGTGGACGGAATTGGCGATACGGAGGCAGGCGTGGCGGTGTGCCTGGGCCTGGCAGTGCAGGCTGTCAGCAGCAGGATCAGGAGTGCTATAAGGATACGGACCGCGCGCATGCGCACCTCCAACGCTCGATGAGATCCACGACAGGCACCTGGGCGATGTTGATGGTATTATAGCCCGGGCAGGCTGTTTTGGCAAAAGAGGGGTGGATAGGCGGGATTGGGGGATTCTTTGACAGTGCGATGGATGTGGGGTAGAATAATCTGACACCAGGCGGGGGGAGGGTCCGATGAATCCAGCAGAGATCCAACAGTTTGCCCAGACGGTCATCGACAATGTTGAGAAGGTGATCGTCGGCAAGCGGGAAGCGATCGATCTGTTGATGGTGGCGCTGTTGTGCGAAGGCCACGTGCTGCTCGAAGACGTGCCGGGAGTGGGCAAGACGATGCTGGCGCGGGCCCTGGCAACCTCGCTCGGGCTGTCGTTCAAACGGTTACAGTGCACGCCCGACCTGCTGCCGAACGACATCACTGGGGTGTCGGTGTTCAACCAGCGCAGCGGCGAGTTCGAGTTTCGCCCCGGCCCGGCCTTTAGCCACCTGCTGCTGGCGGACGAGATTAACCGGGCCACACCCCGCACCCAGAGCGCGCTGCTGGAAAGCATGGGCGAGGGGCAGGTGACGGCGGACGGCATCACCTATCCGCTGCCGCAGCCGTTCGTCGTGCTGGCCACACAGAACCCGATCGAGTACGAAGGCACCTTTCCCCTGCCCGAGGCGCAGCTCGACCGTTTTCTGCTCAAGCTGGCGGTGGGCTATCCGTCGCCGGCCGACGAAAACCAGATGATCTTGAACTTGAAGCGGGAGCATCCGATCACGGCGATCGGCCAGGTGGTGGACGGGGCGCGGGTGCTGGAGCTGCGGCGGCAGGTGTGGGAGGTGCACGTGGACGATACGGTCCGCGATTACGCGGTGCGGCTGGTCCACGCCACCCGGTCGCACTCCGACCTGGCGTTGGGGGCGAGCCCGCGCGGCAGCCTGGCGCTGTTCAAGACGGCCCAGGCGCTGGCCGCTTTGGGAGGCCGTGATTATGTCATCCCGGACGATGTCAAACGGCTGGCGCTGCCGGTGCTGGGCCATCGCCTGATCGTCCGGCCACAGAGCGCGCTGCGCGGCTATACCGCCGCCAGGGTGCTGACCGACCTGCTGGAAGCAACGCCACTGGACATTGGCGACCTGAAGTGACGGGGCTAGGACGCGATGTCTGTCCTGCTGCCCTTTCTCATCGCCCTGCTGGCCGTCGCCCTGTTCAGCCGGGTGGACCTGTTCTTCTACCTGCTGTACATTCTGTTTGGCATCGTCGTGCTGGGGCGGCTGTGGGCCAGCCGGGCGCTGAAGGCGGTGAGCATCCGCCGGATTCACGCCGACCGGGTGTTTCAAGGGGAGACGGTCAGCGTGCGGCTGGAGGTGATCAACAGGGGGTGGCTGCCGGTGCTGTGGATGCGGCTGCACGACATGGTACCGGCGACGTTGGGGGCGCCCGGCCTGTTTCGCCAGGTGGTGTCGCTGGCGCCCCACGAGCGCCTGGACCTGGGCTATACCCTATCGGCTAACCGGCGCGGCTATTACCAGCTCGGCCCGCTGGTAGCACACAGCGGCGACCTGCTCGGCTCGGCCACCACTCACGCCGATCCCCTGCACAAGGACGGCGGCGGTTTTGTCATCGTGTACCCACGGATCGTGCCGCTGCGCGACCTGGGCTTTCCGTCACAGTCACCCTTTGGCACGCTGCCAAGCCGCGAGCAGATCTTTGAAGATCCGACGCGCATCCGGGGCGTGCGCGAGTACCAGCGCGGCGACTCGCTGCGGCGGATCGACTGGAAGACGAGTGCCCGCACCGGGGCGCTCCAGGTCAAACGCTACGAGCCGGCCATCGCCCTGGAAACGGCCATCTTTTTGAACCTCGACGGCGGCGATTACCCCATCGCCCACCAGGGCACGGCGACAGAGAGGGCCATCGTCATCGCCGCCTCGCTGGCAGCGCACCTGGTGGAGAAGCGGCAGGCTGTGGGGCTGGTCACCAACGGCCGCGATCCACTCGCCGCCGACGCGCCTGTCACGACACCCACCCTGCCGCTGCGCAAGGGCCGTGACCACCTGATGCACCTACTGGACCTATTGGCCCGCATCGAAGCAGCGGCTGAAGGCGAGGCGCTGCCCTTCCTGGAGACGGTCAGCCGCGAGAGCGTCGGCCTGCCGTGGGGCAGCACGGCCGTGCTGATCACAGCCCAGCCCGTCGAGGGGCTGTTCGACTCGCTGCTGGCGCTGCGCCGGCGGGGGTTGGGGGTCATCCTGGTCATGACCTGCCCCGGGCGTGACGTGTCGCTGACGATCCGGCGGGCCGAGCAGATCGAGGTGCAGGCCTACTGCATCGAATCGGAACGGGACATGGACGGGTGGCGATGAGCGAGCAGGCAACGGGCGAACAGGCGCCACGCAGCCATTGGGTCGACACTGTGCTGCGTCCCGTATTGGTGGCGGCAATGCTGGCCTGCCTGGCCGCACCGTTCGTGAAGCTGCTGGAGCAATTGCAGCCGGGCTGGAGCGGCGGCTATTTCCCGGCTTGCAGCTTCCTGGCCAACCTGGAAGGGATCCTGTCGGAGCGGATGTTGAACCGGCGGCGGATCTCTGGCTGGAGCTATGTGGCGTCACGTGCGGCAGAGGCGCTGGTCCTGCTGCTGCTCTTGAAGCTGGCCAGTTACCTGCCCCTGGGCTGGGGGCAGCTCAAGGCCGACGCGCTACGGTGGGCGGGCGCGCCCGGGGAGTTTGTGTCGCCCGAGGATTTCCTCGCCGGCCTGCTGTTCGCCGTGATATGGGTTATGTCAATATCCCTATCCCGGCTGCTGAGCCAACTGGACGTTATAGAGGACAAGCCGCCGCCGGACAAGAACTCGACCGAATACTATTTGTGGCTGACCCAGCCGTCGCTGTACGCCGACCGGCACCAGGCGCTCGAACAGCTAGGTGAGTTCTTTTTCATGGGCGGGGCGCTGTTGTTGACCGGCCTGACGGCGCTGTGGTTTATGTCGCGGGGCCCGCTACCGATGATCACAAGCCTGGGCTACTTGACGCTGGGGATCGTCCTGCTGAGCCAGGCCCAGTTCAGCATGCTCCAGGCCGGGTGGCAGATCCAGCAGATAGAGGTCCAGCCCAACATTGCCCGCCGGTGGCTGATCTGGGCTGCGGTCTTTTTAGGGGGTGTGACGCTGGCGGTGATGATCCTGCCGACCGGCTACACGGTGGGCCCGCTCCGCGCTCTGTTGGGGGTGATATCGCTGCTCGTATACGTGATCACGCTGATCCTGGGGGTCATCGCATACTTGGGGGGTCTGCTCCTGTCGCTGATCATCCCCGAGATCGAGCCCAAGCCCCTCGAAGCCCAACTGCCCACACCGGCACTGGGGACAGGAGGAGGCGGCGGGGCACAGGACTGGCTGCAGCTCCTGTTGTCGGCGCTGTTCTGGATCATGGTTGTGGCGATCGCCGGCTATGCCCTGATCCGCTTTGTGCGGGAACGCCTGGGCAGCGGAGAGGGAGATAGAAGCTGGTGGGATCGCCTGCTGACCTGGCTGCGCGGACTGGCGCAGCGGTGGCGCACCTGGCGACAGGAGGCACAGACCCGGCTCGGCGAGCGCCTGGCCCGGCGGCAGGGGGCGCTGCCCCAGATCGGGGCGCCGGGCAGGTTTTTGTCCCTACGGCGGCTGCCGCCGCGCGAGATGGTCCGCTACTTTTACCTATCTACCCTGCGCCGCGCGGCGCGGGCCGGACAGCCGCGCCGACCGGCCCAGACGCCCTACGAATACGCGGCCGAGCTGGATCGGGCGCTCCCGGAGCTGGAGCCGGACCTGGCAGGGCTGACCGGCGCTTTTATAACGGCCCGCTACAGCCCGCAGCCGGTGGAGGCCGAGGAGGCCAAGGCGGCCAAGTCGCTCTGGCAGCGGCTCAAAGAGGCGCTGCAAAGGCGGGCCCGATGACCGAGCTCGAATCGAAGCTGGAGCGCGCCTGGGCGATGCGGCGGGCCAACTTTCCCGACGAGATCACCTGGTCATATCCGCTGGACACTGCGGTGCTGAGCCTGACGGGCCGGGAGTGCGGCCTGAACTGCGCCCACTGCGGCGGCCACTATTTGAAAGGGATGCGCCCCATCTGGGAGGCCGAGCCGGATGGCGCGCCCAGTTGCCTGATCTCGGGCGGCTGCGACCCGGCGGGCCGGGTGCCGGTGCTGGCCCACCTGGACCGGGTGCGGGCCTGGCGGCAGGGCCGGCGGCTGAACTGGCACGTCGGACTGATCACGGAGGCCGAGATGGCAGCGATCGCGCCGCTGGCCGACGTGGTGTCGTTCGATCTCGTGGGGGACGACGAGACGATCCGCGAGGTGTATGGCCTGGATCGGACCGTGCAGGATTACGTCGAGACCTACCGCCTGATCCGGCGCTATGCGCAGGCGCTGCCCCACATCACGATCGGGCTGAGGGGCGGCGCGCTGGGGCACGAATGGCGGGCGCTGGAGCTGCTGCAGGAGATGGGGGCCGACGGGCTGGTGTTCCTGGTGCTGATCCCGACGCCGGGGACGCGCTATGCCGGCTGCTCGCCGCCCCCACCGGAGGCCGCGGCCGAGCTGCTGGCCGAGGCGCGGCTGCGTTTTCCGGCGACGCCGATCTACCTGGGCTGCATGCGACCGCGAGGCGCCTACCGCGACCAGCTCGACCCACTGGCGGTGCGGGCCGGGGCCAACGTGGTGGTCAGCCCGGCCCGGCGGGCACGGAGGCTGGCGGCCGAGATGGGGCTCGCGGCGCGCGAGATGCGCGAGTGCTGCGTGTTGTGATCGCTCAGTTTCCCTTGATCACGACCGGCAGGTAGAGGGTGCAGCGAATCTCAAAGTAGTAAGCGTACTTGAGAGAAGGCCAGTCGCCGTAGGCGATGTGCGGGCCGCCGGATGTGTCGAGGGCGAGGGAGCGAGCAAAGCCAGGCTCACCCGGGACGGTCTCGACGTGCCAGCCAGCGGCGTCGCGATAGGCGTACTTGTCGCCATAGACCAGGTGCGGGTAGCCGCCGGCATCCAGGTCCAGCGATGTGTCCCCTCCGGCGCTGTCCACCACCTCGATGATCCAGACGGAATCGCCGCGATAAGCGTATCGGAGCTGGTACATACCCCTGCCGTATGGCCCGAGGTCGTAGTAGGCGACGTGCGGGGACCGATTGTCATCCAGGTGCAAAGAGGGCTCGCCGCCTATGCTGTCGACGTTGTCCACCGGCTCGACATGCCAGCCGGCGGCGTCGCGGTAGGCATAGTTTAGCACACTAGGATAACCGGTGACATAACAGACGAGGTGCGGTTGACCGGCCTGGTCCACTGCCAGCTTGGGGAACAAGGCACACGACTCGGCGCCGGTCACGACCTCCGTGTGCCAGGCAGAGGCGTCCTTGTAGGCGTACGTCAGGCCGGCCGCGCCCTGATAAACGAGATGAGGGCGGCTGCTGCCATCCAGAGCCAGGGACACGCCATACCCTGGCGTGCCGTCCACTGTTTCGATTTGCCAGTCGCCCGCCGCCCGTCCTGCCTTGGGACCGGCGTCGCGGTAAGCATATTTGACCGTGTCGCTCGTCGTGTTGGCATAGCCGATGTGAGGGCTGCCACTGCCGTCCAGGGCCAGCGACGGCGACCAGCCGGTGCTGCCGTGGTTATCGACCGTTTCGATCTGCCAGACGCCGGTGTCCAGGCAGGCGTATTTGAGATCATAGTTCCACGCCGCGTCCTGGTAGGCGATGCACGGATGGCCGGCCGCATCCAGGGCCAGCGATGCCGATCCGCCGGCATTGCCGCCACGGTCCACGATTTCATAGTGCCAGCCGGCGGCATCTCGATAGGCGTACTTGAGGGTGCTGCCGTCCATGTAGCTGATGTGCGGATATCCGGCACCGTCGAGGGCCAGCGAGGTGAACAGCCCGGCGTTGTCCCCGCCGTCAACGACCATGGGGTGCCAACCGGAGGCGTCCCGGTAGGCGTACTTGAGATCGCGGTTGGGGCCATCGCGATAGCTGACGTGCGGCCAGCCGTCGCCATCCAGGGCCAGGGAGCTGTACTCCCAGTAGGCGCCACTCGAGCTTTCCACCGAGCTGACCTCTCCCCCATGATAGTAATTGAGCCTGCCCAGCGGGTAGCTTGATTCGTCGTAGTAGGTGATGTGGGCGTCGCTGTCGCCGTCCAGCGCCAGCGAGATCGAGTCGCCCGTATACTCGGCGTCGAGCAGGGTGACGACGTGCCAGCCGGAGGCATCCTGGTAGGCGTATCTGAGCTCGTCGTTGTCGTCGTTGGAGTAGGCGATGTGAGAGTAACCGCTCGAATCGAGGGCCAGTGAGGTATCGATGGCCTCAAAGCCCGAGTCGGGGTTGCCGGTGTGCCAGCCGGACGCATCCTTGTAGGTATAGTACAGCGAGCCCAAGTAGTAGGTGTGGCTGATGTGCGGATAGCCGTTTGCATCCAGAGCCAGGGAGGTATAGTTGCCCACGTCGCCGCTGCTCTGGGCAATCTCGACGTGCCAGCCGCCGGCGTCCTTGTAGGCGTATCTCAAATCCTGGTTGTCGCTGTCCTGATAGCTGATGTGCGGATAGCCGTTGTCGTCCAACGCCAGGGCGGCATCGCTGCCGACCGTGGGCGACGGGTCGGCCGTCTCACAATGCCAACCGTCCCCGTCGCGCCAGGCGTAATAGAGGTGGTCGCCGCCGTAGGCGATGTGGGGGTAGCCGGCGCCGTCCAGCCGCAGGCTGCGGTCGGTCATGCCGGTAAAGTACCTGGGGCAGTCAACACACTGAACTGCCCAGTCGTCGGGCCGAGCGGGGGCTGCCCAGGAGGCGATCGGGCCAGAAAGCAGAACAAGCACCAAGGGAACGATCAGGACGAACGAACGGATCGGTTTCATTTTGGCACTCCTTTTCTGTGTCACGAGCTGCCGGGGCCACTATACGGCAAATGTAGCACGGAAGCGAAAGGGTGTCAAGGTAGATTGGCCGAGTCATGGCCTGTGGGAGGGTGTGGATTGACGCAATCTGTGAATCGGATGTATAATCTCGCTTAGCCCTATCGCTGCTCGCTACAAACTGAAACTAAGAAAGGATGGCTCAAGAAGATGAAGATCGATCCTACCTGCAAGTATAGCAAAGACCACGAATGGATCCGGGTGGAAGGGGAAGAGGCCACGATGGGCATAAGCGACTATGCCCAGGATCAATTGTCGGATGTTGTCTATGTCGAGCTGCCGGAGGTCGACGACTCGTTCGACGAGGGCGATGTGTTCGCTACAGTCGAATCGGTCAAGGCGGCATCGGACATATACATGCCGGTCGGCGGCACGATCGTGGAGATCAACGATGTGCTGGAGGACTCGCCGGAGCTGATCAACAAGGATCCGTTCGGCGAGGCATGGCTGGTGCGCATCGCAATTGCCGACGCAGCCGAACTAGACGCCCTCATGGATGCAGACGCCTACAAAGCTTACCTGGAAAGCCTGTAAGAGGGCGCGATGAATTATATCCCGCTTACGGACGCGGACCGGGCCGCGATGCTGGCAGCGATCGGCGTGGACAGGGTGGAGGATCTGTTCCACGATGTGCCTTCGGCCTATCGCTTTCCCACGCTGGAGCTGCCGGATCCGGTGTCCGAGATGGAGATCATGGCCGAGCTTCAGGCTGTCAGTGAAGAGAACCTGGACGCCGGCCATTACCCCAGCTTTCTGGGCGCCGGCGCCTACCACCACTATGTGCCGCGTGTGGTGGATCACTTGATCAGCCGCACAGAGTTTGCCACCGCTTACACCCCCTACCAGCCGGAGATCAGCCAGGGCACGCTGCAGAGCATTTTCGAGTACCAGAGCATGATCTGCGCCCTGACCGGCATGGAGGTGTCCAACGCGTCGCACTATGACGGCGCGACGTCGACGGCCGAGGCGGTGATCATGGCCCTGAGCAGCGTCAAGGGCAAGCGCAACAAGGTGCTGGTCTCGCCGGCCCTCCACCCTGAATACCGGGCGGTGGTGAGGACCTACACCCAAGGGATGGGACTGGAGATCGTGGGCGACGAATCGGCGACCGCCGGGCTGCCCGAGCTGGCGGCGCGGCTGGATGGGAACACCGCCTGCTTGATCGTGCAGAGCCCGAACTTTTGGGGGCAGATCGAAGACCTGAACGGGCTGGCCGAGCGCGTGCACCAGGCCGGCGCGATGCTGGTGGTGGTGGTGGCCGATCCGATCAGCCTGGGGCTGCTGCGGGCGCCGGGCGACTATGGCGCCGACATTGTGGCCGGCGAAGGCCAGGCGCTGGGCAACGGTCTGAACTATGGCGGGCCGTATTTGGGCTTTTTCACCTGCCGGGAGAAGGATGTGCGCAAGATGGCAGGCCGGCTGGTCGGCCAGACGGTGGACGCGGACGGCAAGCGGGGCTTTGTGCTGACGCTGTCCACCC
This sequence comes from Anaerolineae bacterium, assembly GCA_034429215.1. Taxonomy (GTDB): domain Bacteria; phylum Chloroflexota; class Anaerolineae; order JAAYZQ01; family JAAYZQ01; genus JAFGOG01. The sequence continues at coordinate 28,882 of DAOUGI010000028.1, read as the reverse complement.
GCGAGCAGCACATCCGCCGCGAAAAGGCGTCGTCGAATATCTGCAGCAACCAGGCGCTGTGCGCCCTGGCTGCGTCGATCCACCTGGCTGCGCTGGGCAAGAGCGGACTGCGCCGGCTGGCCGAGCTGTGTTATCACAAGGCGCACTATGCGGCCCAGCAGATTGCCCAGATCGACGGGTACCAGGTGTTGGACAGCAAGCCGTTCTTCCACGAGTTCGTGGTCCGCTGCCCGGCCCCGGTGCAGGCGATCAACGACTATCTATTGGATGAGTGGGGGCTGATCGGCGGCTATGACCTGGGGCGGGTTTATCCCGAGATGGAGAACCAGATGCTGCTGTGCGTGACCGAGGTGGTCAACCAGGCCGAGATCGATGCTCTGGCTGTGGCGCTTGGCGAGGCTGCGCAGGAGGTGGGGCAATGAAAGCGAATTTTGGCATCCGCTGCGCCGGGGCCGAGCCGCTGTTGTACGAGCTGAGCAAACCAGGCCGCAGTGCGGCCATCCTGCCGGCCCTCGACGTGCCGGAGGCAGAGCTGCCACCGGCAGCCATGCTGCGCGATCCAGGCGAGGTGAACCTTCCGGAGGTCAGCGAGCTGGATCTGACCCGCCACTATGTGCGGCTCAGCCAGCTCAACTGGGCAGTGGACATTGGCTTTTACCCGCTCGGCTCGTGCACGATGAAGTACAACCCAAAGGTAAACGAAGCCGCCGCCCGGCTGCCCGGCTTTGTCGAGACCCATCCTTACCAGGACCCGCACACCGTCCAGGGCAACCTGATGCTGATGTACGAGCTGCAGGAGATGCTGAGGGAGATCGGCGGATTCGCCGGCATGACCCTGCAGCCCGCGGCGGGCGCCCACGGTGAGCTGACCGGGGTGTTGATCATGCGCGCCTACCAATGCGACCGGGGCGAGACACAGCGAACCAAAGTGATTGTGCCCGACAGTGCCCACGGCACCAACCCGGCGACGACGGCGATGAGCGGGCTGCAAGTGGTGGAGGTTGCCTCGGATGCGCGGGGCAACGTCGACCTGGCGGCGCTCAAGGCGCTGTGCGACGACACGGTGTGCGGGCTGATGCTGACTAACCCCAACACGCTCGGGTTGTTCGACGAGCACGTGATCGAGATTATCGAGATGGTCCACGGCTGCGGCGGGCTGGTGTACGGCGACGGGGCCAACATGAACGCGATCCTGGGCATCGTCAAGCCGGGCGAGCTGGGATTTGACGTGATGCACTTGAATCTGCACAAGACCTTTTCCACGCCGCACGGCGGTGGTGGGCCGGGGGTCGGCGCGGTGGGGGTATGTGAAAAGCTGATACCCTTCCTGCCAGGACCGATCGTGGTCCGGTGCAGCTGCGAGGAAACCGGCTGTGACTGTGGCTGCGGCGAGGGCGATGAGGAAGAGGGGGTTGCTTACCACCTGATGATGCCCGAAAAGAGCATCGGGCGGGTCAAAGCCTTCTACGGCAACTTTGGCGTGCTGGTGCGGGCGTACACCTACATCCGGATGTTGGGTGCGGACGGGCTACGCCAGGTGAGCGAGACAGCAGTGCTCAACGCCAACTATCTAAAGAGCCGCGTGGCCAAGATCTTGCCCATCTCTCACGACCGGACCCACATGCACGAGTTCGTGGCCGAGGGGATCATACCCGAGGCACCCGACGTACGGGCGCTGGATATCGCCAAGCGGCTGATCGATTACGGGTTCCACCCACCCACCAACTACTTTCCGTTGATTGTGCACGAGGCACTGATGATCGAGCCGACCGAGACTGAGAGCAAGGAGACGCTCGACGCCTTTGCCGATGCTTTGCAGGCGATCCACGACGAAGCTCTAGCCAACCCGGAGATCCTGCACCAAGCGCCAGTGACTGCCCCTGTCCGACGCCTGGATGAAGTACAGGCAGCGCGGCAGCCGATCTTGCGCTTTAAGAGCTGATGGCCGGCCTGGCAGGCATTCCGAGAGGAACCTGCCAGGCCTTTCTTCTTAATAGGGAGGACCCGATGGACTGTCCGAACTGTGGCGTCTATAATCCCGAAGGCCGCGAGGTGTGCTGGCGCTGCGACAAGGAACTGCCCAAACCCAAGGCACCCAAGAAACGGTCGCCGGCAATGACGACCGGGCGGTTGTGGCTGATAGTCGGCGCGGGCATAGTGCTGTGGTTCCTGTTCACCTACGTGGTGATGCCCTTTGTGTGCAACAGCACTCCTGCCGCCACCCCCGTTCCATGACAGGGGAGGGTAATGCTATGAGCGAAACGTCAGCCCTGGCCGGCATCAAGATCGTGGATCTGACGCAAGCGCTGGCCGGGCCATACTGTACCATGCTCCTGGGCGACCTGGGAGCCGATGTGATCAAAATCGAGCCGGTCGACGGAGACCAATCCCGCGGCTGGGGGCCGCCCTTCCTGGCCGGCGAGAGCGCCTACTTTTTGAGCACGAACCGCAACAAGCGAGGGCTGACCCTCAATCTGAAAAAGCCTGAAGCCCGCAAGGTGTTCAATCGGCTGGCCGACGGCGCCGACGTGGTGGCCGTCAACCAGCCGCGCATCGAGTCGCTGCGCGAGCTGGGGGCGGACTATGAGACGCTGTCGGCGCGCAACCCACGGCTGATCTACTGCTCGATCACCGGTTATGGCATGGCAGGGCCGCGGGCCGGCCGGCCCGGCTACGATCTGCTGGCCCAGGCCGAGTCGGGGCTGATGGCGCTGACCGGCGAGCCGGAGGGCGAGCCGATGCGCTATCCGATCCCGCTGGCCGACGCTACGACCGGGCTGTATGCAGCGCTAGGCGTCGTCACGGCCCTAATGGCGCGCGAGCGGACGGGCCGGGGGCAGCTCATCGACGCGGCGCTGCTCGACAGCCAGGTGGCGTGGCTGTCGATCATGGCCGCCAACTATTTCGCCACCGCCCAGCGTCCGGCCCGGCCCGGCAACCGGCACCCCAACATCGTGCCCTACCAGCCGTTCCGCGCCGCCGACAAGTACTTGATCGTGGCAGTGGGCAGCGAGCGGCTGTGGGCAAGTTTTTGCCGGGCGATGGGGATCGAGGCCACGATCGGCGTCGATCCGCGCTTTGCCGCCAACCGGGACCGGCTGGCCCACCGGGAAGCGCTGATCCCGATGTTGGAACAGATCTTTCAACAGCAGCCCGCGGCGCACTGGCTGCAAGCGCTGCAGGCTGCGGGCATCCCCTGCGCGCCGATCAACGAGGTGGATGAGATCCTGGAAGCGGATTACCTCCAGGCGCGGGGGATGATCGTGGAGATGGAGCATCCTCAAGCAGGACCGGTGCGGTCGTTGGGCAATCCGGTGGCGCTGGCCGGCACTCCGCCCAGTTACCGGCTGCCGCCGCCGACGCTGGGGCAGCACACCGGGGAGATCCTGACCGGCCTGGGCTACAGCGCCGAGGAGATTGCAGCTTTGAGAGAGGCGGGAGCCGTCTAGCTTGGGCGCATGAAGACCTGGACCGTAGGCACGCTGACCCGCCACATCCAGGAGCTGCTGGAATCGGATCCACAGCTCGGGGACGTGTGGCTGAACGGCGAGATCTCGAATGTGACCCGGTCATCGGCCGGGCACCTGTATTTTACGCTAAAGGACGCCACGGCAGCCATCAAGTGTGTGATGTGGCGCTCGGCGGTCGAAAGGGTGACCTGGCAGCCGGCACAGGGGGCGGCGGCGCTGGCCCACGGACGGGTGTCGATCTATGCGGCCCAGGGGGCTTATCAACTGGTCGTGGACCAGCTACGCCCGGCCGGACTGGGCGACCTGTACAGCCAATTCGAGCAGATGCGTGACCGGCTCAAGGCCGAAGGGCTGTTCGACGATGCCCGCAAGCGCCCACTGCCGAGATTTCCCCGCGTGTTGGGCATCGTGACCTCACCCCAGGCGGCCGCTCTGCAAGACGTGATCAAGGTGATCGGCCGCCGCTACCCGCTAATTCGGATCCGGCTGGCGCCTACCCTGGTGCAGGGATCAACGGCCCCTCCCCAGATCGCTGCCGCGCTACAGGCGATCGACGCCGACGACGAGGTAGATGCGATCCTGGTGGTGCGCGGCGGCGGATCGCTGGAAGAGTTGTGGGCGTTCAACGACGAGCAGGTGGCGCGGGCCATCGCTGCCTGCCGCCACCCGGTGGTGGTGGGCGTGGGGCATGAGACCGATTTTACCATCGCCGATTTTGTGGCCGACGTCCGGGCGCCGACGCCATCGGCCGCCGCCGAGCTGGCCGTGCCCGACCAGGCCGAGCTGCGGCAGAGGGTGAGGCTGCAGGCCCGGCAGATGGAGCAGGCGCTACACCGCCGGCTAAGCCTGGCGCGGCAAACCACGGACCAACAGCGGCGCGCCCTGCAACGCCTGTCGCCACAGGCGCAGATCGACGCGCGACGCCAGCAGGTGGACGATTTAGGCCAGCGGGCAAACCGCGGCCTGGGGCACGCGCTGGCGCTGCACCGCTCGCAGTTGGACGGTTTGCAGGCGCGGCTGGCGGCTCTGAGCCCGCTGGCGGTGCTGGAACGCGGGTACGCCATCGTCCGGCAGCAGGACAGCGGGGCCATTGTGCGGCAGGTGGAGCAGGTCGGCCCCGGCGACCTGCTGTCGATCCGGGTGCAGGACGGGGAGTTTGGAGCCACCGTGAGGAGTGGATCATGAGCGACATGCAGGATGCAGCAGCTACGACGAAAACCCTGTCGTTCGAGGATGCCCTGGCCGAGCTAGAGGCGACGGTCCGACAGTTGGAAGAGGGCAATCTGCCCCTGACCGAGGCGATCGCGCTGTACGAACGAGGGATGAGGCTGGCCCAACAGTGCAGCGACTTGCTGGACGGCGCCCAGCTCCAGGTGGAGCAGTTGATCCTGGTCAACGGCCAGCAACAGCGCGGATTTTTGTTTGCAGAGGAACAGGCCTGATCGAGGCCGCGCCCCGCATCAAACCATTATGACATCCGGCGCAGGACCGGATAGCGCACGGCGACGTACAGCCCGTAAGCCAGAGCAATCACCGCACCCAGACCGACGGCCAGCGGCGCGCCGAGCCAATTGCCCATCAGACCGGCCTGTCCCCCTCCGAGGCGCATCATGATGTTGAAGGTGAGGGTATAAAGGCTCATCACCCGCCCGCGCAGCCCGTCGGGCGTGGTGAGCTGGAGCAGTGTGTTGCCGAGCGCATTCTGAAAGACAAAGCTGGCGCCGATCCCCATCAAGAGGAACGCCGTCAAGACAAAGGAGCGCGACAGGGCCATGAGGATCACCAACGCCGGAAAACCGAGGTTGCCCATGGTCAGCAGGCGGCCGCGCCGGGCGTCGGCCGGGAGCGAGGCCACGGTGATCGCGCCGATGAATGCCCCGACGCCGGTGGCGGCCATCAGGAAGCCGTAGGTCATCGCGCCAGGCGACTGGCAGGAGATGCCGACAGAGGAAGCGGCGTTGCAGATCGATTCGAGCACGGGCCGGGCGCTGTCGGCCAGCACCTTGTCGGCAAAGACCGGCAGCAGGGTGGAATAGGGCATCGACAGAAAGGCCGACACGGCGATCAGGCTGATGAGGACCACGATCATCGGCTGGCCGCGCACGTAGCGCATCCCCTCGACAATGTGCGAGCTGACGGGCGGGGTGCGCTCGGGCCGGACAAAGCGCGGGAGCTTCATCAGCAGCAGCCCGAGGATGACGGCGACAAAGCTGAGGCCGTTGAGGAGAAAGGCCATCGCTTCGCCGGTGGTGGCCACGGCCACACCGGCGATGGCCGGGCCGAGGACGCGCGCCGCGTTGAAAACGGCCGAATTGAGGCCAATGGCGCTGGTCAGATCCTCTTTGCCGGCGATGATTTCCACGACAAAGGCCTGACGGGCCGGCAGGTCCAGGGCGTGGGCTGCAGCCAGCACTACGGCCAGGACCATGACGTGCCAGACCCGCACGGCGCCGGTCCAGGTCAGCGCCGCCAGGATGAAGGCCTGGATCATCATGACCACCTGGGCGACGACGATGATCGAGCGCTTGGGCAAGCGGTCGGATATGGAGCCGCTCCACAGCGTCATGGGGATGAGCGGTATTATCCCTATCAAGCTGATGGTGCCGAGCATCGTCGCGGAGCCGGTGAGCCGCCAGACCAGCCACTGCTGGGCGATGGTCTGCATCCAGGTGCCGATGAGGGAGATGAGCTGGCCGAAGAAGAAGAGCCGGTAGTTGTAGTGGCGCAGGGCACGGAAGGTGGTGGGCAAGCGTGAAGCAGATGGCTGGGGGGCAGGCTCGCTATCCACTACTTGTACAGGTCTTGGCATAAAGCATCAACCGGAGGGCGCCGCTCGAGACAGCAGGCCCTCACGGGGGGGATTGTACACCCCTTGACTTTTCCTGTCCAGTTGGTGAGGGAGCTACGCTGCCCGCTCTAGCGCCTGAGCCGCGGGAGCCAGCCGGGCACACGGCGGCAATAGGCATCCCACTCGGGGCCGAACTCGCCGGCCAGGGCCTGCTCCTCGCGGCGAGCGCGGACAAACAGACCGAGGAAGACGAACGCAGCGAAAACGCAGGTCCAGGTGCGGTAGAGCAACAGCCCGCCCCACGCCGCCATGATGATGCCGGAGTAGATGGGATGGCGGACGATAGCGTACGGCCCAGCGGCAACCAGCCGGTGGCCGGCGTGGAGCTGGACGCCGACGGCCATCGACACGTTGTACATCTCGCCCAGGGCCAGCCGTCCCCACAGGGCCAGGCCCAAGCCGGGGAAGTAGAGCAGCGCGCCCAGCGCCAGGGCCAGAGCCTGGAGCGAGGGCGAGAGGGCCAGGGGAAGCGGCCGCCACAGGAGAGCGGCCACGGCGAAAAAGGGGATGCCGATCAGCAGGTAAACCGGCCCGCGCAGGGCCTTGCCGGCCAGGCCGGTGGCCCGGCCGCGGGGACGGCGCAGGGCGCGGGCCATGCCGACGAATACCAAGGCCAGGAAGACAGCCAGGGCCACAGCGCCGGCCCAGTGCAGCACCCGCTCAACCAGGTCGAGGCTCATGTCAGCCTCTCAGCGAGCCGCTGCAGCGCGGCCTGCCCGTCGGGGTTGAGCTGGGCCAGGGCATCGCCGCCACCGGCCAGAAGCGCCTTGCCCAGCGCCGAATCGAGAAACGTTTCGAGGTCCTCTTCGAACGCAGTACCGACGCTGTGCTCGTGGACGATACAGCCGTCGCGCATGATCAGGATGCGCTCGGTGTGGTGGGCCACCGTCGAGTCGTGGGTGACGATGATCACGGTGGTGCCCAGCTCCTGATTGAGGCGGCGCAGCAGGCCGATGATCTCGGCGCCGCTCTGCGTGTCCAGGTTGCCGGTCGGCTCGTCGGCAAGGATGAGGCGCGGCCGGTTGGCCAGCGCGCGGGCGATGGCCACTTTCTGCCGCTGCCCGCCCGATAGCTGCGAGGGCAGGTGGCCCATCCGGTCGGGCAGGCCGACCAGATCGAGCAGCTCCCTGGCCCGCCGGCGCCGCTCGCGCCGGCCGATCGGTTGGCTGCGCATCGGCACCTCGACGTTTTCCAGAGCGGTAAGGGTGGGCAGCAGGTTGTGCAACTGAAAGACAAAGCCCACCGTCTGTGCCCGAAAGGCGTCCAGGCTGCGGACCGAGGTCAGGTCCTGGCCGTCGATCAACACCTGGCCACTGGTGGGCCGATCCAGCCCGCCGAGCATGTGGAGCAGCGTGCTCTTGCCGCTGCCCGACGGCCCCATGACCGCCGCCATCTCGCCGCGGCGGATGGCCAGGCTGACGCCGTCGAGGGCGTGCACCTGCTCGCCGTCGCCATAGATCTTGACCAGGTTACGAGTTTCGACGATCGTTTCCATGGGATATCCTCTATTCGTACCGCAGGGCCTCAATCGGCCGCATGCGGGTAGCGCGCCAGGCCGGGTAGAGGCCGCCGACGACGCCGGTAACCAGCGCCACTGCGACCACCCGAACCAGCAAATCTGGCGTGTAGCGGGGATCGATCATGCCGGCTGTCTGTGGCACCTGTGCTACCAGCGCGGCCAAGCCCACTCCCAGCAGGGCGCCAAATAGAGCGCCCAACAAGCCCAGCGCCAGGGCTTCTTGCAGGATCAGGCCCAGCACCTGCCGCCGCTGCCAACCGAGCGCCCGCAGCACTCCGATCTCCCTGGTCCGCTCCAGCACACTCATCAACATGGTGTTCAGCATGCCGACCGCACCGATGAACACGGCCAGGAAGGAGATTTGTCCCACAAACTCCTGCATCCGTTTCATGTCGGGCATATCCTCGGCAAACTCGGAGGTCAGGGAGAAGGCCATGCCGGGAAAGGCTGCGCTCAGCTCGTCGCGCACGGCTTCAGCCCGGTCAGGATCACGCAGCTTGATGGCATACCAGGTAACCTGGTGAGGCTTGCCGGCCAGCGTCTGTGCCTCGCGCAGGCTTATGACGACACCGCTGTCCTCGATGACCACACCCGTCTCGTAGATGCCGGCAACCCGAAAGTTGCTCTCCAGCAAGCGCAGGGTATCGCCCACCTCTAGTCCCATCGTGTCGGCTGCCTGCCGACCGACGATGGCTTGGCGACTGACCGTGAGCGGCGCCCCCTCGACGATGCGGTAATGCGCGATGGCAAACTCGCGGGGATGGTAGCCGTACAGCATCAGCAGCGGCATCTCTTTAGTGCTGGCAAAGGTCACGATCGCCCCCGAGACCGCCGCCACATCAGGCCGCGCGGCCAGGCGGACCCCTTCTCGCTCACCCAAGGCGCTGTACCCCAGGTCCGAGACATCCGCTTCGGCGGCTATCAGGTCGACCTGGCCGGCCATGACCATCTGGTTCATGACGTCCATCATGCCCAGGCTGACGCCGCCCAGGGCGACGACGGCGGCGATGCCAACGCCGACACCCAACAGGGTAAGGGCGGTGCGGGTCCGCCGCCGGATGATGTTGCGAGCAGCCATGCCGGCCCAGGCAAACCGGCGACCTCCCCCCAGATCCCCGATCCCACCCTCATAGCGCAGCGCCTCCAACGGCTGGAGCCGACTGGCCCACCAGGCCGGATAGGCACCGCCGACCAGGCCTAGGACAACCACTGTGGCTATGGCTTGCACGAAGAGGTCGGGGGTAAAGCGCCCACCGGTTGCGCCGACATAGCTGAAAGCTTTGCCCAACAGGCCCACCGTCGCTACCCCCAAGCCGATGCCAGCCACCCCACCCAACAGAGACAGGACCAGCGATTCGCCCAGGATGAGGCGCATGACCCGACCACGCCCCCAGCCTACCGCCCGCAGCAGGCCGATCTCGCGCGTGCGCTCAAAGACCGACATGAACAGGGCGTTGGTCATGCCCACGCCGCCGATGATCACGGCCAGGCCGGCGATCCCCCAGGCAAAGCCCTCGAGCATGTCGATGAGCTGCTGGCGGTCGGCAAACTCGCCAGTCGTGGACAGGGTCAGGTCGGGGAAGGCGCGCTCCACCCTCTCCCGCAACCGGGCTTCGCCGGCCGGTTCTTCCAGCCGGATGTAGAGCATGGAGTAGCGGCGAGGCTGGATCAAGAGCGTACGGGCATCCTCCAGGGAAATGAGCGCACCTTCCTCTTCAAAGGCATCGCCGGTCTCGTAGATGCCGACGACCCGAAAGACGCCGCCGGTGACGTGAAAGGCGTCACCCACCCCCTTGTTCAGGCTGTCGGCCGCGCCACGGCCCAACAGGATTGGCTTGCCGCGCACACCCCGCGCCTGGTCCAACGGCTGGCCTTCGATGACACGAAAGTGGTCGATGGCAAACCCCTGTGGATCATAGCCGAACAGAAAAAAGTAGACCGAGGTTTCGGCCTTGACGCTGCCGATCAGCATACCATCGACGGCGGCTACCTCCGGCCAAGCTCGCAACTGGTCGGCGGCCGACTCTTCGACGCTGCCCATTGTGATGTCGAACGCGCTCGATTGGGTCAGGACGAGGTCGGCCTCACTGCCCTCGGCCATGGCGGTGTAGCCGGCGCGCATGCCCTTGGCCAGCGCCCCCAGCCCGACGATGGCCGCTACACCGATGGCGATGCCGGCAAGGGTCAGCAGGGTACGGCCCTTGCGACGGAAGAGGTTCTTTATGATCATCGGCTCACCCTCATCGACAAAACAGCCTCTAGTCTTCCACCTCGATGTCGACGAAGGCGGTCATGCCCCAACGGAGAGCCGGATCGCTCTTGTCAAAGGCGATCACGGCGGTATAGGCGGTGGCTCCCCCGCCGGGAGCAGCCATGGGGGCGATGCGAATGATTTGGCCGGGCAGGACCTTGTCGGGCAGGGCGTCGAAGGTAAGCAGAACCCGCTGGCCGGATTGGACGCGGGCGACGTCCACCTCGTCAAGATCGGTGGTCTCGACCTGGAGTTCGCGCAGATCGCCGAGTATCAGCACCGGCGTTCCGGGCAACACCTGTTCTCCGGCGCGAACCTGGATCAGGGCCACGGTGCCGTCAAAGGGCGCAACCAGTGCGGCTTGATCGCGCATGGCCTGGGCGGTCAGCAGCGCCTCGCGAGCGCGGGCCACGGCCGCCTCGGCCACGGCCAGCTCCTCAGTGGTGGGGCCGGCGCGCAAACGGTCGAGGGATGCCTGAGCCTGGCCGGCCTGGGCCTGAGCGGCCGCCTGGGCAGCCTCGGCCTGGGCAACAACAGCCTGGGCGGCCGGGATCTGGGCGTCAACGGCGGCCGCCTGGGCAGTGACCAGGGCCAACTGCGCCTGAGCCGCCTGGACGCCGGTTCGGTAAGGGGCCAGGTCGGCGGAGCGCGGCCCGGCAGCCAGCCCGTCGTACTTGGCCTGGGCGATCTGCAGGGCAAGGGTGGCCTGCTCGAGGGCCAAGGCTTCGGGAGTATTGCCGGCGCCGCCGATGCGGTCGTGGTTTGCCTGGGCGGCCTTGACGGCCGCCCGCGCCTGGTCCAGTGCGGCCCGCGCAGCGGTCAGCTCCTCAGGGCGGGCGCCAGTCTGAGCCAAAGCCAGCTCGGCCTGGGCAACCTTGACGCCGGCCTGGGCGACGGCAACCTGGGCCTGGGCAACCGACACGCCGGCCTGAGCCTGGCTCAGCGCCGCTTTGGACGCATCCACCCCGGCTCGAGCTATCTGGATGTCTGCCCTGGACGCGGCCACGGCCTGCTCGGCAGCCGCTATGTCTTGGGGATGGGCACCGGCCTTTAGCCGGGCCCTGTCGGCCTCGGCAGCCGACAGGGCGGCCTGGGCTTCAGACACAGCACGATTCAGCCGTACAGCGTCCAACTGGATCAAAGGCTGGCCGGCAGTAACAAGCTGACCCTCCTCGACCAGGATGGCCTGCACCCGGCCATCAACCGGAAAGCTGAGGGCAGCCCACCGGGCGGGCCGCACCTCGCCGGTGGCGGAAACGATGTTTGACAAATCTTGGTCGGGCACGGCCGTGCCGGATGACCCTGCCCTAGCCGTGGAGCTGTCGCCATCGCAGCCAGCCAGCGGCAGCAGGGCCATGAACAGGGCAAGGATAATCAACCGACGGTTCTTCATTTCTCCTCCTCCTTACCTCTTTAGGCCGGTTTGCGAAAGTTGAGGGTGTAGGTCCACCAGTTGCCGTGGCGCTCAACGAGATCGAAACCGGCCTCAGCAGCCCAACGGATCACCGTCGCTGCCAGCGGATAATCGGGATCCATGAACTGCTCGGTGATCGACAGGATCCCACCCGGCTTGAGCACGCGGCGCAGCTCGGCCAACGCTCGCTGCCGATCGGGGATCTCGGCCAGGACGGTCACCAGAAAAGCGCGGTCGATGCTTCCGTCGTCGAGGGGCAGCTCGTGAGCGCCGGCGACGCGCGTTTCGACGTTGGTCAGGCCGGCCTGCTGTATCTTGCGCTCGACGGCGGCGATCATCGCCGGCTGGATATCGACCGCCACCAAGGAGCCGCCCGGCTCGGTCCGCTGAGCCGCCGTGACGGTAAAGGCACCCGGCCCCGGCCCCAGCTCCAGCACCCGCTCGCCGGGCCGGATGCCGATCCGATCCAGGATTGGGCCTATCTGGCGGCGGCGGTAGGGGTTGTCGACCAGCCAAGCCACGGCGTAGGGACAGGGACCACGCTCGAGGAACTTGCTTACAAAGCGGATGACGACCAACCAGATAAAGGCGACGCCGCCAACCAGGCCTAGAAAGGCCCATCCTATCTTGCGCCAAGTCGATTTGGTTGTCATGGTGTGTATCCCCCTCACCCTACCCTCTCCCCCAAGGGGAGAGGGTATAGGATGGTCAGGCGCCAAAGGCGCGGGCCAGCAGGACAATGGCCAGCGCGGCGAGCGCCAGCCAGATGGTGAGGATCGCGGCGGCGGCGATCCAGTTGCGCGGCCGGTCCTGGCCCAATAGCTCCTGGGCCTTGACCCGGCTGTCGGCCATCACCTGCGGCGGGATCATCTTGAGCGCCAACGCGATCCCCAACGGGATCAGGATCAGATCGTCCAGGTAGCCGAGCACCGGGATGAAATCAGGGATCAGGTCGATCGGGCTGAAGGCGTAGGCGACGACGCAACCGGCAAAGACCCGGGCATACCAGGGTGTGCGGCGATCCCGGTAGGCCAGGAAAAGGGCGTAGGTCTCGGCCTTTAGCTGCCTGGCCCACCGCTTCCACGTCTCTGTAAACCCTTGCACCGCTGCTATCTCCCTTCTCTACCTCGCCCCAGGGGCGCTCAGCCGCCGCTGATATGGCTTTCCAGGGCGTGGGCGAACAGCTCGCGGTCCTCCTCGCGGATGACATCGAGCGCCCGGTCGCCCAGCATGGCCAGGACCAGGGGCAGATACGGGTCGGTGCGCAGGTGGTGCTCGGCGATAAAGACCAGGAGTGGGCTGCGGGTCCACGAGGCTCGCGCCTGGGGCGTCGTCAGCTGCTCGCCGATCAACACTTCCTCGCCGTCCACGACCAGGATCAGGCCAAGCTGCGCCGCCTGGCCGCGGGTCTCTTCGGGCATGGAAGCGACGACCACCTGCGCCCCAGGCAGATCGACGCCGGTGGTGGTATAGATCACGACCCGCACACCACGCCCAATCGCTGCCTCCAGGGTGCGGCGCAGCTCGGACAAGGTGGTCGGCACCAGCGCCACGTGCACGCGCCGACCGGCCTGGCCGATCGCCTCGCGCGCCTTGGCCAGGATGTTGTCTTCCCCCTCGATGTTCCACACGTACTCCAGGTCGGAAGCGGTGGTGAGCGCTGCCAGCTCGCCCTTGAGCTCGACAACCAAGGCATCGTATTCACGGCGGAGCTGGTCGAGGAACTCGGCGGCAGGAACCGGGGCGTGCAGGTTAGTGCCGTCTTTGCGCAGGGTGAGGGCCGCGCCGCGGGCGGTGAGCTTGCCGAGCACCTCGTAGATCATCGACCGCGGGACTCCGGACAGCTTGGAGAGCTCATAGCCGGTGACCGGGCTCTTGCGCAGCAAGGCCACATAGGCTTTGGCTTCATACTCGGAAAAACCGATCTTGACCAGTTTGGAAACGGGATCATTGCTCATGGCGTTTTCCCCTCTAGACGTTATAGTTATGATTTCGGCGTTATAGTTCTAACTACGTTTGCAGTATATGCCATTTGACAACCTTGTCAAATTGGGACAGGGGCGATGCAAGGGCTGAACAGAGATATGACCAAGATCATTGCCCCAACAGCCCACTTGGGTTATAATAGATGCCGAGATACCGATGCGAAGGCAAGGATGAAGATGCAACTGAGCGCACCGATTACAGCCGACAGCCTGGTCAAGGAGGTGGTCGAGAGTCACCCGCAGACGATTGCCGTGTTTGTCAAGCACGGGCTGAACTGTGTGGGCTGCTACATCGCCCCCTTTCACACGATCACCGATATGGCCCGCGAGTATGCGCTGCGGATCGAGCCGCTTTTGAGCGAGCTAAACAGCGCCATCGGCCCGGGCTAGAAGAAGGTTGTGATGTCGACCATCAGAAACCTGATCGCCCTTGGCGGCCTGGTCCTGCTCCTGGCCGCCTGCGGCGCGCAGCAGCCGACAGCCGCTCCTGGGGTGGCGGCGCTCGCCTTTGACGGCAAGGCGGTGAGCGCCGCGTTCAGCGATAGCTGCGGGGGATGTCACGGCGCGCAGCGGCAGGGGGCGACCGGCCCGGCGCTCATCCCCGGACGGCTGACGGAAGACGACGACTATTACTTTGACATCATCCAGAACGGCAAGCCGGGGACGGCCATGCCGGCCTGGGGCCGGGCCGGAATGAGCGACGAGGAGATCTGGGCGCTGGTCGGGCTGATGCGCAGCGAGCCGAGCGCCGAGGCGATCCAATGGGAGATGGACCAGATCGCCGCCAGCCACGAGGTGTTGGTCGAGGAGGCCGGCCTGCCGGCGACGCCGACCCACGACGGCAACCTGGACAATCTGCTGCTGGTGACCGAGCGCGAGGCGCGGTCGATCGCGGTGCTCGACGGCGACAGCCACCGGCTGCTTGGCCACATTCCGGCCAGCTACCGGGCCCACGGCTATGCCTTTGACCCGACGTCCGACCGGTGGGCTTTTAATGTCGGGCGCGACGGTTGGCTGTTCAGGATCGACCTGTACACGCTGCAGGCGGTGCGCAAGGTGCGGGTGGGGCTCGATTCACGCGGGCTGGCGATCTCTGACGACGGGAAGTATGTGATCGTCGGCAACTATATCCCCACCAGCGCGGTGATCCTGGACGCCAGGACGCTGGAGCCGGTGAAGGTGATCGCCACCGAAGGGAAGGACCCGCAGGGGAAGATGGTGGAATCGCGGGTGGCCATCACCCTCGACGTGTCGCCGGACAAGGTGGGGCCCTACTTTATCATCGCCCTCAAGGAAGCCGGTCAGGTGTGGCGCATCGACTGGTCCAAGCCCGATTTCCCGATCGACAAGGTCGAGCGGGTGGGCAATATCCTGCACGATGGCTTTTTGAGCCCCGACAACACGCGCTTTTACATCGCCTCGCAGACGGATGGCTGGATGGCGGTCATCGACGTGGCCGGCTGGAAACTGGCCAACAAGATAGCGACCGGCAAGACGCCACACCCCGGCTCGGGGGCGATCTGGGAGGCGAACGGCAAGAGCTACGGGGCAACGGTCCACGCCGGGGAGGGCAAGATCACGGTGTGGGACCTGTCCAACGACCAGATCGTGGCCGAGGTTCCGACCTCGGGACCCGGATTGTTTATCCGCGCCGCCGAGAACAGCCCGTACGTGTGGGCCGATACCGTGTTCGGCGATCCGCCCAACCGGACCTATGCCATCGACAAGGGCACATTCCAGGTGGTGAAGGTGATCGAGGAGGGCCAGCAGACGGTGCATCCCGAGTTCACCGCCGACGGCAAGTATGTGTACATTGCCGACTGGCAGGGGAACGTGGTGCGGGTGTACGACGCCGAGACTTTTGAGAAGGTGGCCGAGGTGGGGGGTGTGACGACGCCGTCGGGCATTTTCAATACGTCGCGGCGGCACGAGACGCTAGGACATTAGAATTTTGGATTTTGGATTTTGGATTTTGGATTTGCCGATGGGAGGAAAGGAGGGGAATAGCGAGGGATAACAGGTTTCCAGGGCGTAAGAGATCGCCAGAGCAGCCGTGCGTAAACAAAGGGGATTACAATTCAAGGAGGAGGGTGCTATGTATTTCACGGACATAATCTGGTGGGCCTATACCGCTTTTGTGGTGGCGGCGGCCCTGTTCATGATCGTCTTTGCCTACAAGGTGAGGGAGAAAGGAGATTAGCCATGGATGTCAGAGAGCGACGCTGGCTGTACGTGTTGATCGCGGTGTTCCTGGTGGTCAACGTCATCACTCTGTCGCCGCTGGTGCCCTGGCAGAAGTGGCTGTTGTGGTCCGATCCAGAGCCGCAGGCGAGCTATACCGTCGAGTTTGAAAATTACGAGATCCAGATGCCGGCCGGCGGGATGCAGGCCAAGGCCGGCGAGTATGTCGAGTTTACGGCCCATTCCGCGGACGTGACCTATGGGTTCGGCGTGTTCCGCAAGGATGGGACGATGGTCTTTCAGATGCAGGTCCTCCCCGGCCACGAAAACCAGACCGTGTGGAAGTTCGACACCCCCGGGATCTATGATGTGCGTTCTACCGAGTACTCTGGCCCGCGGCATTCCGAGATGTTCTATCCAGACGCGATCAGCGTGACGCAATGAGGAGGCAACGATGACTCGACTTGGTTGGACGGAAAAGTGGACGCTGCGCTTTGCGGTGGTCGGGCTGCTGTTCCTGGCGTTGAGCGGCTTTGAGGGGATATTGCTGCGCATCCAGCAGTACGACCTCGAGGTCCTGCTCCCGATGGAAGAGGTGTTGAACTCGATCCGGCCGGTGGCCGACGAGCCGTCGTCGGCGGAGCTGTACTACTCGATGATGACGGCGCACCCAATCGTCGGGATCTATGGCTTTGCCTACCTGTGCGTCATGGGCGCGTTTTACTTCCTGGTGCCCTTTCTGCTGAAGAAGGAGATCCGCCACAAGAAGCTGGTGTCGGTCAACTTTTGGCTGCAGATCGCCGGGGTGATGATCTGCTGGATCTCTGGCTTTTTCGGGCTGTTCAACGCGCTGTACACCCTGTACTGGCCGCTGCCGGTGTCGTACGACCGGGTGCCGCTGCTGGGCAGTATCTTTTTCTCGGTGGGCGCGGCGATCATCATGGTCAACATCCTGATCTTTTCCTACAACGTCTTTAGCACCGTGCTGAGCAAGAGCAATCCGCGCTCGTACAGCTACTGGCAATTCCTGCGCTCGGCGTTGGGCATCTCGCGGCTGATGAAGTGGCTGGGCAAGGAGGACAAGAACGCGCCGAACCTGGACTATAACGGGCTGTCGCCGTTTATCGTGGCGGTGGCCAGGGGCTCGATCGACACGGTGATCAACGCCATCGTCCTGCTTACAGCCGGAGGGCTGATCCTGGTGTATGGCTTGGCCAACCTGTTCAACATCGCGCTCGCGCCCAGCGCGGTGGACGCCCTGGTCTACAAGAACTGGTTCTGGTGGGGGTTGGACATGGTGGCCGACGGCAATGTGCTGATCTACACCGCCGGGGTGTGGTATCTGCTGATCCCGCTGCTGACCGGCCGGAAGCTGTTCGGCGAGTCGGTGGTGCGGACGGTGATCATGGTCGATCTGCTGGTGTCGCTGGGGGTGTGGAGCCACCACCTACTGGCGGACCGGACCCAACCGCTGGTGATGCGCCTGCTGTCGGGGCAGTTTATCACCTGGGGCGAGTTCTTCACGATGGGGCTGACGCTGTTTGCTTCGTTGATGACGATCTGGCTGGCCAGGCCGGTAAAGCTGTCCCCGGCGCTCAAGTTTGCGATGGGGTCGATGTTCGGCTTTATCATGGGCGGGGCGGCCGGGCTGATCCAGGCCAACGTGGGGTTGAACGTGGTGTTCCACAACACGCAGTGGGTCATCGCCCTGCACGCCCACACCTTCCTGCTGACGGGCCTGGCAACGCTGCTGTTCGCGGTGATCTATGCCCTGGTGCCGATGCTGACCAAGCTGGAGATCCGCAGCAAGCGGCTGGTGGACGTTCATCTGTGGCTGTGGCTGGCGGGCTGCGTGCTGATGACCTACGTCATGGGCCGGGCCGGCTCGCTGGGCATGCTGCGGCGGACGCTGTACGAGACTCCCAACCAGTTCCAGCCCTACACGCTGGCAGCGATCATCGGCGCGCTGTTGATCGCGCTGGGGTTCGTGGCGTTCCTGGTCAACATCGTCGGCACACTGGGGTGGACGAATGTGCTCAGCCTGGTCATGCCCGAAAGGTGGCTGGAGAAGCGCCGGGCAGCGGCCGAAGCGTAGCGAAGACTTTTTTCACCACAAAGGACATACCTATCCGTACCGGACAGGTACGGGCAAAGGCGACAAAGGTTTTAGCGGCGCTTGTCGGGGTGAAGTGGGCTTACCACTTCACCCCGACAATTTTATATGATATTCGTCATAGCAATTCGGGGTGGGGCGTGGTATAATTCGGACAAGATTATCCAATTTAGAGAACGGGGAGGGGATCATGACACCGATAGAGCTGCTGATGCACGAGCACCAGATCATTTTGATGGTCCTGGAAGCGGTCGAGCGGGAAGCGCAACGGGTCCAGGACAGCGGCCAGGTCAACGCCGCCAAGACGGAGCAGATGGTTGATTTCATCCGGAATTTCGCCGACCGCTGCCACCATGCGAAGGAAGAGGACCTGCTGTTCGTCAGGATGCAGGAACGGGGCATGCCGGCCCAGGGCGGGCCGATCGGGGCGATGCTGATGGAGCACGCGGAGGGCCGGCGGCTGGTTAAGGCTACGGCCGAGGCGCTGCCAGAGGCAGCCAAGGGCGATCCACAGGCGGTGGCGGCAGTCGGGAATAACCTGCTGGGCTACGTGCGCCTGCTACGGGCGCACATCAACAAAGAGGACAATGTGCTGTACCCAATGGGCGAACGGATCCTGACAGCGGAGGACCAGCAATGGCTGGCCAAAGAGTTCGACAGGGTCGAGGCGGAGGAGATGGGCGCCGGGGTGCATGAGAAGTATCACCAGATGGCGCATGAGCTGGCGGAGGGCTGATAGCTTATGGCGTATGGCATATGGCTGATGGCTGGCAGCTTTCAGCAGATTGAAGGCCGGGACATGTTGTCCCGGCCTTTTTGTTGCGTGGAGGCCGGGCGGCAAAGGGCTCTTGAATCGGGTTTGTGAGGGCAGCGAGATCGTGGTATAATCTAGGAAGCACGACACGGATTGTGACACGGATGCACGGATAGTCAGTCTAGGGGTGGGCAGGAGTTTTCCGGATGCAGGCAGGGAGGAACGATGAACGGTCGTGACAGGATTCTGATCGCTCTGGCCGGCGGCGAGCCGGACCGGGTGGCGCGGGCGCTAGGCTTTTACCGGGTCGACGTCAAACGCCTGGCGCCGGCCGGCCTGTACCAGGGGGACGAGGCGGTGACGGACGTGAATTTCGTCAAGTTTCCCCTGTCGGCTGAGGAAAAAGCGCTGGAGCGGCTGGCCGAGCCGTATGCGCCTGACACGCGGCTTGGCAGCCCTGCCCAGGTAGCCACTTATGCGCGGTGGGGCTATCGCCCCGAGACGCCTACCTACAGCAGCCCGCTGGCCGGCGCGAGGTCGCTGGACGATCTGCGCCGCTTCCCCTTCCCCGACACCAGCGGGCCTTATCAGGCCAAGGGGCTGGCCAGCCAGGTCCGGGAGATGCACGCCCGGGGGATGGCCGCCGGCGGCGGCCTGCCCCACCTGGGCGGCGAGCTGTTCGAGGCGGCGTGGCGGCTGCGCGGCCTGGAGAATTTCCTGCTCGACCTGGTGGAGCGCCCCGACTGGGCCGATTTCCTGCTCGACCGGCTGGCCGACCTGGCCCGGCGCAACGCCGAGGCGCTGGCCCGGGCCGGCGTGGACCTGCTGGCCCTCGACGACGATGTGGGGATGCCGGGGACGATGATCATCAGCCCGGCAATGTGGCGGCGCTTTTTCAAGCCGCGCATGGCAGGGATCATCCAGGCAGCGCGGGCGATCAGGCCGGATCTGCCTGTGCTGTACCACAGCGACGGCTATTTCGAGCCGATCATCGGCGACCTGATCGAGATTGGGGTCAATGCCATCAATCCACTCGAACCGGAACACATGGATGCAGCCCAGATCCGCCGCCAGTATGGCCCGCGGCTGGCGCTGTGGGGCACGGTCGGCCGGCAGACAACCTTTAGCTTTGCGACGCCGGAGGAGATCCGGCGCGAGGTGTGGAAACGGATCGAGACGCTGGGCCGTGCCGGGCTGATCCTGTGCCCGGCCTATGACGTCGACGAGCCGGACATTCCGTGGGCCAACATCGCGGCGTTCGTAGAAGCGGTGGAGGCATACGGATAAAGCGTTTTATAGCTCTTCGGCGATGGCCACGAGCTGGTGCGGTTTGAGGATGACGATGTGGCCCTCGCGGGTGTCGACGAGGCCCTGCTTCTGAAACTTGGACACGGTACGGATGGCCGTTTCCAGGACGGTGCCGGCCATGTCGGCGATCTCCTGGCGGCTGAGGGGGATGGTGATGCGCACCGCCCCCTCGGCCGTACGCTCGCCGGCGGTTGAGGCCAGGCGGAGCAGCACGCGAGCGACGCGGCGCTCGACCTTTTCCACGGCCAGGCTGCGGATCGTCTCGTGGGCGTTTTGCAGGCGGCGGCCCAGCTCTTGGAGCAGCGCCCAGGCCAGGTCAGGGTGGGTACGCACCAGGTCGATGTACTCGGCGCGGCGCAGGCTGACCGTCACCGACGGCTCGATGGCCTGGGCTGAGGCCGGGTAGGCGTCGCCGATCAGGACCCCCACTTCGCCCACGATCTGGCCCGGGCCAAAGGTGGTGAGGATCGTCTCACGGCCGCTGTCGGAGTGTTTGACCATCTTGACCCGGCCCTGGACGACAATTACCAGCCATTGGGCCGGATCGCCTTCCCAAAAGATGGCCTCATCCTTGGCGTAGCTGCGCCGGACCAGGCGCCTCTCGATCTCTGCCCTTTCTTTGGCGGGCAGAGGGCTGAACAGGGGGTTGCGGGCCAGAAGGTCAGAATCGCTCATCTCGGCACGGCACGATGAGCCGCACGGCGCGCTCGAAGAATAGGTAGTCCCACGCCCACTTGAACATGACCAGGATCCGGTTGCGAAAACCGATCAACAGGAACAGGTGTACGGCCAGCCAGGCAGCCCAGGCAAAGAAACCGGTAAAGGTCACGGTGCGCCGGATCACCGGGAGGGGCAGGCTGGCCACCCCGGCATTACGGCCGATCGCCACCATCAGTCCAGGGTCTTTGTAAGTGAAGGGCTGCAGCTCCTCACCGCGGATCTGGCGCATGATATTGAAAGCGGCCACCGTGGCCTCCTGGACGGCGCCAGAGGCGACCATCGGCACGGCGCTGCCACCGTCCTGCGGGACGTAGGCCAGGTCGCCGACAACGTAGGCTTCAGGATGGTCAGGCAACTGGAGGGTGGGCAGGACGGCGACCCGGCCGTTGCGGGCCGTTGGCAGGCCAGAGGCCTTGAAGCGGGGATCACCCTGCACGCCGGCGGTCCAAATGACTGTGCGGGTGGGGATGACCGTGCCGTCCTTCAGGGTTACCGCCTCGGGCGAGACCTGGGCAACGGGCGTTTTGAACCGCACGTCTACGCCGTCCTTTTTCAGGCGGGCGGCGGCATAGGTCCGCAGCTTGTCGGGGAGGACCGGCAGCAGTGTATCGATCGCTTCCAACAGGATGACGCGCATTTCCTCGACCGTCAGGGTGCGATAGTCCTTGATCAGCGGGCCGCGGATCAGCTCGGTCAGAGCACCGGCAAACTCGACGCCGGTCGGTCCGCCGCCGACGACGACGAAGGTCAGCAAAGCCTGGCGCCGCTCAGGATCCGGCTCCTGGATCGCCTCCTCGAAACAGCGCAGGATCTGGTTGCGCAGGTTGAGAGCGTGCGGCACAGAGGTCAGCGGAAAGGCGTGCTCCCCGGCGCCCGCAACGCCAAAGGTGTTTGGCGCACTGCCGGGGGCCAAGATCAGGTAATCGTACGAGATCGGATCGCCATCGGTCAGCAGGACCTTCTTGTCCAGGTCCACGCCCTGCACATCAGCCATGATGAACTCTACGCTGCGCTTGCGGCGCAGGATGCTGCGCACCGGGTAGGCGATATCGGTCGTCTCCAGCTCGGCAGACGCCACCTGGTACACCAGGGCCAGGAAACTATGATAATTATTGCGGTCGACCACAGTGACGCGGACGGGCATCTTGACCAGCCGTTTGACGGCGGCTAACCCCCCAAAGCCAAACCCGACGATCACGACACGCGGAAGATCAGAAGTGTCTGTCATGTACGCAAACCTCCACTGCGCTCATTGTAACCGTTTTGCCGCGCGCTGTCAAAGCGTATCAGCGGCGGTTGACCAGGTATACGCCGGCGATCAGGATCGCCGCGCCAAGCAGCAGGGCGAGAGTGACCGGCTCGTCGAGCAGCCAGCGGCTAAAGATCACGGCGAACATGGGCACCAGGTAGACAAAACCGGCGACCCGCCCGGCCGGCATCCGCTCCAGCGCGCCGAACCAGACGACAAAGGCAAAGACGGTGCACGGAACAGCCAGGAACAGGACCGCCCACCAGAAAGAGGCCGGCAGGGTCGGCAGTTGGGCGATCAGCGACGGCCGGACGAAAACCAGCGAAAAGAGCCCGGCAAAGATCATGGCCACGCCGACGACCAGCAGCGGCGGATGGCGGGCGATCACCGTCTTGCCGGCTATGGTATAGACGGCCCAGTTGAGCGGCGCCAGCATGACGATCAAGGCATAGCCGGCGTCGTCGAGGGCTATCGGGCGGCCGCTGCCCCAGCGGATGATGACGAACAGGCCGGCAAAGGCCACGGCCAGGCCCAACGCCCGCCGCCACAGGAACGGCTCACCGAGGACCAGGATCGACAAGGTGTAGATGAAGGTGGGATTGAGGGCGATGATCAGGCTGGCCGTCCCGGCCGCGACGCGGGTCTCACCCCAGCCGAGAAAGATGTTGTACAGCACCGCGCCGGTCAGCCCCAACAGCGCCAGCCGCCAACCGTCGGCGCGGACCATGGCCCACACCTCGCGGCCGCGGGTGGGGAGAAGCAGGGCAGCAAAGATGAGGGCCACCGGCACAAAGCGGACGGTGACCAGCTCAAGCGGCGAGACGTGCCGGACGATGACCTTGACGGCGATGAACGAGTTGCCCCAGAAGAGGGTGACCAGGACGAGGAGGAGCGTCCAGGTGACAGGGCTGCCGAGAAGAGAGCGATAGCTATTTAGGCGCATCCAGCTCGTCGATCGCGGTGCGGATTACCTGGGCGCTGGCGCGCAGGGCAGCCTCCTCGCCGGCACTGAGCGGCAGGGGAAAGTTCTCGCCAACGCCGGCGCCACTGACCAGATGGGGCAGCGACAGGCTGACGTCCTGGACGCCGAGGACGTCGGGCATTGGCGAGGAGACGGTCAGGATGGCCCGCTGATCGAACAGGACGGCGCTCACCAGGCGGGCCAGCGCCGCGCCGACGCCGTAGTAGGTGGCGCCCTTGCCTTGGATGATGGTGTAGGCTGCCGTCCGCACGCGGCGGTCGATGTCGGCGTGCGCCTGACCGATGTCGCAGATATCGCGCAGCTTGCAAAAGTCGAGCAGGGGCATGCCGCCGACGGTGACCAGCGACCAGGTCAGCACTTCCGAGTCGCCGTGCTCGCCGATGACGTAGGCGTGGACGTGGCGGGCGTCGACGTCGAGATGCTCGGCCAGGAGGGACCGGAAGCGGGCGGTGTCGAGCATGGTGCCGGAGCCGATCACCCGGTTGGACGGGACGCCGCACTCGGCAGCGTAACGAGCCGTCAGGTGGGTCATGACGTCGACCGGGTTGGTGGCAACGACCAGGACGGCATCCGGCGCGCTGTGACACACAGCCAGCACGATGTCGTGAAAGATGGCCGCGTTCCGCTCGAGGAGCTGGAGGCGGGTCTCGCCAGACCGCTGGCCAACCCCGGCGGTGATGACTACGACGCCAGCGCCGGCCAGGTCGGGGTAGCCGCCCGCCGAGATGCGCAGCGGATGGGCAAAGGGGACGGCATGAAGCAGGTCATCCGCCTCGGCCTGGGCGCGGGCCTCATTCTTGTCGACCAGGACGATCTGGCGGCCGATGCCCTGCATGACCAGGGCGTAGGCCGCGGTGGAGCCGACAAATCCGGTGCCAACGATGCCGATTTTCATGGGTGGGTTACCTCCTGTGGGTATAGTTATACCACAAAGGATACCAAGGCAACAAAGGGTATGGCGGCTGCGGCGAGGTTAGGACCTTCCTCCGTCACCCCCAAACGCGAACATTCATAATAGGCTCTCGGTTCCGCCGTGCAACCCCCAGGCGTCAGGATTTCCGCTGACGATCGCGATCTGTGATGGTTAGCCCGACCAACCGGGAGACGACCATGGCCACGTAGCCAATGCCGGTGAACTGCTCCAAGATTGCCAGCACTCGCCCCGGCGGAGTGACCGGCACGATGTCGCTGAGACCGGTAGCCGAAAGGTTGGTGGAGCTCAAGAAGAGCAGCTCGATGAAGGTCCGCGGCTGCTCGGGATTTGGCCCTCCGGCGATGCAGCCCGGAGACCAGGCCTGGCAGACCAGATAGAGGTAAGCAAACCCCCATGCCAGCAGGGTAAAAGTGGCGCCGACGGCAAACAGCTCGTCGACGGTCACCCGGTAGTCTCCCAACATATAGGCGATCAGGCTGGCGGCCGTATAGAAATAGAGCGCCGCTTCAAACAGCGCGCCCCACGCCACCAGGGTTGGACTGACAAACAGTCCCAGCAGCGACAGCACAGCCGCCGGGATGGCGAGGAGCCAGGCGATCCAATTCGCCGCCGGGCTGCGATTGACAACCCAGACCGCCAATACCAGGATTAGCACGCCAAAGGCGCTGAGCAGGATCCGCCCGCTCGCGGCGTCGTCAAACGCGGCGTACAGCACCAGGCTCAATAGCTGCGCGGCAAGCAGGAATGCAGATGGATGGCGGGCAAGGGCCCGCTTGCGCAGAGACGGGGCAGTTTCGCGGCTCATGTTGAAAGACGCTTTCGAGGCGTACGAAACCTCATTTCTAGAATAGGCCGATGGCTTTAGGCCTGTACTCTGCCACGCAGGCGTGGCAGGGCACAGGCCATAGCCCATTAAGATCTAGCCGGCAGGATAGAAGTACAGGTCGGTCGGTTTGAACTTGCTTAACCTGCGGAACCGGCCTTTGACCTTCATGCCGATCCAGTCGGTGCTGGCCTCCATGGGATCGACGCCTATGAGGCGGGCCAGGAAGAGGGTGTTGACGCCAGGGAACTCGACCTGGACCAGCACGTAGGGCGTCTCGGGCAAGAACTCTTCGCTGCCAAAGTGGCATACGGTAAAGGCGTGGACGGTGCCCTCCGGTGGGATCTCGACCCAGTCGGTCTCGTTGCCGGTGTACATGTCGTGGCCGCGCGCGGTGCCATAGGTATAGCCCGTCTCGGAGTCACGGCTGACTAGAAGGTGTCCATTGCTCAGGCCGGCGAAAAAGGGCGAATCCTGGCCGTAGGAATGCAGGTAGGTCATGCTGTAGGGCTGTTCGATCAGGATCGGCGACATCTTTTTGAGCTCTGCCAGAGCTTTTTCGTCCAGCTCGGTCGGAAAGGGTACGGTGTGCAGGACATAGCCGCCGAACGTTTCTTCCATGACTTGCTTGGCCATGTTAGTTCTCCTTCTCCAGTATGCTGACTGTGACGTAGGTGCCGGTGCCAGCATGGCTGTGGATGGCACCTCGCTTGGCGTTGGGTACTTGAAGGGTTGCATCGCCAAAATGCTTGCCGATGGTGCCCTGCAACTGCCAGATAGCAAATACGGCCTGCATCAGGCCGGTGGCGCCGACCGGATGCCCGCAGGCGATCAGGCCGCCGCTGGGGTTGACCGGACAGACCGATTTGTCCGGGAGATCGAGCCCATAGCTCACCGTGGGCATGAACGCCTTGCCACTTGCGGCAAAGGGACCTCCCTCGCCGTAACGGCACAGGCCCATGTCCTCGTAGGTTTGGATCTCGGAGCTGGTGTAGGCATCGTGCAACTCGACAAAGCTAATCTCACCCAATGGATCGGCGATGCCGGCGTTCTTGTAGGCCTGCTTGGAGGCCATCCGCCCGGCACGGAAGGAGTGAACGCCGGGATAGCGGAAGCCGTGCTTCCACAGGTTCTTGTAGTAGGCGCGTGTCTCGGCGGTGTCTTCGCTGGGCAGCATGTTGTATTTCACAAAATCGTCATAGCTCTGGTGGGGCCGGTCGGCCATGCGCATGGCATCGGTGCCGCGGCCGATGCCGGCGACCCGGACGCGAGGAATGCGCCGGCCGGCGGCCTTTTCGAGCTTGGCCAGGCCTTCTTCGCTGCACAGGATCGTGGCCGCGGCGCCGTCGGACATGACGCAGATGTCCAGCCGGGTCAAGGGCCAGGCAACCATCGGCGAATTGCGCACGTCGGCGATGGTGAGCTTTTCGCGCTTCTGGGCATAGGAGTTGTAGTAGGCGTTCATGTGGTTCTTGACCGAGACGTGAGCCATCTGTTCGGGGGTGGTGCCGAATTCCTTCATGTGGCGGGTGACCATCATGGCATAGTAACCGGAATAGAAGCCGCCGACGGGATAGTCAAAGCTCACGTCCGAGGCGAGGGCGATGAACTCGTTGCCCTTCCAGGTGGCCACGTGGCTCATCGTCTCAAAGCCATAGGCCAGGCAGACATCCATGTGGCCCGAAGCCACATTCTTCCATGCCTCCTGGAAGCAGACGCCGCCGGTAGCGCCGCCTGCCTCTACTCGATGGCCGGGTTTGGGGCACAGACCCAGGTAGTCCTGGATCATGATGCCCGCCATAAGCTGCCGGGAGAAATGGTCGGAGAAGTATGACGCTACCGAGCCGTCGACGATCTCGATGAACCGACGATGGGTCAGTCCGAGGTCAGCGATGGCATAGTCATACGCCTCTTTGGCCAATGCGGGAAAGGTTTTGTCTGGGCGGGCTTTGGCAAACTTGCTAACTCCACCTGACACAGCATACACGGGTCGCATAGAACATGCCTCCTTTTGGTTTGTCGTGCTTGCTACCTTGATGTGTCCGTCTTGTCTTCCAATCGTCAATGACTACATGGGTAATACCGGTCCATCTCGATGATCAGCAGGCAGCAGGAGAGGCAGACGCCGGCAAAGCCAGCCGGTGGGGTCTTGGGGGGAGTTGAGCGGAAGCAGTGATCATCGACGGCCGCCTTGAGCTGATCCGAGGCTGGATCCAGCAGCAGCGTCGGGGTGGTGGGCTGTTCAGTGTGCCTCTGCGTCATCGCCTCGTCGCACCTGTCCCTGTCCCTGGCGCCACCCAACTAGAAAGCTGTTGGGGCGGCGCGGCAATCCAGATTATACTCGATTTCCGGGCAGATGCCAAATGGCCGCGACGCGACTGTCTTGCGCCGGAGGCGATGCCCGGCAGACGGAAGGATCAGGCGTCAGTTGGCTGGAGCAGGTCCCATTTGTTCCCGTAGAGGTCAAGGAATACGGCCACGAGGCCGTAGGGCTCCCGGCGCGGTTCCTCGGCGAACCGGACGCCACGCGATTGCATGTGGCGATAGTCGGCCCAGAAGTCGGTTGTGTGGAGGAACAGGAAAACGCGGCCCCCGCTTTGATTGCCGACGTGAGCCAACTGCTCGGGTGTTGCTGCCTTGGCGAGGAGCAGGGAAGCGCCTGGCGACGCCGATGGAGCGACGACTACCCAACGCTTGGCCGGGCTGAGAGGTGTGTCTTCGACGAGGGTGAAGCGCAACGCTTCGGTAAAGAATGAGATGGCCTCGTCATAGTCACGGACGAGAAGGGCGAGCGACGCGATGGATCGGGTCACCCGCGCCTCGTGTTCCCGGTACCCAGCTTGGCGACATGCTGCCTCACAAACTGGGACACCCACTCGACATCGGGCCGCTCTTGCCAGGCTATCTCTGAAAAGTAGCGGCCGGTGGAAGGGTCGATGGTCAAAGCATCGAGAGGGGCGCCCGGAGATGGGCTGCCCCTTCTTTTGGATGTCAGTACGGTCCTGTAGGTGAATGTGGCGGCATAAGACTGCTCGTCTGAGACGACCAGGACGATGGATCCCTGCCAGGTACCAATGGCTTGCCCACCGATCTTGGCCAGCTCCCGCGCGTAATGGTCCAGCACTTGAGCGTCGGTGGCCTGCTGACCACGGCCTGGGATTCGCCTGACAAACGCCCCCGGCTGTTCTTCCTCCGGCAGGCCATCGATGTACAGTCCGCCATCGATGGCCAGGGTAGGCATGTTAGCCCTGGCAAAGTAGGCCTTTGCTTTTCTCTCGGCATTTTCCGCAGTGGATTGGCCGTCTTCTTGCACATCGACTTGAATGCTCAGATCAGCCGGGGTCAGGATCTCGACGGGCAGAGACTCGAGGGCGGCCCGCACGATGTGCACCTTGGCCGGGTTGGCCGTGCCGAGCAGAATCTGTTTCTTCACGGTTGCCGTGCCGCCAGGTCAGGCCAGATCTCGCACCATGGCACGCACTTGCTCACCCGCGCTGCCGACGATGGGAGCGCCGTGGCCGGGGCAGAGGAGATCGAACTCGAGCTCGGCCATGCGGCGCAGGGAGGCGACGGCCTGATCCATGTCTGCGGTGAACATCTCGGGTGGCGGTCCCAACCGGCCGCCGCGATGGCTGATGGTGTCGCCGCAGATCAGCAACCGCTCGGAGGGGAAATGCAGGGCGATCGATCCGGGGGTGTGGCCCGGCACGTGAACAACGGTAGCGCCGCCCAGCAGGTCCAGGCGGTCGCCATCCTGGAGGGGCATGTCCACCGGGGCCGGCTTGGCGCGGGGCAGCACCGGCGCCGCCAGACGGAAGAGCAAGCGTATGATGGCACCGTGTGGTGGAGGCGCAGAACGTTCACCAGAGATGAACGGCGCGTCGGCCGGGTGGGCCAGCAGGAGCGCGGAGGTACGCTGCTTGAGGGCGGCCGCGCCGCCCACATGGTCGAGGTGGTGGTGGGTGATGACGATGCGGGCCAGGCCGGCCGCGGCCAGGCCCAGGCTGTCGATGTAGCCCAGGATGGCGCTGTCGCTGCCGGGCATGCCGGTGTCTACCAGGGTCAGCTTGCTGCCCAACAGCAAGTAGATGTTGACGCCGCTCACGCCGGGTATCAGGTGCACATTCGGAATGATCTCCATGGCAGACCCCCTTTGAAAATGGGCAAATAGACGGATCTAGAAATCGAGCGGGCCGCTGAAAAAGGGCCGCCAACCACACCCGGTTGACGGCCCGTGAAGCGATTTGGTGAGCCGTGTAGGAATCGAACCTACAGCCCGCTGATTAAGAGTCAGCTGCTCTGCCAATTGAGCTAACGGCCCACAGGTCTGC
>DAOUGI010000027.1:0-18205 GCA_034429215.1 Anaerolineae bacterium | reverse complement strand
CGACCCCCGTCATCCACCCCTTATGTAAAGAGGCCCGTCCAAGACGGGCCTCTTGTGCACCAAGACTTCCGACATGCCGGCTTTGACAACGACAGCCATTTGATGTAAAATCCTTATAGTAGATATAAGGATTTTGCAGATGAAAAGGGACCCACTGGAAAACGCCCGAAGGCTTTACCAGGTTGCTTCTGCGCAAGGAGGGTACTTTACGGCCAGTCAGGCGCTTCAAGCCGGGTATGCCTACAGCCAGCAGCACTTTCACGTCGAGCGGGGCAACTGGCTTCAGATTGGCCACGGTCTCTATCGCCTGCACGACTATCCCCCTGCTGAGCGCGAGGATCTGATCCGTTGGTCTCTATGGAGTCGCAATCAGCGCGGCAGTCCCCAGGCAGCGGTATCTCACGACACGGCTCTGACTGTCCATGAGCTGAGCGATGTCATGCCAGCGCAGGTTCACCTGACTGTGCCACCAGGATTCCGCAAAAAGGCACCACCCGGCTGCGTGCTCCACAAGGCAAACCTGGCACCCGGCGACGTCGAATGGCGAGATGGATACCGGGTGACCACGCCGCTGCGTACTCTGTTGGATGTGGCCCTCAGCCCCTTGAGCCAGGAGCATCTGGACGCCGCCGTGAGCGACGCATTGGAGCGCGGGCTGGTCCGCCGCAGCCAACTAGAGAATGCCTCCTATCCACTTGAAGCCCGCCGTCGCCTGGCTCGTGCTTTGTCTGCGGCGCCCGCGGAGGAATCGACCCGATGATTGGCCCGTATGACACGCCCCAGGCGTTCCGCGCTGCGCTGGAAGCCCGCCTGCGAAATATCGCCCAGCGGGAAGGTACTGATCTACAACGCCTGCAGCGGCGTGTGGCTTTCGAGCGGCTGCTGGCCCGTCTCTTTGTCGCAGAGGATCCGCCCTGGCTGCTCAAAGGCGGTTACGCTCTGGAGTTGCGCTTCCGGGATCGAGCCCGGTCCACCCTCGATCTGGACCTATCCGTGCCTGACCTGGCGCGCCTGACGCCCTCATCTTCGGAATATGCGGATAACCAAATCGACGCGCAGGTCCGCGAGCAGTTGCAGATCGCTGCCGAGCATGATCTGGGCGATGGCTTTCAATTCCGGATCCGGCTTCCCAAGCGAACTGGTTTGCCCGGCGGTGGTACCCGCTTTGCCATTGAGGCTCGCCTGGCGGGCCGGGTCTTTGTCCGTTTTCACCTGGACATGGGCTTGGGCGATGCAGTGCTTGACCCACCCGAGTGGGTGGAGAGCAGTATCCTGCTCGATTTTGCCGGGATTCCTGCTGCGCGGGTGGCTCTCTACCCGTTGGCCCAACAGATAGCGGAAAAGATCCACGCCTACACCTTCCCCTGGCAGGATCGGGATAACACTCGAGTGAAGGACCTGGTAGACCTAGTGCTGCTGACCCAGTTGGAACAGCCCGATCCAGAGCATGTCATGCGAGCGCTGGCAGCAACGTTCGAGGCGAGAGGAACGCATCGGCTTCCGCTCAAGCTGCCCACACCACCAAGGGACTGGACCGAGTCCTACGCCGACCTGGCCGAGAAGCTCGGACTTCAAGCCCGGACACTTGCCCAGGCCTACGTCTACCTGGATATCCACTGGCGGCAGTGGATTCCACAGGCTTGATAGGGCATGCTTTGACCCCGACCACGAGCTGCTCATGTCGGTGGTGCGCCGGCTGGCCGAAGACATAACATCACAAACAGACTGCATGGCCTGTGTTCGGCCGAGATCGGCGGCCATGTTCTTGCTTGACAAGAGTGCCCTCTTTCCGGTTTTCGTATGCACAAAAAGACTATGGCAGTTATATTGTGCATGCACAAACTGACCATGCTCGCTACAGTTCGTTGGTTACCTGGTGGACGACCCCCGCCATCCACCCTGTTATGTAAAGAGACCTGTCCAGGACAGGTCTCTCGTTTTCCCCCCGAGTGATTGCCTGGAAACCCTGAACGTCTTCAGTTGATACCAACACTCACCTCAGATTCCTCATCCCATTCAGACCACACGAGAAAAGGCTCCGCTAGACCGATCTGCGCAAGTTGCTCGCCCAGACCATCATCCATCCACAGGTAGTGCCTCGAGCCCTGCAGGACACTTCTGGCATTGGGCAGAGGGAAACATTGTGCATGGTAGTCGCCGTACTTGTCGTGCAAAGACTGGTACGAAGGCCATTGCCAGGGCATGTCAGCACGCCAGTGAAGGAGTAGCTTCTGGTTGTCCAAAAGGTGCGGGCGTACACTAATGCGTCCGAAATAGAGGCCGACACTCGAGTCAAGAAGTTCAGGATCTCCCATGTGGAAAGTGTCGCTGGCGTATTCTGCAGCCAGAGCTCCGCGCACGTGAAAGTCTTCTAGAAGCCTCTGTCGCAGCAGTTCCATTTGCTCTTTGACCCTTCGACTCCCGAGGAAAAGCCGAGGCTCGATTTGCAGGGGTTCTCCTGTACATGACAGATAGTGGTCCATGAGCTGGCCGGACTGCCTGAGTATGAAAGTCAGCTTAGCCCCCTTGGCAAAACAGGTATAAAGATCGCGCAACAAGGCTTTGTCTGTCTCGGTGAAACCCCCTCCTTTGATCGCCTTCTCCTCCAAGGCATCCACACGAGCTTGTAAGCTGTCTATGCCGAGGCCACTCGCCAAGGTCATGGCAAGCAACGACTGCCGCCCTGGGAAGTAGATCAGAAAAGCGGCAGCTGCGATTGCCAACAGCCCGCCAACCACGGCTGCACATCGGCGCAACTTGGCGCATCTACGTCTCATCTCACCTCTTTGATTTCTAGGATCGACTTGAAACGGATTCCCTTTCGGCCAATCCCCTATTGCTCACCCTAGCAGTAAAGCATATGCCAGATCCTGTGTCAAGCACTCAAGTGTCTAGATTGCCGGCCTTGAGGCATCGACAGGAGCCAGTCGTTTGTTGTAGAATGGACAGGGGGGTAAGAGAGCTTGAACTGGGACTCGCAATTGGTGGCCTTCTTTAGCCGGGAGTTGGCTCATCCATTCTTGGATGGGCTGATGATCACGGTCACCGTTGGCTCCATGCCCTTAGGGGCCATTACGCCCTTTCTACTGTGGCTGGCCGGAAAACGACGAGAAGGGGTCGCCCTGCAGGTCACTTTCACCATCTCGACGCTGCTGGCAGTATGCATCCAGTTCCTGGTGATGCGTCCCCGGCCGGCAGAGATCCGAGCCGTGCAGCTTGCTTCGACCTTTCCCTCTTTTCCCAGCGGACATGCCGCCGCAGCCGTTGGCGGCGCAACGCTGATCAGCCTCGTCTGGCGCCGGGCAAGCCTCTTGGCCCTGCCGGGCGCTGCCCTTGTGTGCTTCTCGCGGCTCTATCTTGGCCAGCATTACCCCAGCGATCTTCTCGGCGGGGCGATCCTGGGCATGTCCGTGGCGACGGCAGTCTATGGCTGCTGGTATCGGCCGGCTGACGCCACCAGGCCGCGCTGGGCCTGGTTATTGTGGAACCAGGTAGGCGTGGTACTGCTGGCTTCGCTGGGGGCCTACCTGGGGCTGCTTCGATTTGACCTTCTGGCTCTCCCTGGCGCCGACAAGCTTCTGCACTTCCTGTTGTTTGGCGCGGTGGCGTTCCTGGTCATGGGTTGGCGGGTGGGACGGTCCCGGAGCATCACGCTGGCCATTCTGGCCCTTTTAGCAACCACCGAGGAGATTCTCCAGACGCTCTCCACGGTCCGCAGCTTTGACCTTGTCGACCTGGCATTCACCCTGACCGGGACTGTCCTGTTCGGCTGGTTGGGAGCCATCGCAGGCAAGCGGAGCATCCCAGGAGATCAGTGATCTTGGCGAGGAAATGTGCGGGGCATGCAGCACCTTCCAGTAACTGCCGCACGTTGGTTACCGGGTGGACGACCCCCGTCATCCACCCCTTATGTAAAGAGGCCTGTCGGGGACAGGCCTCTTGTGCACCAAGACTTCCGACATGCCGGTGTTTGACGGCGACAGCCATCTGTACGAGTGGACACAAACAAGAAACCTCGTTCAACCTCACCACACTTATCCAAATAAGGCAATCAGACAAATGCTCACTCAAACCTTGCCGACCAGGCTAGCCATTGATCCCATACCATCCAGTCTGCTGCAGTTGCCTCCCACGCCGCATAGACCGCCACCCCATCGATCCGGCGTTCGCCGCCCAAGTACGCACACATTCCGGCCAACCCGTTCGACAGGCCCTCCGCATTCGGATGGTGTGTCGCAGTTCTTTCCCGGGACACTGAGACCCCGATCAGTAGTTCGGTATCTGTCTCTCCGAGACTCCTGGCGATCCCCTTTACCTGCTCTCGCATCCAGGATCGATACAATGCGGGACACAGCCCCAGATTGCCAGGCAGATCAGAAAGGGTATCAACAGCAAAGCGAGTATCAGGGCAAAGCGTCGTCGCATGCAGTGTCGTCCAAGCTATCTATAGACATTTCCGCCAAGCCATATTCGTCCCGCAGCTCATAGCTATCTGACTAAATCACGCAGACACCATCCAACAAAGACAGGCACAAAAGCATCAGGTTGTCTTTCGGCCGAGGGCCAGCTAAGCTATGAATTGGCCGTTCCTACTATTGTTTCTAGGAAGCCATAGAAGGAACGGCAACGTACTCGGCAAAAGAGTGCGACTCCGGTACTGGCAACTTGTCTTCGATCAGACCACGCACGTGCATTTCAATTGCTTCGTACATATTGCGTGTGGCATCGTCATGGCTCTTGCCCGTTGCCACGCAGCCGGGTAAATCCGGCGAATAGGCCGAGTAGTTGCCATTGGCCCGTTCGATTACGATAAGAAAGCGATACATCGTGCTAGTTGCCCTTTCCTTGCCCTGGCTTCTCCAGCCGCGCTTGCTTGAGAACACTGTTGAGAGTACCAGGGGCTAGATCATCGCCCAGATGTCCGGCAATGGTCACCCGCCCTGGTTTAGCAGGGTGCTTGTATTGCCGGTGGCTACCCTTTGTCACAACCAGATACCAGCCATCCTCCTCAATCAGTTTGATCACATCGCGGATCTTCATGGCTGTTCCTCAGACAAAAGTATACCACCGCCAGGGCAAAAGTGCAAGTCATCGTTGCGAGCGACGGCCACGCGGCAACCCTGTTTTTGCTTGACAAGACTCGACTTTTGCAGTGACATAACCTGACCCTGCAGCACGTTAACAACCAGATACTCAAGGCAAGGGCTTTACTACAATTGCCAATAGTGGTAACATGAGTCTGGAACTGGATAGGAGGCAGAGCCATGTTACCCTTGGTTGAGTTTCCTCAAATCGTCCAACACTATGCACCCTGGTTTGAGACTGTGTTCTCACCCGAAGCCCTGGTACAGTTTCAACGGTACCTGGGTGGGTTGATCATCTCCGAGAACAAGACAGTGGACGGCATCAACCGTCTCTTCGTCACCAATAGCCGCAACCAAAGCAGTCTCAACCGCCTGTTGACCGCCAGCCCCTTCTCGGAAGCCGCACTGAATCAGCAACGCTTGGCCTTGTTGAACAGCTTGAACGGGACGCAGCTGAAACCAAAGGGTGTGCTCAGTGTAGACGACACCCTGCTCACCCACTACGGCCGACACTTTGATGAAATCGCCTGTCTGTACGACCCGGTCGACGGCCGTTATACCTGGGCTCACAACCTGGTCAACCTCCACTACAGTGACGACCGAACAGACTATCCGCTCCAGTTCCAGTTGTGGCACCCGGCGGACCTGGACACGATCGAGCAGGGGTTACAGGCCGCAGGCATCCATCTGCGGGAAGGCAAGTTCGCCCTGAAGGAAAGCGACCCCAAGAAATGGCGTCAGTATCTGCTGGGCGTGTGGAGCCGAAACCAAGGCAATCCAGAGGTCGCCGCCCTCTACCAGAGCAAGTTGTGGATTGCCCGAGACCTGTTGCGCAAGTGGGTGAACCAGAACCCGCAGTGGAAACTACCCGTCACATTCGACAATTGGTATACGCAACCCGCCTTTTGCCGTTTTCTGGACCAAGAATTGGAGTTGCCCTACGTGGGCACCTTGGCCGCTGACAACCAGGTCGTCCTGAAAAAGGGCCGTCTCAGCCTGGAGCAGTTCGCCAAGGAACTGAAGCAAGAGCATCTCGAGGCGGTTGCTTCCGGAGGCAAGCCGGTCTTCCACAAGATCGGCATTGCTTACAAAGGCGAGAAGGAGACCTACTACAGCTACTGCCGTACGCATCGGATCCACAACTTTGGCAAGCAACGGCTGGTGATTAACTTCGACGAACCAGACCTATCCGGCTCGCCCAGTTTCTACAACTCGAATCGCTTGATTTGGCAATCGGTTGGGATCACGCGCATCCGCCGCCATCGCTGGTCCGTTGAAGTCTATCACGAAGAGGGCAAGGCGGAGGGGTTGGACAAGTATCAGGTGCGGGACTTCCAGGCCATATCACGGCATATTGGCCTCGTGGCCGTCGCCTACAGTTTACTGCGTGCCACCCCACACGACGAAGCACTCTTGCACAAACTTCAACGCCAACTCGAGCTGGATCTCGAAGGCAGCACGCCGTTCTGGCGTCGGGTCAGTCAGGCACAGAGCTTGTGGGCTCTGGCCTGCTTCATCAGTGTGGGATTGACGCAAGGACAATCCCTGCGTGAACTGATGGCCCCGCTCTTGGCCGCGGTCTGCGCCTGACACAGCTCTTGCTGAAACCCAGGCGCCTCCTTCTAGCCCGGCCACGCCAAGTGGCTGGGATGGGAGCGTGCGCCTTGCTCCCAAAACTGGGCCTTGAGTATCTGCGGTTGTTAACGTTCTTTGCCCTCAGGGGCTACTGCAAAAGTCGAGACAAGAGTGCCCCTTTCCGGTTTTCGTATGCACAGAAAGACTATGGTAGTTATATTGTGCATGCACAAACTGACCATGCTCGCTACAGCTCGTTGGTTACCGGGTGGACAACCCCCGTCATCCGTCCCTTATGTAAAGAGACCTGTCTTGGACAGGTCTCTCGTTTTTTTTCAACGGATTCCGGGTGTATAATTCTGATGGGAGTTAGCCGGGCTCGAGGTCTGGCCCTTCCCGATAATCTGAAAAGAGGATACGCCGTGACGCCAGAGATCGCAACCGTACTGGCCATCCTGGGAGTGGCCATCCTGCTCTTTGTGACGGAGCGGGTGCGGATGGACGTCGTGGCCATGCTGGTACTGGTCACCTTGGCCGTCACCGGGCTGGTCACCCCCGCCGAGGCACTGTCGGGCTTTAGCAGCCCGGCAGTGGTCACTGTCTGGGCGGTGCTGATCCTCAGCGCCGGCCTGGCCCGCACCGGCCTGGCTGGTCTGGTGGGCCGCCAGGTGCTGCGCCTGGCCGGCCAGAGCGAGGTGCGCCTCATTCTAGTCATCATGCTGGTGGCCGCCGCACTTTCTGGAATTATGAACAACGTAGGCGTGGCCGCGTTGATGCTGCCGGTGGTGGTCGATATTGCCCGGAGCACCGGCCGCCCTCCCTCGCGGCTGCTCATGCCTCTTGCCTCTGCCACCTTGTTGGGCGGGATGCTTACCCTGATCGGCACGCCCGTCAACATCCTCATCAGCGAGGTTATGCGGGAGTATGGGCTGCGCCCCTTCGCGATGTTCGATTTCGCCCCGACGGGTCTGGCAGTAACCCTGGTGGGCATCGGCTTCATGGCTTTGGTAGGACGCCACCTTCTACCGGTGCACGAGATCAAGCGCTTGCCACGGGGTGAGCCGGTCGACCTTGCCGAGTTCTTTGGGCTGCACGAGAGGCTCTTTGCCCTGCACCTTCCTCCCGGCTCGCCGTTGGCAGGCAAGACACTCTTGCAGAGCCGGCTGGGAGCAGTACTTGGGCTCAATGTTGTCGGCATCCTTCGCACCGGGGTGACCCGCCTGGCGCCCACACCCGAGGCGGTCCTCCAGGCCGGCGATCGCCTGCTGGTGGAAGGGCGCCTCGACCGGCTGACCGAGTTTCACAACGGCCGGCAGATCATGGTCGAAGAGGGACCGCTGGATGTAGAGAAGCTGCTCTCGGCCGAAATGGGCTTTGCCGAGGTACGCTTCGCCGCCTCCTCCTCGCTGCCGGGGCAGACCCTGGATCAGATCGGGTTTCGGCGCCGCTTCGGCGTGGTCGTGCTGGCCATCCGGCGGGGGGGAGGCACGTTACGCACCCAATTGGAGCAGCGCCCACTGCAGCAGGACGATGTCCTGCTGGTTGAGGGCCTGCACACCAAGCTTGACGCGTTGCAGACAGAGTCCGCTCTCATCGTCAACCGGATCGAGACGGCCGCTGAATACCGGCTCGAGGAGCGGCTGATGCTGGCGCATGTCCCGTCCGGTTCGTCGCTGGTGGGCAAAACGTTGGCCGAAAGCCGCTTGGGCGACGCCTACGGGCTGGGGGTTATGGGAATTGTGCGTGAGGGGACGACCCATCTCTTGCCCGACGCGGCCGAGCGGCTGGGGGAGGGCGACCTGCTGCTGCTCAAGGGCAGGCGGGAGGACGTGCAGACGCTTGAAGGTCTGCAGAGCCTGGTGGTGGAAAAACATACAGTCGCAGACCTGGCAGAGCTAGAGTCGGAGCACGTTGGTCTGATCGAGGCGGTGCTCTCCCCCCGCACGACGCTGGCCGGGCAGACGCTGCGCCAGCTCCACTTTCGTGAAAAGTACGGTCTTAGCGTTCTGGCTATCTGGCGCGCTGGCCGGGCCTATCGCTCCGGGCTGCGCGATATGGCCCTGCAGTTCGGTGACGCGCTCTTGCTCTACGGCCCGCGGGACCGGGCCCAGATGCTAGGGACTGAGCCCGACTTTCTGGTGCTCACCGCGGGCGCCCAAGAGGTACCGCGGCGAGAAAAGGCACCTCTCGCGCTGCTGATCATGGCCGCAGTGTTGATACCAGCGATCGCTGGCTGGCTGCCCATCGCCATCGCCGCGGTGATGGGTATGGTGCTTATGATTCTGACAGGCTGCCTGACAATGGAGGAAGCCTATCGGGCGATTGAGTGGAAGGCTGTTTTTCTGATTGCCGGCATGTTGCCCCTCGGGATCGCCCTGGAGCGGAGTGGCGCCGCACACTGGGTGGCCGGCGGCCTGGTCGCTGTAACCGGTGGCTGGGGCGTGCTGGCAGTGATGGCCGGGCTGGGCCTGATTGCGGTGCTGGCATCTCAGGCAATGCCCAACCCGGCCATCGCTGTGCTGCTGGCGCCAATTGCCATCAGCACGGCCGTCGACCTGGGCGTATCGCCCTATCCCCTGCTCATGATGGTGGCTGTAGCAGCCTCGGCCGCCTTCCTTAGCCCGGTAGGCCATTCCAGCAATCTGCTGATCATGGGGCCGGGCGGCTATCGCTTCACCGACTATGTCCGAGTAGGCTTGCCGCTCACCATCGTAGTTTTGGCGGTTGCCTTGCTGGTTATCCCGCTGGTCTGGCCGTTCTGAGCACGGTCAAGAACCTGGAGCAGAAAACCTTCTGCTACAGCCCGGCGCGCTCGATCAGGTACAACAACAGGACAATCAACACAAACAAGGGCGCGATGACGACCCAATCGTTCACTTTGAGGAGTCGAGGTAGGGTCAGGTCGCCAAAGTAGCCGCGTTTCAGAATGCCATCTCGAGCTCGAGGGTAGAGGACAGCAAAGAGCCAGGAGCCGAGCAGGATGCCGGCCAACCCCCCTATAGCCGCATCCAGGTAGCCGTTGCCGACTGCCCCGGCAATGGTGCCGGGGCAGTAGCCCAGCAGAGCAAAGCCCAGTCCAAAGATCAAGCCGCCAACAGCGTTCTTTCCCCAAGAACCGGACTTGGGATCGAGCTGGATCCAGCCCAGGCTCTTCATCAAGTGGATGCCGATCATGCCGGTGGCGACGGCCGAGAGCATGATCTTGACCACGGTAAAATCGGTCAAAAGCAGCTGACCAAGGATCACGTCATACTTGGTTACTCCACCCTTTTGTAACAGAAAGCCAAAGACGATGCCGAACAGAAAACCCCAGGCAAGAGGCAATCTTGTTTTCATCTTCCCTCCCCCGTCAGGCGATAATGGCAAAGAGAAGCTGGGCCATCAGGATTCCGCCGATAAAGAAGCACAGGGCCGAGATCCAGCTCGAGATGGCAAGCTGCATCGCGCCGCTGATACCATGCCCGCTGGTGCAGCCGTCGGCCCAACGCGAGCCAAAACCCAGCAGGACGCCGCCCACGAGAGCCGCGACCAGCCGCACCGGCACGTTCGTTCCAAAAGCGGCAGCCCACCGGGAGGGAACCCACTGCCAGCGGAAATCGCCGGACAGAAGCGACGAAACCAGCGCCCCTACGATCATTCCCAGAACCAGCATCCACTGCCAGTCCACGGCCGGCTTGAACTCCTGATAGTAGAGCCGGGTCTCTACCTTCGAGCCACGGAGAAGCTTCTCGATCATGCCGGCCGACCGGGCGAACGAGGTAGAGCAACCGATCGGCTTGCGTGAAACTAGCCAGGTGAGCCAACTGAGCACACCGATGCCAATGCCCACTACATAGGGCGACCAAGTGATGTCTGTCAACCAGTTCATGGCAGTGTCTCCTCCCAATCCTCATCAGTCTCGGGTATGTCGAAACTAATGGCGAAAAAGCGCGATCCGTGCGGATTCTCGCAGACGGCGCATTGCCTGGCATAGCCGGCGGCGCTGTATCCGGTCATGCCGCCAGCCACGTTGTGCACCTCCCGGAACCCGTGCCGCTTGAGGATGCTGGCCGCCAGGCTGGACCGATTCCCCGAGCTGCACACCACAAACGTGGGCTTGTCGGGGTCGAGCTCGGTGTGGTGACTGCGCAGATCGGGGGCAGGGATGTTGATTGCACCGCTGATGTGGCCGTCCTGGAATTCTAGCGGGGCACGCACGTCCACCAGCACAATATTGGAGGTGCCGGTGACCCTGTCGTGCAAATCTTCAGCGGAGATCAGATGAATATCGGAGGTGCGCTGTCCGGCTGTGGCCCAGGCGGCCATCCCACCAGCCAAATAGCCGAGGATGCGATCCACCCCCACCCGGCGCGCCCACAGGGCAGCGGCCAGAGCATCGCCATAGTCATCGGCCACGAGCAGGAACTGCTTGTCCGTAGGCAGCACCCATCCGGCAAAGGTCGGAAAGTTGCCGTTGAGATCCAGGTGCCAGGCGCCAGGCACGTGCAGGCTGGCAAAGGCGGTATAACTGCGCACATCTACCACTTCGACATCTGGATCCTCCATGCGCTTGCGAAACTGCGCCGGCCTCAGCTCCTCCAGGGGAGGCAGATCGGCCAGCACGGCTGGACCGTCGCGGTTGATGTCGCTGCAGCGGCTAAAGTGGTCGGGGGCCGGCGGCATGTCGGAGGTGAGGGAGCGGACAAAGTCATCCCTGCCGAGCTGAAGTGCGGCGTTATAGCGGCGCTCATAGCCGATGGTGGTAAGGTACTTGGCGCCCATGGAGCGGCCACATAATGATCCGGCACCGTGAGCGGGATAGACCTCGCAATAATCGGGCAATCGGAGCAGCTTTTGGTGCAGGCTGTCATAAAGCTTCCCGGCCAACTTGATGGCCCGGTCGGGGAAAAGATCGGGCCGGCCGACGTCGCCCACAAACAGCACGTCGCCCACAAAGGCGCCGATGGGCATATCGCCCCTCGAGGTGTCAGTCACCACGTAAGTGACGTGCTCCGGCGTATGGCCGGGGGTCTCGATCACGCGCAGATGAACATGCTCGATCTCGACAATGTCGCCTTCGTCGAGAGGGACGTGGTCGAACCTGCACTCGGCCGACCGGGGTGCATAGATCTTGGCGCCGGTCTCGCGGGCCAGGTCCATATGACCGGAGATAAAGTCGGCATGGAGATGGGTCTGTATGATGTGGGTGATGACTACGCCCAGTTCGCGGGCCTGGCTGATATATAGGTCGACATCGCGCTGGGGATCGATGATCGCACAAGTTGCCTTACCGGCCAGGATATAGGAGCTGTGGGCAATCTTGTTCAGGAAAAAGTGCTTCAACAACATGGTGTCTTCCTCCTTCCATTTGTCTTGATAGC
Organism: Anaerolineae bacterium; assembly: GCA_034429215.1. Taxonomy (GTDB): domain Bacteria; phylum Chloroflexota; class Anaerolineae; order JAAYZQ01; family JAAYZQ01; genus JAFGOG01. The sequence goes on along the minus strand of DAOUGI010000027.1, from coordinate 6,186 downwards.
AGCCACGGCACTGCCTCTTCAACGTAGCCACTTCATTATACCTGATGCACATGCCAGCCACAAGTCACGCGCGGCCAGGTGCGAGGGCAGGTGGCGCAGATCGTGGCCACGCAAATAACAGCGCGGGATGCCGCGCTCCTACGAAACCTAAATGCGTTTGCCCTGCCCATCAGACAGAAGCGGCTTGCAGTTTCCAAGAAATGTGTTATAATGACGTCCTCCTGCAATAGGAATAGTGGAAGAGTTGGCTGGTCTGGTCGCTGATTCCTTCCCCCCCGCGTTCAGAGTGTGTGATCCTGACGATACCGAGTATTTGTGGAGCCAGCCTGTCGTCGGGCGAGAATCGAGGTCTTTTGGCCCGGATTTCGGCTCATCATATCCCATCTGCCGATGGAGATAGGCACGGTTTCGATGCGAGCCCCAGTCCACAAAGAAAGGTGCGGGAAACTATGCAGTTCGAGATCAACGATAAGGTGATACACCCCCGGCACGGCGCCGGCAGAATCACCGGCATCCAACAGAGGGAAACAACCGGCGAGGCCAGCTCTTACTTTGTCATCTATATCCCCACACAACGGTTGACGGTCTATGTTCCCACCCAGCAGATGGAGCAGGTGGGGGTGCGGCCGGCGATTTCGCCGACCAAGGTACCTTGGCTGCTGGACACGCTCAAGAGCGCGCCCGATTGCCTGCAAGATGATATCGACGAACGGCAGAAGGGGTTGTGGGCCAAGCTTGGAACAGGTATTGTCCTGCAAGCGGCCGAGGTGGTGCGAGATCTGACCTGGCGCCGGTATCAGTCTCACCTGACCAGGAAAGACACGGAATATCTGGTCCGGGGCCGGGAGTGGCTGGCGGCTGAGATGGCGCTGGCATCCGACGGTGAGATCTCGGAAGCCAACAAGGCGATCGATGCGGCACTGGCAGCCGGCATGGAGAGCGCGGTCAAACAAGGGTAACAACACAAACGACATCCGCCGGCGGTCGGCGGATGGGTGCCACACAAAACACAGCGCAGGCCGAGGCAACCCCGGTCTGCGCTGTCGCTTTTTATTCCTGCCGGCCGAGTGCTGGCCGGCTCATGCCGCTCCGGCGATCGCCGGCGACACTCTTACCAATCTGATCGGCCTCTGCCGCCCTGCCGCCGGTCGCGATCGGGCTGTGGCTTGGCCTTGTTCACCTTGATCGCGCGCTCGTCTACCATCTTGCCGTCCAGGCCAGAGATGGATGCCTCGGCTGCCTGCTGGGTTGCCATTTCGACAAAGGCAAAGCCTCTAGGCCGGCCGGTCTCGCGGTCGGTAATCACATTGATCGATTCGATCTCGCCGTACTCGGCGAACAGCGACCGCAACTTGTCATCGGTCGTGTTGTAGCTCAAATTACCTACGTATAGTTTCTTGTCCATGGTTTCTCCTATTATACTGTCACGGTCACATCGATGGCTTGCAGGCCCTTGCGGCCCTGCTCGACATTAAACTCCACGCGCTGCCCCTCGGCCAAATTCCGGACACCATTGCCCCGAATGGCGGAGTAGTGGACAAACACGTCAGCGCCTTCCTCCCTCGCGATGAAGCCAAAACCTTTGTCTTCATTGAACCACTTGACGGTTCCTTTCGTTCGCTCAGTCATTTCTTGCCTTTCACATATGTTGTTAGGAGGAAGGTCCAGCCAGTCTGTGCAAAAAAACCACCCAGATCAAAGAATCCGGGTGGTCATCTCTTCATGCTCGAACCAGTTTTATTCTTCGTCCTACAAAAACATCATAGCACACTTGCCCCAGGCTGTCAAATCCTTGTCCAGGTGTGGTCAAAGTAATGTACAACCACCAGGCCGGCGGTTCAGCTCTAGCGCGCAGCTCTACCCGACCAGGACCTGCCCCGCCCGCTCGCGGGGCGCCTGCTTGCCGCCGGGGCCGGCCGGCCGCCATCCCGAGGGCGAGCCACTCCGCTCCGCCCAGGGCCAGAGGGCGCTGCTTGGCCGTGTGGCTGGGGTTGGCGCTCTGGCGAAAAGCCGCCATAATCAAATCCGGGCAGCCGCAGGCGTTGAATCGGGGCGCCCAACACCTTCTCGATGTCGCGCACCATCGGCTCATCCGACTGCACGGCAAATGTGTAGGCCTGGCCGGTCAGGTCGGCGCGCCCCGTGCGGCCGATGCGGTGGGTGTAAGCATCGACAGTATCCGGCATGTCAAAGTTGATCACATGCGTGATTTCCACAACGTCGATGCCGCGAGCCGCGATGTCTGTCGCGACAAGGATAGGGTACGTTCCGTCGCGAAAGCCGTCGAGCGCAGCCTGGCGCGCGTTTTGCGACATGTTGCCCTGCAACGCGGCGGCCGAATGGCCGTGTTTCACCAGATCGCGGGCCAGGCTGCGGGCGCGATGCTTGGTGCGCGAAAAGATCAGCACCCGTTCCATGGCCGGCTGGCGCAATATGGCCAGCAGAAGCTGTTTCTTGAGGTCATCGGGCACCGGATAGAGGGCGTGCGACACGGTTTTTGCCGGGGCGATGATGCCGATCTGGACCGTGACCGGGTCGTCGAGAATCTCATCCGCCAGCCTGCGAATGTCGTCCGGCATCGTTGCGGCGAAAAACAGCGTCTGGCGCTGTTTGGGCAAAACCTTGAGGATGCGCCGGATGTCGGGCAAGAAGCCCATGTCGCACATGCGATCGGCTTCGTCCAGCACCAGCACTTCGACCCCCGACAGATCGATGCTGCCTTCGGCGAGCAGGTCCAGCAAGCGCCCCGGACAGGCGACGACGATATCGACACCGCGGCGCAAGGCGGCGACCTGGTTGGCTTTGCTCACGCCGCCATAGACGGTGGCGCTGTGCAGCCTGGTATTTTGGGCCAGCCCAGACGTCATATCGTGGATCTGTTCGGCCAGCTCGCGCGTAGGCGCGACGATGAGAGCCCGCACGCGGCGCGCCGGGCCTTGAAGCAGCCTGTGCAGGATCGGCAAGACAAAGGCCGCCGTTTTTCCGGTGCCGGTCTGCGCCAGACCCAAAATATCGCGCCCCTGGAGCACGACAGGGATGGCCTGCTGCTGGATGGGGGTAGGCGTGGTGTGTCCCACGGCCTTGATACCCGCGACAATGCGCGGATCGAGAGAAAATTGTTGAAAGTTCAAAAGCACTCCTTGGCTTTATTGAGCCAAGTCGCACTCTCGGCCCTTCGATTTTGTGGCAGAATGGTCTGCCGGTTATTGTGCGAACCATTGGCGCGCACAAACGATCTATTATACTCGATCAGGATAAATCTGGCAATTCCCGGAGGGCCCTAGGTAAAAAGCCCTTGATCGTGGTTCTGGAAGGAGCCATGGTTCCTGCCCATGCGCATTCCCTTTGACCGGCCGCCTGCGACATGATATACTTGCACGGGAGCCATCGTCGCGCGACATAAAGGACGGGGAGGAGTGGTGAAAGTTTGCATCGTTGGAGCCTCTGGGAAGCTCGGCAGCATGGTACAGCTTTAGGTTAACTATCCAGGTCTCGCCGCCATTTTTGACAATCGTTTTGAAGCCGGATATACTCAGGAACGCTGAGAGGAGGACCCGGCGATGGATCAGGCAAAGACTCTGATAGAACCGGCATCCGACGTGACCCGGCGCAGCGCGTGGGATCGCCCTTTCCTTCGGATTGGACACGGCGGCGCCGCCGGACGCGCGCCGGCGAACACCCTCCGTTCCCTGACCCTGGCGCTGCAAGCGGGCGTGGATATGGTGGAATTCGACGTCCGTCCCTGCCAAGACGAGCTGGTGCTGCTGCACGACGACAGCCTGGCGAAATTCGGCGGTCACCCGGCGCTGGCCAGCACGAGCACGCTGGCAGAGCTGCGCCGTCTCGATACCGAGCCTGACTGTTTCATCCCGACCCTGGCAGAGGCGTTGGACCTGCTCAAGGGGCGCGTCCTGCTCAATGTCGACCTGAAGGCAACCGGCTATGAGCAGGCAGTGCTCGATCAGGTGGGGGCAAGGGGGATGGGAGGTGACACGCTCTACAGCACGCTCTACTCGGACAGTCTGCGGCGCATCAGGCAGCTCGATCCCCTGGCAATGACCGGCCTGTCGTACCCCGAGGATCGGGGAAATGCGTCCGGCAAGCCTTACTTGCAGCCGGCGGTGACGTCCGCCATCGCATTGATGCGGCTCGTGCTTCCCTACCGGGTGTTGTCCATGATGGCGGGCGCCCAAGCCAATGCCGTCATGCTGTATCACAAGGTTGTATCAGGACGGACCGTGACAACAGTCAAGCGCGCGGGGGGGAAGGTGTTTGTCTGGACGGTTGACGAGCCCGGCCGAATTCGCGAGCTTCAGAGGCTGGGCGTCAACGGCGTGACGACAAACTATCCGGACCTGTTTGCGCAGATCATTCCATAGCACGGGGCACCGCCCTGAGAGCGGTGCTCCGCGGTCATCGCCGACTGCCGTTCGAACTTGTACCCGGTTCCATCTTGACAGATTCTCGTCAGCCAGGTGTCGTGCGCCTTGGCGCGGATCCTGCTATCATGGTATTATAGCGGGAAAGGACAGGACTGCACCGGACAGACTCGCCGGTCGGAGGGATGAAGCGATGGACGACCAATGGATCTTGGTTTTTCTTTCGGCACTCGTCGTCATCGGGGTCGCCATGTGGGTTGCCGCCTACCAGGCCGAGAAACGGCGAAAGGAGCAACTAGGCGCCGTGGCGAGCCGCCTGGGGTTCGAGTTCTGGCCCGAGTCTCAGCCACAGCTCGTGGAGCACCTGGCTAATTTTCGCCTGTTTTCCCAGGGCCGTTCCAGAAAGGCGCGGAACGTCATGAACGGCCGCGCCGGGGATGTAGAGGTGCAGATTTTCGATTACGAGTACGTGACCGGCGGCGGCAAGTCCAGCCACAGTTGGAGACAGACGGTGATCCTCTTTGAATCGAACCGCCTGCAGCTTCCCGCCTTCAGCCTGCGCCCTCAGGGCTTCTGGGATGGAATTGCCGGCGCATTCGGACGGCAGGACATCGAGTTCCCAGCCAGCCCCGAGTTCTCCAGCGCCTACCTCCTTCAAGGCCGGGACGAGGACCGGGTTCGCGCCATCTTTTCCGAGCCCGTCGTGGCCTATTACACCAGGCACCCCGGCCTGTGTGTCGAGGGGGACGGGGGACATCTCATCTACTACCATAAAGAGTGCCGGGCAGAGCCTGAGCAGATCCCGGACTTTTTCCAGGAGGGCCTGGACGTGCTGGACGTGTGGATCCAAAAAGAGGGGGTGGCCGACAACCTGGACCTCATTGGGCTGGATCTTGGAGAGTATGCCGGAGGTGCGCAGTGAGTCACGCATCGTTTGTGACTCGGCAATTAGACAGCCCTCGGCTCGTATGAGCCGAGGGCTGTTGACAAAGCGTCCGTTGGCCTAGGGCGCGCAGCGCTCAAAGGCCGGCAGGTGCTTGGTCTCCGACGCCCGCTGCAGAGCCGTGAACACCCGGACGATGTCCGTGTTGTCCACCATATCGAACAACTGGTCATACAGGGCCGCGTTGTCGATCTCTGCCTGCACACCGCCGGCACACGCCTCGGCCACGGTGTCAAAGGTCGGCACATTGCCCGGCCATTCGTTCGCCGGAACATCCAGGTCATAGCGCTCAAAAAGCGTCACCAGCGCGGCGATGTGCGCCTCCTCCGCTTTCCGGATGCTGGTAAAGGGCCGCACCGCGCCAAAATCGGCGATCACCTGATCGTAGACCGACCACGCCTTGTACTCGTCGTCCAGGGCCATCAGCAATGCTTCCGCTTCCGACTCGCTCAGATCGCCTGCCTCACTGTCATTCAGGGCAGGAGCCGACCTCGCCGGGCTGGTCACAGCCGGTCCCCGGCTCCCCTTCCCGCGCCCGCCGCCGGCGGCTTCCGCGGTATTGGGCAACACCCACAGCGCCACCACTCCTATCACCAATGCGCCGATCAAAATCGCTGCACTGATACCTGCTATCTTTTTGGACATCTTGCCTCCATGGTTACTCTTGATTCAGGGCCAGAAAAGAAACCTTTTTCCGAGCCTTGTAGCTGTAGTATAACCGAGCCTCGTGAAAAAGTAGTGAAGACCCGATGCGAAAATGATGAAGGCACAGCAGTTTGTCCGGGTGCGTTTCACATTTCTGGATGCCACGGCTGCCTGCTCCCTCTCCCCCTGGGGGAGAGGGCTGGGGTGAGGGGGAAATGC
>DAOUGI010000026.1:0-47358 GCA_034429215.1 Anaerolineae bacterium | reverse complement strand
AGGGTGTATTCTTTGTGGGCATAGGGCGGTGTGGCGATATAGACCGCGTCCACGTCGGGGTCCCGGATCAGCCCGCCGGCGCTGTCATACCATTTGGGCACGCCGTGGCGCCGGGCGTAATCCTCGGCCAGTTTTCCATTGCGCCGCATGACGGCCACCAGGCTCGAGTTCCTGGCTTGTTGAAAGCCTGGGCCACTCTTGACCTCTGTTACATCGCCGCAGCCGATGATGCCCCATCGAATGGTCTTCACAGTCACCCCTCCCAACACAGGTCAGGCCACCTGATCCATCGGGGCAGCGTCCATGTCGTCGAAGGCCTGATTTTCGCCGCCCATGGCCCACACAAAGCTATAGTTACTGGTGCCGGCCCCGGCGTGGATCGACCAACTGGGCGAGATGACCACCTGCCCGTCTCGAACCACGATGTGCCTGGTTTCCTGCGGATTGCCCATCAAATGAAAGACTACATTGTCGCCGGCTAGATTGAAATACAAATACACTTCCGACCGGCGCTCGTGAGTATGGGCTGCCATCGTATTCCACACGCTGCCCGGGGCCAGCTCGGTAAAGCCCATCACCAGTTGGCAGCTCGGCACGCCGCCTTCGTGGACAAACCGAAAAATGGTCCGCTCGTTGGCCGCCTCTTTGCTGCCGAGATCGACCCGGTAGGCTTGAGCCTTGGTCGAATGGGTGGTTGGGTACTCTTTGTGGGCCGGGAGACTGACGATATAGAACCTGGCCGGACGGCCGGCGTCGGCGCTGGAAAACCTTATCTCCTTGCTGCCCCGGCCAATGTACAGCATGTCCTGGCAAGCCATCCCATACTCCCGGCCGTCGACGGTGACGCTGCCCTGCCCGCCGATATTGCAGACTCCAACTTCTCGCCGCTCGGCAAAGTACTTGGCCCGCAGCTCTGCCCCGGCTTCGAGGCTCAGCGCTCGGCTCGCCGGCACGGCCGACCCCACAATCATCCGGTCGATGCTCAAATAGACCAGTTTGATTTCGTCGGGTGCAAACAGGTCGGCCACCAAAAACTCCCCTCTAATCTCAGCGGTGTTCATCCCGACAAAGCTCTGCGGATCTCGTGAATATCGAGTTTCCATCAGTCATTCCTCCGAATTCTTTAACCGGCCTTTGGCTTTGCGACCCCGTGCAGGCTGATCTCGTGCGCCCGATGACAGCTCACGAAATGGCAGGGTGAGATCTCTTCCTGCACCGGCGTTTCTGTGTGACACACCTCCGTTGCATAACGGCAGCGCGGGTGAAAGTAGCAGCCCGACGGCGGGTTCGCCGGGTCGGCCACTTCGCCTTCCAGCACGATCCGCTGCGAGCGCAAGCGAGGGTCAGGCTTGGGCACCGCCGAAAGCAGCGCCTCCGTGTACGGATGCCGGGGAGCGTAAAAGATCTCGTCCGTCCTGGCCATCTCGACGATCCGGCCGACGTACATCACGGCCACCCGCTCGCTGATATGCTTGACCACGCTCAGGTCGTGCGCGACGAATAGATAGGTCAAGCCCAGTCGCTCCTGAAGCTCGAGCAGCAGGTTGAGGATCTGCGCCTGCACCGAAACGTCGAGCGCCGAGACCGGCTCATCGGCCACCACCAGGCACGGATTCAGAGCCAGCGCCCGCGCAATGCCGATACGCTGGCGCTGTCCGCCGCTGAACGCGTGAGGATACCGCCGCATGTACTCGGGCCGCATCCCCACCAGGCGCAGCAATTCAGCCACCCGTTCCATCCGCTGCTGGCGGTTTGTCATCCCATGCACCAGCAGCGGCTCGCCGACGATGTCGAGCAGGGTCATGCGCGGGTTTAGCGAAGAAAAGGGGTCTTGAAAGATCATCTGCATCTTGCAGCGCAGCCGTTGCACCTTGCTTTCGGGCATCGCGGCCACGTCCACCAATGCGCCCTCGTCCGCGCGAAAGAATATCTGGCCCGCCGTCGGGTCAATCGCCCGCAGGATGCAGCGCGATGTCGTTGTCTTGCCGCAGCCGCTTTCGCCCACCAGCGAGAGCGTTTCGCCCCGATTGATGTAAAAGGTGACATCGTCTACTGCACGGACGTGCCCTACTACCCTCTGCAAGAAGCCTCTCCGGATCGGGAAGAACTTGCGCAGGTTATGGACATCGAGCAGCACTTGGCCGTCAAAGTCTCTCACTTTTTCTACCTTTGGTACAAAAAACAACTCACCCTTTGCCGTTCACCCACCGGCAGCGAGATCGGCTCTTGTTGGTCGCACGTGCCGGGCATGGCATCCGAGCAGCGCGGGTGGAATGGACACCCTGGCGGACGATTGTAGGGATGTGGGATAGAGCCGCTGATCGTCGGCAGCTTGACCCGCGGGGTCGACTCGATGCTCGGAATTGAGCGCAAGAGCGCCTGCGTATACGGGTGCTTGGGGGCATGGAACAGGTCGTCCACCGGCCCTTCTTCGACCACTCGCCCCAGGTACATCACCACCACGTGGTCGGCCATTTCCGCGATCACACCCAGGTTGTGGGTAATGAGCATGATCGCCATCCCGCGCTGCTGCTGTAGCTGCCGCAGCAGGTCGAGAATCTGTGCCTGCGTGGTCACATCCAGCGCGGTCGTCGGCTCGTCGGCGATGAGCAGCCGCGGATCGCAAGAAAGCGCCACGGCGATCATCGCCCGCTGCCGCAGGCCCCCGCTCAGCTCGAAAGCATACTCGTCGATCCGGCGCTCCGCGTGGGGAATGCCCACCTGGCCGAGCACCTCGATCGCTCGCTCCCGCGCCTGGCGTTTATTCGCGTCGCAATGCAGCCTGACCGCCTCGATAATCTGAGCCCCAACGGTGTGCACCGGGCTAAAGGACGTCATCGGCTCCTGAAACACCAGGCCTATTTCGGTTCCCCGGATGGCCCGCATCTCTTTGCTGTTGGAATGCAATCGGGCCAGGTCAACGCTGGCGCCGTTGGCGCAGCGCAGGGTGATCTCGCCATCCACGATGCGGCCGGGCTGATCGACGATGCGCAGGATAGATTGAGCCGTCACACTCTTGCCACAGCCGCTCTCGCCGACGATGCCGAGCGTTTGCCCGGCGTGCACGTCGAACGTGGCGCCGTCCACCGCCTTGACGATCCCTTCGTCCTGGAAAAAGTACGTTTTCAGATTGCGCACCGACAGTAACGTCTTGTGTCCGTTTTCCATCTGGCTCTATCCGTACGGGTCTGCGGCGTCGCGCAGACCATCGCCCGCGAAATTGAACGCCAGGACCGCGATGATCACCGGGATGGCCGGCAGCAGCAGCCACGGGGAAATGGCGAGCGCCTGCACATTCTGCGCATCCTGCAACAACACCCCCCAACTGATCGCCGGCGGGCGCAGCCCCAGCCCCAAAAAGCTGAGCGAGGTCTCGCTGATGATCATGGCCGGGAGCGCCAGCGTCGTCGCGGCGATGATGTGGCTCAGGAACGAAGGCACCATGTGCCGGAAGATGATCCGCATCCGGCTGCACCCGGCCAGCCTGGCCGCCATGACAAAATCCTCCTCGCGCAGCGACAGAAAGCGCCCGCGCACCACCCGCGCCAGCTCTGTCCACCCCAGCAGCGAGATGATGAGGGTGATGGCCAGGTAGACCTGGTTGACCGTCCAGCTTCCCGGCAGCGCCGCCGCCAGGCCCATCCACAGCGGGATCGTAGGAATAGAACGCAAAATCTCGATGACCCGCTGAATGACCGTGTCCATCGCCCCGCCATAGTAACCCGAGATGCCGCCCAGCATCACCCCCAAAATCAAGCTGAGGGCAACGCTCGCCAGTCCGATGAACAGCGAGGTTCGCGTGCCGTACATCAGGCGCGACCATAGATCGCGCCCCTGCATATCCGTGCCCATGATAAAGAGCGTCTCGCCCGCCTCCGCGCCCTCGATGCCGATCAAGTGGATGTCGCTCGGGATCAACCCCAGCCACTTGTACCTGAACCCTTTGGCAAAAAAGCGCACCCGAAACTTGGCCGCAGGGTCAACCTCGTACACCCGCTTGAACGTCACAGGATCGCGCCTGCCCGTGACGCCATAGATGTGCGGGCTGAATTTGCCATTGTCCATCCAGCGGATCGGCTGAGGTTCCATCACAGAACGCTGCGCCTCGGAAGCGTCCGGATCGGCATACGCCATGAAATCTGCGGCCAGCGCCACGACGTAGAAAAAGAGGAGAATAATAGCGCCCGCCATCGCCAGCCGGTGCTTGCGAAACCGCCACCACATCAACTGCCACTGCGTGGCGACCGCGATGTGCTCTTCGGCTCGCGTAGTGACAAACCCCTCGTCCGGCGCCTGCGTGGGAAAAGCCGTCATCGCCTGCTCCGTTTCGGGGGCCGTTGTCTCTGCCATCACTGTCTCCCCAGGCGGATGCGCGGATCGATCCACATCAGCAGCAGGTCCGAGACGAACGTGCCGACGACGGTCATCACCCCCAGCATCAGCACAATAGTCCCCGCCAAAAACATGTCCTGCGCGATCAGCGCCTTTAGCAGCAGCGGCCCCACCGTCGGCAGGCTCAGCACCATCGAGACGATGATGCTCCCCGATACGATGTACGGGAACAGGTAACCGATCGTGCTGACGAACGGGTTGAGCGCCACCCGCACCGGGTACTTGAGAATCACGCGCTGCTCGGACAGCCCGCGCGCGCGCGCCGTCATCACGTACGGCTTGCGCAGCTCGTCGAGCAGGTTCGAGCGCATGATGCGGATCATCTGCGCCGTGCCCCCTATGCCCAGCACAATCGCCACAACCGGGAGATGCTTGAGCAGATCCACGAATTTCGGCCAACCCCACGGCGCGTCGGCCATCTCGGCCGAGAACAGCCCGCCGATGTTGGCGTTGAAATACTTGAACCCGACGTACATCACGATGAGAGCCAGCATAAAACCGGGGATGGCCAGCCCGATAAAGCCGATGAAGGTAGCCACGTAATCGCCGATCGAATAGCGCTTGACGGCGGAATAGATGCCGATGGGCAGCGCGAGCCCCCACGTGAAAACAATGGCCGCCAGCGAAATGACAACAGTCAGTGCCATGCGGTCGCCGATCACGTCCAGCACCGGCCGGCCCCATTCTATCGCCATGCCAAAGTTGCCTTTGGCGATCAGCCCCATCCACTTGAGATACTGGATGTGGATCGGCTGATCGAGGCCATATTGCAGGCGCAGCGCTTGTGCCTCGGATTCCGTCACCCCAACCCCCGAAGCTGACATCGAGGCGATGTACGAGGTCACATAGTCGCCCGGGGGCAATTGGATGATCACGAACGAGAGAACGGTGATGGCCCAGGTGGTCAGAATCGCCAAGATCAAGCGGCGTGCGATGTATGCTATCATAGACTCACACCTCTCGGCCCATCCTGAAAGAGAGAAATCAGTCTCCCTTCTCCCGGCGCCCGGCGCCGGGAGAAGGGCAGGAATACAAACCGGTTACGACTTGAAGAAAAAGGTCACCGGCTGCGACGTGCATGGCGTCCGCGCATGCTGCGCGTTCACCTGGCGTGCGGGGACATTGCCCATGTTGTTCTTGACGATGCGAACCCCCATGAACGCCGGCGACTGCCCGACGGTGCCGATGCTCCACTGCTGCTCGACGATGATCTTCCAGATCTCCTGCGCGTTCTTGATCTGGCCCTCTTCGTTCATCCCGAACGCGGCCCTGTAAAGCTCGAACGCCCGCAGCATTTCCGGATCGTCCGGCTTGGTGCCCTGCTGGCCGTTCGAGGCATACCACTTGGCAAATGCCATCCCCATGTGGCATTCCGCCGGGTCCACCGGCATCGCGTGACGCGCAAAGAGAAAGAGCATTTCCGACCCGTCGTTCGCCCAGGTCAGCATCTGGTTTTCGTCGTTGGCGTCCATGCCAAACGCCAGGTTGCGCTCCATCTCCTTGATGTCCACGTCGATGCCGATCGCTTTCCACTGCTGCTTGATCATCTCACCGACCTGGGTGTAGGGGACGAACTGTCCGCCGACCGTCACCATCTCAAAGCGGAGGCGCTCCTGTTTGTCCGTCCGCAGCCGGTAGCCCTCCGAGTCCTTCTTGTCCAGGCCCAGCTTGTCGAGCATCTGGTTGGCCTGCGCGACGTCGAGGGTGCACCACTTGGCGCGCCACTCGGGCCCGGGGCTGTACAGCGTGGTTTCCGCCGGCGCGGTCGAGCCGGGCGTGCCGAGGCCGAGCCAGAAGGCCTCGTTGAGCTGATCCCGATCGATGCCCATCGACAGCGCGTGGCGAAATTCCCTGTTCCTGAGCCACTTGGCAATCTCAGCGTCGCCCTTGTACGCGTTGCCGATGTGGATCGCCACGTCCGAGCCGTTGAAAGCAGGGTCGAGATGAACGCTATAGTTGCCCTTTTCCGCGTTTTCCAGGAAAACAGGCAGCTTGGCCAGGCCCATGTGGCGCTCCTGCAGGTCATACTCGCCGGCGATCGCGCGCAGGTTGGCCACCTCGGTGTTCTCCGCCAGGGTCATGGTGATCTTGTCGATGTACGGCAATTGGTTGCCTTCGTGGTCCACCGCCCAAAAGTAGGGATTGCGTTCCATGGACCAGGTGGGCGTGTTGATCGGGCTGGTCGTCCGCCACGGGGTCATCACCGGCAGATCGGGGTTGAGCGCCCAGCTATACTTGCTCTTGAGCATCGATACCCAGTTATCAAACCCCGCGTCGGTGGCCGCCTTGCTGACCGCTTCCACCGTCGAGTACTTGGGCAGGAACTGCTTGAGATAGTGCGCCGGGCAATATCCCCCGCCCCAGTTCTGGAACGCGCCGCGCGTCGCCAGCCCTGCGCCGATGCCGGTGCTCCCGGCCAGCTCGTACACAAAGTACGCGTACGGTTCCGGAAACTCAAAGGCGATAGTAAACTGGTCGATCTTTTTCATCACGCCCGCCTGGCCGTTGATCTGCATCTCCGGGAAAGGCGTGGGCACGATCTCCGGGTTCGAATAGATATCCTCGAACCAGAACATAAAGTCGTCCGCCGTGAGCGGCTCGCCGTCAGACCACCTGGCGCCTTCGCGCAGGTAGATCGTTGTGGTCTTGCCGTCGTCGCTCACCGTCCAATCCTTGGCCAGCGAGGGCATGATCTTCAGGCCGGTATAGTCAAAGTGCAGGATCTTGTCCAGCGAGTTGATCCGGTTGCCGTTCTCGTGATCCGCCGGCCCGGTGAACGCGCGCCGCCACGTGCCGCCGTACTGGCCAATCTCATTCAGCGGCTTGATCACCATCAGATTGTCGGGGTTGGGCAGGCGCTTGTCAACCGATGGCAGGGTGCCGGCTTTGACCAGGTCGACCAGCGACGGCGCTTCGCCAAACTTTTTGGGAAACTTGGCAACGTCTCGGATAATCTCGGGCCCTTCCAGTTGGCCGATCAGTTGCGATCCAATCTTGGGGGCTTCGGTCGCCGGGACGGCAGTCGCGACTGCTGCCGGGACTGCGGTGGGCGCTTCGAGCGTGGCTGTGGGTGGGACAGGTGTTGAGCCACAACTCGCCAGGGCTGCTCCGGCGGCGCTCATCGCCGCCAGTCGAAGAAACTCACGCCTGTCGATCTTTCTCTGTTTTGACATCGGAATCCTCCTGATTCGAAAAGGCTAGAAGTGAGTTGAGCTACCACCTTTTTGCATAAAGCAATGCATTGCTGCGGAACGGTGTTTCAGGTCAGATCTCCCTCCTTTCTCCCCTTACGTCATCGCGATGCGGGCGTTGTCTGGCGACAAAGGCACGCTGCACATTCCGTTGGAATGCAGCACCGCTGGAATCCCAACTTCTCACTCGGATTGTGTCCACTATTTGGACAACGTATCCAAATATATCACAATCCCCGCAATCTGTCAAGTCGGTTGATTGGCGATGGGAGTAGGAGCGAGGCATCCCGCGCTGTTAGTTGCGCAGCCACGATCTTCCCGGGCAGCGCCGGGTCTAAACCCGAAATCGGTTCCCTTTGGCGCGGCGGGAGAGGCGCCCGGCGCGCTGGGCCGCTGGTCGCACCGGGCATCTGCCAGTGGACAGACCTGATATCGTGGCCGGGGCGCGCCGGGCTGGCAGGGCCGATAACGGCGAGCCGCTTTTCGACAGACCCGTCTACTTCTCGCCGCCCGTTCTCCGGGTCGTGGCCGCCGCCACGAAAAGCGCCAGGGCCAGCAGGCTCGCGGCGATCCCCGTCTCGAACAGGGGCATCGCCCACGGCCGTTCCTGGCCGGGCTGGCGGAACATGGTGAACAGGACAAACACAAAAGCCAGCGACGACCCCCCCAGCAGGCCCCAGCCGACCGCCTGGCGCACCCAGCCGCGTATGCCCAACCGGTCGGCGATCAAGAACAGGACGATAACCGCCGACAGCGTGGCCAGGATGTGCCAATGCCCAACCAGGATCGTCCGTTCCACCTCCAGATAAGCCGGCAGCCGGTAGGTTTCCAGGTTGAGCGCCGTGTACACCCCGGGGATGGTCACCACGATGTTGACCAGGATCAGCTCGAAAAAGATGCCAAAGCGGATCGGATCCCGCAGCAGCGCGCGCAGCTTCTGCCCCGGGCCGGCTCGTCCCGGCTCCGTGCCCTGGCGCATCAGGTGGGCAAACCCCCACACCGCCGTCAGGATCGCCCCCGGCAGCAAAAAGGCCGAGCCGGCATAGATCGCCTTGTGCGCCCCCTCCCAGCCGATCACCGACCAGGTCGCCAGCGTGACGATGATCGTCCCGATCAGGGTCAGCGGCACGGCCAGTTTGTGCGCCAGGCCCTTGACGCCGTAGGTGCGGATGATCGTCAGCAGGATCATCACGTCGATCAGGGTCAGCATGATGTGCAGGTGGGCGATGATCATCAGTTGGAACAGGCTGTGCGGATCCTCCCGCACAATGTCCTCGGCCAGGAACGCCTCCATGCCGTTGCCAAAGAAGGCGCCTGCCGCCGCGCCGATGGCTGCCGACGCCAGGGTAAAGACGGCCACCAGGAAAAAGGCCAGCCGCTCCAGCGAAACCCCCTTCAGGTGGGCATAGCGAGCCGGATCGGTGGCCCACCGCCGTGATGGCCACAAAGCGATCGCCAGCAGCACGCCGGCATAGAACACGAGCGTCAGCCCGGCCAGGTACACGCCGTGGGCGATCCAGTTGCGGCCGCCGTAGGCGAAAGTCATCCCCCCCACGCTCGTCAGCATGTAACCGGCGGTCACCGGCACGGCGATCGACCGGCGCGCCCGGCTTTCTTCGTCGTGCGAGGTTCCCATCGGCGCCCGGTCGAGGATCAGGTACACCAGCGCCGCGACGAGCGGGATGGCCAGCGAGTGGTACAGCATAATGATCCGGCCCACCTGGTGCGCGTCGCTCAGGTCCAGGTTGAACAGCTCGGCCAGCCCCAGCGGCCTGAGCGGGCCGGAGAAGGGCGACAGACTGGCCACGATCAGCGCCTCCCAGGCCGTGACCACGATCATCAGCCCCGGCAGCGTTCCAAACAGGCGCCTCAACACGTTCGATGCTGTTTGCATTTCAACCTCGTCACAGGGGTTGCCTCAGGATAGCGCACCCTATGCCGGCTGTCCATGGCCATTATCACCGGCAGGATTTGCGGTCATCAGCCCTCTGCACCACCTGCCCCCCGGCGATGGTCGTCTGCACCAGGTTCGTGCCAAACCGGTAGCCCAGGTGCGTGTGCGACGGCGCGGCCAGGATGATCAAGTCGGCCCGCTTGCCCGGCTCCAGGCTGCCGGCCTCTTCACCCAGCCCCACGGCGTGGGCGGCGTTGATCGTCGCCGCGCTGATCGCTTCGGCGGGGGTCAGGCGCAGGTACCGGCAGGCCAGGGCGATCACCATCTGCATGCTCTCACACCAGCACGTGCCCGGGTTGCAATCGGTGGCCACCGCCAGCGCCCCGCCGGCGTCGACGATCGCCCGCGCCGGGGTATAATCGTGCTGCCCCAGGCCAAAGGGCGTGCCGGGCAGCGCCACGGCGATCGCGTTCGAGTGAGCCAGCATCTCGATCTCGTCCGGCGGCGTGCACACCAGGTGATCGGCCGACACGGCGCCCAGCTCCACCGCCAGGCGCGTCCCGCCCAGCGGCTTGAACTCGTCCACGTGGATCTTGGCCCCAAAGCCCAGCGCCTGGCCCGCTTCCAGGATCCGCCGCGATTGCTCCAACGAAAAGGCCCCGTCCTCGCAGAAAACATCGCAAAACACAGGCATCCGGTTCGGGCAAGCGATCCGATCCCTGCCTGCCGCCTGGGCGATGGCCGGCAGCATCTGGCCGATAACCAGGTCGACATACTCCTCCGCGCGGCCCCGATACTCGGCCGGCACCGCGTGCGCGCCCAGGAAGGTGGAAACGAGCGTGGCCGGCGTCTCGGCCCGCAGCCGCCCGATCGCCTGCCACTGCTTCAGCTCCCCTTCGACATCCAGCCCATAACCGGTCTTGATCTCCACCGTGGTCGTGCCGTGGGCCAACATCCGGTCGAGGCGGAGCCGGGTCTGCGCCGCCAGCTCGTCCACGCCGGCGGCCCGCGTGTGCCGCACCGTATTCATGATGCCCCCGCCGGCCGCCATGATCTCCATGTAGCTGGCCCCGGCGATCCGCATCTCAAACTCGTCGGCGCGGTCCCCGGCCCACACCAGGTGGGTGTGCGGGTCCACGAACCCCGGCATCACCGTTCCCCCGCCGGCGTCGATCCGCTTGGCGGCGTGCACCGCCCGCCGCACCTCCGCCGACGGCCCGACCGCCACGATCCGCCCGTCGCGCACGGCTACTGCCCCGCCGGCCACCGGCCCCAGGTCGCGCATGGCCGCGCCCCGCTTCGGGCCGCCCGGCGACGCCAGGGTCAGCAGTTGTCCCGCGTTGTCGATCAGCAGGTCGGCGTGGGCGGTCATCGTTTTTTGGCTTGGGGGTGCTGCGCCTCGTCGGCCCCCTTTCGGCCTTGCAGCAGCTCGATGGCGTGCGGCAGCGCCGGCAGGATCGTCTCCAGGTTCTCCCGGACGGCCTTGGGGCTGCCCGGCAGGTTGACGATCAGGGTGTGGCCCCGGATGCCCGCCACCGCCCGGGACAGCATCGCGTGGGGAGTGATCCTCAGGCTCGCCGCCCGCATCGCCTCGGCCAGGCCGGGAGCTTGGCGCTCGATGACGTCAGAGGTGGCCTCGGGAGTCACGTCGCGCGGCGCAAAGCCGGTGCCGCCGGTGGTCAGCGCCAGGTCCAGGCCGGCCTGGTCGGCCCACCTCAGCAGGGTCTCGGCGATGATCGCCCGGTCGTCGGGGACGACCGCCTCCAACTCGACGACCGCTCCCAGCCGTTCGGTCACCAGGCCGCGGATGGCCGGGCCGCTGAGGTCCTCATATTCGCCCGAATAGCCCCGGTCGCTGACGGTCAAAATGCCGGTCCGGATCATTCTTCTCTCCGCGCTGCATTATTATATATCGGCGAAATAGCTTTCGCAGGCGGCGTCGAGCAGCTGCTTGCTCAGGGTTGGGCGGACGCCCAGGTACGAGGAGATGTCCATGATCTGGTCCAGGATATCGCGCGGGTGGCAGGCGCGCAGCGGCCGGTTCTGGGAAAAGTAATGGCGTTGTATCAGGTACACGAACGCCTCCGGCGGCAGCTCGACGTTGTGGGCGACGCACTCGCGCTGCATGATCTGAAAAAATATCTTTTCGTCCGGAAAGTCTATCTTTAGCTTGTGGCGGATGCGCCGCAAAAAGGCGTCGTCGACCAGGTCGCGCGGGTCCAGGTTCGTGGAAAAGACGATCAGCTCGTCGAACGGAACCTCGATCTTTTTGCCCGTTTGCAGGGCCAGAAAATCGACCCGCAGCTCGAGCGGCACGATCCACCGGTTCAGCAGATCCTGTGGCCGCAGCGCCTGGCGCCCAAAGTCGTCGATCACGAACAGGCCGTTGTTGGCCTTCATCTGAAATGGCGCTTCGTACGTCTTGGAGATCGGATCAAAGATCAGGTCCAGGTTGGCCATGCCCAGCTCGCCGCCCACCAGGATCTCCGGTCGCTGGATCCTGACCCAACGCGGATCCGTCCGGATCAGCGTGCCGCTGGTCGATCTCGACGGCTCTGCCTGAGATTCTCCGGCCCGCCGGTGGTTCAGCTCGTCAAAGACGCGGATGATCTGGCCGTCCACGATGACGGTGTACGGGATATAGACGTTGCCCTTGAGCATCCGGATGATGCTCTTGGCGATCACCGTCTTGCCGTTGCCCGGCGGCCCATACAGGAACAGCGACCGGCCCGAGTTGATCGCCGGCCCGAGTTTGTTCATCGTCTCTGCGTTTAGAATCAGGTGCGACAGCGATTTCTGCACGTCGTCCGGCCCCACCTTGATATCGCCGATCGACTGCCTGAGCACCATCTTGTTATACAGATCGAGCGACACCGGCGCCGGGCCAATATACTGGTCGCGCTCCAGCGCCTGCAGGGCCCGTTCGCTGCCCTTGTTCGCGATCGAATACTGATAGCCTCGCTCGCCAAACCCTTTCGACCCGGTGATCTCCACCAGCTCTTCGCGCTTCAGGAACTCGAGGACCTTGTCCAGGACCCCGACGAAAGGCAGAGCCAGCGCCGCCCCGATCTCCATGCTGCTCATGTCGCTCTTGTAATAGACCAGCTTGAGCGCCAGGTCGGCCAGAAAGCCCAGCCCCAGGCCGGTTTCCTCCACCGTGCGTGGCTCAGGAATAAACGATTCTATGGCCGCCCCGGCCGTCCTTGCCCCGGTACCAGATCTCGTCTCCACTTCTTTCTACTCGCTTTCCTCAGTGAGATCCGCCGCCTCCGGCGATGCTGCCGCTGGTGATGGCGCATCGCTCGCCTCCGTTGGTGCGGTCGCCTCCGATGGGGGGACTTCGGGCGACAGGAACACGCGCCAGGCGCCGCGCATCCCGTCGTCCGTCACGCCGTAATAGACTTGCAGCGTGCCGTCAGGCAGGCGCTGGGTCAGGTCGTAGCGCATCTTTCCCGCTCGTTTGGACGACTTGACCAGCCCCAGGTCGCCGTGCCATTGCACCTGGTCGGCCTGCACCGGCTGGGTCTCGTGCTCCGTAATGGCATAGCCCCACAGCTTGCGCGCCGACGAGCGGGTGACGTTGCGGACAATGCTGCCGTTGCGCAGGTCTTTCATCGTGTGGTACAAAATACCCTTGGTTTCGATCGTCTGCAGGATCTGGACGCCGGTCCCTGGCGCTTTCACCGGCGCCTCCGCTTGCGCCGCGCCGGGCGCTTCTGCTGGTGCCGCGGCAGGTGTGGCGATGGCGGCCGCATGTGAAGCGGGTGCCGGCTCTGCCTTGAGCGAGCGCTTGACCAGGTTCACGATCTCGTCGCGCAGGGCAACGTTTGTGTCGGCTTCCTGCCGCACGTACACGTGGGCGCCCTCCAGCGCGTACGGCACATCTTTGCCTGTCGGCACGCTGATCTGCAGCACCTGCCGGCCTTGCGTTTCTACCGTCGTCAGATCCACATCCAGCGGCGGCGCGATCTTGCGCTGGATCTCGGCCTTGAGCGCCGCGATCGCCTCGTCAGGATCGGCGACGCCGATCGGCGGCGCTTTCGGGTCGGCCTTCACGCCGACATAGATCGTCCCCCCGTTGGTGTTGGCCATCGCCACCACGTCGCGCAGCACGGCGTGAAGCCGCCCGCCCTGCATAGACATCCCCTCGTGGAACGACTGGACGATACTGGCCCCTTCCTCGCGGGCCACCTGGACGTGGTCGAACGGCGCCTTGGCCGGCTGATAGGGCCGCGTCCGGGTAAAGTCATCGTCTTGCAGGACAGACAGGATGGCTTCAAAGTTGACTTCCGGCAGTTGGATCTCGGTTGCCCGCTCGCCGACCCCCAGGCGGTTCTTGTCCTTCGGGTCGCGGTTCAGCCGGTGGGCATCCGACCCCTGGATGCAATGCATCCGCCGGGGATATTCCGGTATCCGCCCGCTAAACAGCCAGGCAGTAGTTCGGCGGCCGCGCTTTTCGAGGTCGGTCACCTCCAATGCGTGCAGGTGGGGATCCTGCGTATAGGCAATGCGCGTCTGCCCGCCAAAGTCGAGGCCTTGGAGGGCTACACCGTGGTTTGAATTGGCATGGGCGGCAATGACCAGGCCCCCTGCTTCGTTGATATGGCGATAGGCGGTCAGCACGTCGGCTGTTGCGCCGACGTCGGTGGCGCCCTCGTCCAGCTTGTCTGCCGGCACGTTCAGCTCCAGCAGCAGGTGCTCCAACGTCCGGATGCTGGTCTCGGGCGAAAAGATAGCCAACACGTGAAAACCCAAAGTGGCGGTGAATTCAAATCCCGGCAGCACCAATAGCCTGTTTCCAATGCGCCGGTATTCATCCAATTGCTGCTTCTCGCCAGGCTGTATGCGGTTCAGCCGCTCCAGCATGTCAAGCTGCTCAATCTCAGCCCGGAGCGCAGCGCAGCCTGCCACTGTGTTATGGTCCGTGATGGCAATGACGTCCAATCCTCGCATCTCCGCTTTGCGCAATAGGTCCAAATAGGCGGCTCCTGGCTCTTGCCAATCTGCCGAAGCCGGCGTGTGGAGGTGCAAATCCATCTTGTACCATTCCATCTGTTTCTTCTTCTTCTTTGACACTTCAACTCCTTAATGATATGTTACTTCCGTGTCCCGCCCGTAGGGGTCGGGAATGTCCCGGCCGTCAGGCCGGGGACTCGACAAAAACCTTGTCGGGGTGCTTGCGGCCCTTGCTCTTGTCCGGTGCAAAGGCCAGGTTTAATTGTTAACGTGCCTGGTTGGCCGGCGGCCCGGCCGCCGGTCACCCGCAGTCTTCTTCGACAGGCTCGGTCTCTGTGGCTCTGCGGATCGCCTCCAGAAGCGCCATCCGGTCGAACGGCTTTTCCAGAAAACCATTGGCGCCGGTCTGCTTGCACTTGTATCGGTAATCCATGCCCGACATCATCAGCACCGGCGTGCGCGCCGTATCGGGGTCGGCGTGTCCGCGGATCTGGCGCAGCAGGTCAAATCCATCCCCTGTCCGCAGATGCACGTCCACGATCGCCAGGTCCGGCCGGACCTGTTCGACGGCGAACATCGCGTCGTCCCAGTCTTTCGCGTCCTCGATCTCATACCCCTCAAAATGCAGCAGCGCGCCCAACAGCCGGCCGATGCTGGGATCGTCCTCGACAATCAGAACTCTTGGCACTTTTTTGCTCCCCTGTCATGAGCATTCCGGCCTATTATACCATAATTCCCCAAATACTCAAGCCCAACGCCGCCGCAAACCACGACCCGGAACGAAGAGAGCCATTTCGTTTCGGCTACGGCCCGATGTTAGAGCAGACTGTAGCCCCCGGCGCCCCCCGCACAAAATACCCGCGCAGGCACTTCTGGAGGCTCGGCGCCTCCATGCATGGATCGCAGTCCCCGGGTTGGCGCTCCACATAATGGTCCAGGGAGGACTTGGCGCACACCAGCCGAAAGGCGCCATAACGCACCATCCGCAAGTGCACGTCACTGCCGGACCCCTGCACCGCGTCACAGATCGTGACCGTGACCGTCGGCACCAGCGGGCCGTTGATGCGCCAGTCCAGAGCGTTCAGTATCGACGAAGGCCAGGTGGCGCCGCTCATGCCGTGCACCCAGTCGCCCACCCTCCACGCTCCGCTGCGCGTGGTGTCGACGAGGTTATCCTCCAGGACAACCATCGTGGGGTTCTGTGGCGGCGTGCCGCGCACCACCCCGTTGCCGTCCACCCAGTACAGCCACCCAAATCTGCCCGGCGCTACATAGTCTTGGTCCCACAGCGTATAGATCGTGCCCGGGACCGGCTTGTGGTCTGGCTCCGAGTCAAAAGTCGCCTGGCTCACCGCCATCGGAAACAGATCCCCCCTGCTGCACGGATCCGTCGCCGCCCGCGCCTGGACCCCCGGGGCGGCCACGGCCAGCATGATGACCGCCAGCAAAGCGACGGCCACGACAAGCCCCCCTTCATTCCTCCCATCTGCTGTGACCATTTCTTTCCCCCCTTTCCATCTCATAGTGGCGACTCTAGTCGCTCCCTTCTCCCCCGCCCGGCGTGGACTCGCTTCAACCGCAAACCACCCCCCCCCCCGCCGCTTACCCCCAATTATACCACACCTCGCTCCGCGGCCCCATATCCCCTTGACATCTTCCCCTCCTCGGGCTAGAATACCCTCCAAGGACACCACACCTTAGAGTCCTTCGTGTCCTTTGTGGTTAGATCATTTCCAAATGAAAAGGGAACCCAATGATCCACATCATCCTCATCCGCCACGGCAAGACCGCCTGGAACGCCGCCGAAGGGCAAGACGAGCGCTTCCGCGGCCGGCTCGACGTGCCCCTGGCCGAAGAAGGGGTCGCCCAGGCCCACCTCACCGCCGATCGCCTGGCCCGCTGGCCCCTGGCCGCCGTCTACTCCAGCCCATTGCAGCGCGCCCTCCGCACCGCCGAGATCATCGCCGCCCCCCACCGCCTGGCCGTCCGGCCTCTGCCGGGCCTGACCAGCATGAGCTATGGCCGGTGGGCCGGTCAGCTCCACTCCGACGTGGCCCAACGCTGGCCCGACCAGTACGGCGCCTGGCGCCGCGATCCCTTCACCGCCCGCATCCCCGGCGGCGAATCCACCGCAGACCTGCGCGACCGGGCCATGGCCGCCCTCCGCGCCGCCATCGCCCGGCATGACGACGGACAAACGCTCCTCTTTGTCACCCACCAGGTCGTCACCCGGATCTTGGCCTGCACCCTGGCCGGGCTGCCCAACGCCGCCCACTGGCAAGTGCGCCAGGACCTGTGCAACCTGAGCCGCTTCGACTATGACCCTGCCGCCGGGACCTTCACCATCGCCGGCCTCAACGACACCTGCCACCTCACCCCGGCCATCGCCCGCGCCGCGGGCGACGGCGTGCAGATCATCCTGCTCCGCCACGGCCAGACCGGCTGGAACGCCGGCGCCGGCCCCGGCGGCGAGCGTTTCCGCGGCCGCACCGACCTGCCGCTCGACGACACCGGCCTGGCCCAGGCGCAGGCCCTGGCCGCTTGGTGGGCGGCTCGCGGCCGGGACCTCCCGGTCGCTGCCCTCTACGCCAGCCCCCTCCTCCGCGCCCGGCAAACCGTCGCCCCTCTCGCCGCCGGCCTGGGGCTGCCCGTCCAGGCCCACCCCGGCCTGCTGGACATCGACTATGGCCGTTTCCAGGGCCTCACCCATGCACAAGCGGCCGATCTCTACCCCGAGCTTTACCGGCAGTGGCGCGCCGCGCCGGGCCGGGTCCGGTTTCCGGAGGGCGAGAGCCTGGCCGGCGTCCAGGCCCGCGTCCGGGCCCTTCTTGACCAGGTGGCTGCCGACTATCCCGGCCAGAGGCTCGTCCTCGTCGGCCACGAGATCGTCAACAAAGTCCTGGCCTGCACCCTGCTGGGGCTGGACCTCGACCAGATCTGGCGCGTCTGCCAGGAGCCGGCCTGCCTCAACCTCTACCAACAATACAGTCCCGGCCTGCAAGGCCGGGACCGTGACCGCTGGCTGGTGCAGTGCCTGAACGACACCTGCCACCTGCCATAGCCTCTTCCTAATCTTCCTCTCCCCTTGGGGGAGAGGGTTGGGTGACCGCTGTACAGTGACGCAGATCCCCTTCAGGGGACAGCCGTAGGGCTGCAGGGGGAAATCTACCCTCCCCCTCACCTCACCACAAAAGTAGCCACCGCCGCCCCGGCCGTGTCCTTGAGCGTAACCACCTCGCCGGCCGTCCAGATCGATTTCAGCTTGCCCCAGTACAACTGATTGACCGCAGGGCTGCCGTCCTGCCCCAACCGGGTGTTCACCATCACATTGCCCCCCGGCCACAGCACAAAATTGAGGAACGTATAACTATTCCCCTCCGCGTCGCTCAGGGTCCAGCCCTTCATATCGAGCCGCTGCGTGCCCTTGTTGGTAATGACCACCGCCTCCCGGTCGGCGTTCCCCGCCGAGATCACCTCCGTGATCTCCACCTTGCTCTCCCCGGCCGGCACAGTCGGCAGGCCCGTGGCCGTCACCCCTGCCTCGGCCAGCGCCGTGGCGGTCTGGTTCACCGACGGCGGCTCATAGGGGAGGGGCGTCTCCGTCGGCGTCGGCTGCGGCGTCCAGGTGGGCGTTATCTGCGGCAATCCGCCCACCGGGATCTTTAATTCCGTCCCAAGCTGCAGGAAATTCGGGTTCTGCAGGTCGTTGGCGGCGATGATATCCCCTTCGGGCACATCGTACTTTAGCGCCAGCCCCGAAATCGTATCTCCCGATTGCACCACGTGGACAACCGGCGCCCCGGTCGGCGTGATCCCTGCCACGGCCTGCGTTGCCGCCGCCGCTGCCTTGGTCGGCGTCGGCGTCGAGGCCACCTGCGCCGGCCGCACCAGCAGCAGCCCGACGATCAGGCTGATCACCGCCGAGATAACAGCGTTCACCCCAATGATCAGCAAAATTTGCTTCCGCGTCAGCAGGCTCTGTACCGCCATCGCTACCTCCACACAATCCAGGCTAATAGGGCGGCCGTCAGCCCGCCGACAGCCGAGGCCGCCAGGTTTACCACGTCGTTGTTCAGCCACTCCCTGCCGCGCGCCAGGCGCGTCGGCCGGCCGCACCTGTGGACGCGGCGCTCCGTTTCCTTTTCACAATAGTCACAAAAATAGACCCCCTGCACCGTCGCCCCCAGCAGGCTGTCGAACAGCGAGCCGGCCACCCCGCCGATCGTCGCCAGCAGCGGAAAGGTAACCGCGCTCGCTTCCCAGCCGCCGCCCCTCAGCAGCGATGCCGCTTGCGTCAGCGCCGTCGCCATCGCCCCGATCAACAGCGCCCCGGCGGCCGAGGCCCACACCCCCAGCCACGTCACCCCGCCCGAAGTGCCGGCCGGCCTCTCTTCACCGCTCGTGATCAGCCGCGGCGCCGCGCGGCTCAACACCCCCAGCTCCGTGGCCCACGTATCGGCATTGACCGAGCCCATCACCCCCAGGAACGCCGCGAAAAACAGCGGCTCCGGCTTGATCGCGAATGCCACCGCCAGCAGCGCCCCCAGCCCGCCGTTGGCCAGGACCTGCCCCAGGTCGCGCCGGCTGCCCTTGGCGAACTTGTCCGCCACCCCCTCTTTGGCCGCCTGCCGATAGTGCGACAGCCAGCTCGACGACACGAAAAAGGTAATGAGCACCATCCCCCACACCCAGCCGCCCAACCCCAAGATCGGCGTCCCCACCAGCACCGCCCCGAGCAGCCCGCTGCCCGACAGCGACCGGCGCCGGTAAGCCAGCCCGCCGATCAGCGCGCTGAGCGCCAGCCCCCATGCCACCCGCTCGATCATAGCAGCAGGCCGAGCGTCGCCACCCAGAACAGCACCTGGACCGCGGCCGCCGCCCCCCACAGCAGGTAAGAGCCGGCCCTTTCCCACTTGTAAAGCCCCAGGCCCGCCGCCAGGTTGGCCCCCAGGATGAACAGCCCGATGATCGGCAGATTGAACAGCTCTATCTTGCCGCCGATCCGGTCGATCTGCCCATCGCTGCTGAAATGCAGCGGCATCTGCAGGTCAAAGCCCGGGAACCCGGTGCTGAGGTAGGCAAATAGGGCCAGGTTGATGATCGCGGCGGCCCCGATCAACGCCCACGCCGTTCGATCCGTCCACAGCGGCCACGTGACCCACCCCGTGCGGCGCACCTCCGCCTCCACCTGCCGGTTGGGGCCCAGCTCCCGGCGGGTCGTGAACGCCTGCAAGAACTGCTCCGGCGCGCGCGGCGAGATGGCGAACGCCTGCCTGTTCGTCAGCACCACCAACTGATCGGGCCAGGGCCGCGTCGCGAAAAAGTGGACCGCGCCGACGCCCGGAATCCGCCCCGTCCCTTGCTCATAGCCCGGCCAGCGCACCCCCTGCCGGTGGGTGATCACCCCCTGCATCTGGTCGCCCGGCAGGATCTGCCGCACCTCGCCGATCGGGATCACCCGCTGCGTCCCGGCCCTAATAATAGTGATCCCGTTCCGGTCCACCCGGTACCTGAGCGTGGCGCAGCTCAGCGTGTGGTAGGCCAGCCCGGCCAGCGCCGGCACGCTCGCCAGCGCCACCAGGCATATCACCACCGACAGCACGCTGATCTGCTGCGCGGGGATGTCGTACTGAACCAGCCGCTTCAGGAGCGCCCAATCCACAGCCGCGATCAGCGCCATGAACAGCAGGCCGAGGGGCACTCCCAACGAAGCTCTAGCGCGTGCCGTCAACGTTCGACCCCACTATCCCGCGTACACCGGCGTGCACCACCGCTCGTACTTTTTCGTCTTGCCGCGCACCACGTCGAAATACAGCTCGCGTATCCGCGTCACGATCGGCCCGATCACCCCCGAGTCGATCGGCCGGTGCTCGATCTGCGTGATCGCCGCGATCTGCACGCCCGTCCCCACCAGGAAAGCCTCTTCACAGATATAGATCTCACTGCGGTCAATGTTCCGCTCGATCACCCGCAGCCCCATCTCCTCCCGGGCCAGCTCCATGATCGTCGCCCGCGTGATCCCTTCCAGAATGTTCGACGTCACCGGCGGCGTGATCAGGTTCCCGTTCCGCACCATGAAAAAATTCTCGGCGCTCCCCTCCGAAATGTGGCCCGTCGCCGTCAGCACCAGCGCCTCGTCATAGCCCGACAGCACCGCGTCCGTCTTGGCAAAAGCCGAGTTGATATAAGCCCCCGTGATCTTGGCCCGGGCCGGCGTCGCATTGTCGTCCACCCGCTGCCAGCTCGAGATGCACACGTGGGCGCCCTCCTCCTTCTCGATATACCGGCCAAAGGGGATGGCGAACATCGAAAACTGATCGTGCAGATCGTGCAGCCGCACCCCAACCAGCGCGTCGGCCTTGTAAGCCAGCGGCCGGATGTACACGTCCTCCCGGTAGCCCTCCTTGCGTAGCAGCTCCACCGTCATATCCGCCATCTGCTCGGCTGTATAGGGTAGTTGAATGCGCAGGATCCGGCACGACCGCAGCATCCGCTCGAAATGCTCCCTCAGGCGAAACACGTACAACTGCTCGCGGTCGGCGTTCCAATAAGCGCGGATGCCCTCGAAACAGCCGGTGCCATAATTGAACGCGTGAGTCATAATGCTCACCTTGGCCTCTTCGATCGGCACCAACCGTCCCTCAAAGATCGCGAACTTGGGCATGATCCCTCCTGTCTTTAGCGTCGTTGCTTGCCCCCGATTATACCCGTTTTCAAACCAGCGCGCAACTACACCCCTGAAAGAATCCGGCCCTTTTGTCTTTTCTTCCATCCAATATATATGGTTAATCTTCTGGATCATCCAAGTGTCCTTCTGGGCGGACCCTAACGTGAGAGGGCCTGACCACCACGCTGGAAGAGGACGGCGACACGCTTTTAACCGGCCCGGTGGTCGATCAGGCCGCGCTGCATGGTCTGCTAAGAAAAGTGCGCGACTTGGGCATGCCATTGGTCTCGGTCAGTCCTGTCGAGCCCGGTCAGGCGGATCAGTCACATCGAATTCAATGAAACTCATCCATATCGTTCAAAAAAGGAGAAAGAAATGAGCACAAACAGATCGACTACCGGAGTAAATCCCAAAGCAGAACCTTCGTTTCGCAAGACTGCGGTCATTACAGGCGTGATTTTCATCATTGCGACCGTCACACATTTCTTGGCTGCGTCACTCATGCCCGCTCTGACTGGTGCGGACTATCTCACTCGGTTCTCCGCACAGGCAAACCAGGTGGCCGCGGGAGCGCTGCTCTATCTCATCGCGCACTTGGCATGTGCCGGCATAGCCGTCGTGATGTATCCGGTCTTGAAAAAGTGGAATGCGGGTCTGGCCCTTGGATCTGTCGTCTTTAGGACCATAGAGGCGGCCTTTTACATGGTCGGCCTCGTGTGCCTGCTGTCCCTGTTGACAACCGGCCAGCAGCTCACGTCAGCATCTGCTGTTGATCGTGGCTTGCTTCAGGCTATTGGCGATTCGTTGGTGAGCGTACGGGACCATGCCGGGCTGGTGGCGGTGTTCGCCTTCTGCCTGGGAGCATTTATGTACTACTGCCTGTTCTTCCAATCACGGCTCATCCCCCGCTGGCTGTCGGGCTTTGGTATCGTCGCGATCATCCTGATGATGGTGGCTTGCGTGTTGGCCTTGTTCAGCGGTAACCGCATTACCAGCTACATTCCTCTGGCGGCTCCTATCGGTCTGCAGGAAATGGTTCTGGCGGTTTGGCTGATCGTTAAAGGATTCAATCCATCTGCAGTCGCTTCTCTGTCTGCGAAAACTATATAGGGGTAAAACCCTCCCCGCTCAGCTGCATGGTAATGCTCCTGGAATAGACCTTAAAAAGCGGACCCAGGGTGACAATTCTCGGATAGATACTTAGCCACCGGCCCACGCGGGGCGGAGGTCCTCCCACAGGTGCCGGAGCGCGGGCGCCAGGCTGTTGTCGATCCAGGCCAGGGTGACGCCGTAGGCCGCCTGGGCGTGGGCCCAGGCGGCGCGAAAGTAGGCGGCGATGCCGGCATAGTTGCCGCTGGCGATGAGCAGGATGATGAGGAGAAAGACGATGTGCATGACAATGACAAAAACGTACGAAAAGATCACGCCTGTTCTCGTGACGTCCGATTGATGGGGGCCAAACTCCTTGATGGCCGTCACGAGGTGGAACGCGTAGGTGGCGCCGATGAGGACGTCGACGATCTTGACAATAAAGCCTGGGGCCAAGGGCCTCAGCAGCAGCAGTGGCAGGGTAAACAGCGGCAGAAAGTAGGGGGCCAATGCGTTCAAAAAGTCACCGCGGGCCGGGCCGGTTCCCCCCACGACGAACTCGCTGATCTTGAGGCGACGGACCGACCGCCGGCGACGGGTGGACGGCCGGGCCGCGACGCGATGTCTGACTCGCCGGGCTTTCAGCCACTCGCGGAGGTCGATCGTGAAAACGATAGGAAACTGGAAAAACAGGATAGAGACGAACGCATGGGTTAGCTCGTGCCGGAACGTATTGATAAAGACGATGTTGGGGCCGTCGTCCAGGGTCAGCAGCAAGTAGATGAAGAAGGTGGGGATAAAGCCATAGAGGAACCAGCGGATGCTGCCGAGGGCAATGTCGGCCCGCAGAAAGAGATAGGCTTCGACTACGAGGGCGTAGGCGAGCGGGAGAGCTATCATGAGCAGCAGGAACCGCAGCAGTTTGCCCATCTTCCTTAATAGTGCTCCGAGATGGTGCCGAAAGACCGGGGCATATTATATCACGAGAGGGGCAAAGCGGCAAGGCTCCTGGCACATAACCTCAGGGCAAACGCATCTTATTCCGAGCGCCAGGTTTCAATCGAGACCTGTCAGGTTTTGTGTCTTTGGCCTGTTACCCCGCTTGGCGGCGCGCGCTTTCTCAAGGCCCTGCCGCGCTTGGAAAACGCAAAACCTGACAGGTCTGGCCTGATCCAACCCCATATTCCCAACCCGAGTGACCACAACCTTTGTTGCCTTGGTGTCCTTTGTGGTTAAATCACTCCAGATACGTCACCACCTCACCCATAGCCTGCCGAGGCCGCCGCCCCGGCGCCTCCGCCGGCTTGCCGATCGGCAGGATCGCCACCGGCCGGTGGTTCGCCGGCAGCCCCAGCACCCGCGCCGCCTCCCCCTCGTCAAAGGCGCCCATCCAGCAGCTCCCCAGCCCCAGCGCCACCGCCGCCAGCAGAATATTCTCCACCGCGGCCGCCGTGTCCTGAATGCAGTACAGCTCCCGGCCCCGCTGCCCGTACCGTTCCCCCGACTTGTCCGCGTCGGCGCACACCACGATCGCCACCGGCGCCTGGCTGATATACCCCTGGCCGAGGGCCGCCGCGGTCAGCCCCTCGCGCAGCTTTGCGTCGCGCACCACGTAAAAGTGCCACGGCTGGCGGTTGCCGCCGTTCGGCGCCATGATCGCCGCCTTCAACAGCCGTTCCACCGTCTCCGCTGAGACCTCCGCCGCCGGGTCGAACCGGCGGATGCTCCGCCTTGCCTCGATCGCTTCAAAAAGGTCCATACTTTTCCTCTTTCTTCTGGATCCTAGGGGTTTTCCCCAACCCCTAGGGTCTGTTGTAACTCCGCCATCGCCTCCCGTGCCGTCAGATCCAGCCGCATCGGCGTCACCGACACCCACCCGTTCGCCACCGCCCCGATGTCCGTCCCCTCGTCCGGGTGCCCGCCCGGCGTGTCGCCGCCGATCCAGTAATAGGGCCGCCCTCGCGGGTCCTGCCGCTCGATCAGCACGTCCCGGTACACCCGCCGCCCCATCCGTGTGATCGCTATCCCCTTCGGCTCCGCGCCGCCCGGCAGGCACGGCACGTTCACGTTGAGAAACACCCCCGCCGGCAGCCCTCGCCGCAGCACCTGCTCCACGATCCGCGCCGCGACCTTGGCCGCCAGGCTGAAATCGTGGCTCTCGTAGCTGTCCAGCGACACCGCCACCGCCGGCAGCCCGGCGATCACCGCCTCCATCGCCCCCGCCACCGTCCCCGAGTAGGTCACGTCGTGCCCCAGGTTCGGCCCCTGATTGATCCCCGACACCACCAGGTCCGGCCGCTGCGGCAGGATGCCCAGCAGCGCCAGCGCCAC
Source organism: Anaerolineae bacterium (assembly GCA_034429215.1). GTDB lineage: Bacteria > Chloroflexota > Anaerolineae > JAAYZQ01 > JAAYZQ01 > JAFGOG01. The sequence continues at coordinate 22,838 of DAOUGI010000026.1, read as the reverse complement.
GCAGTCCGACGGCGCGCCGGTCGTGCTGTACGCTTCCGTCCCGTCCGCGAGCTGCACCCGGTTCACCCGCAGCGGCTTGTGCATCGTCTTGGTGTGCCCCGCCGCCGACCAGTTGTGGTCCGGCGCGAACACGGTCGTCCGGCCCAGCGGCGCCAGCGCCTGCCGCAGCGCCTCCAGCCCGGCCGCGTTGATCCCGTCGTCGTTCGTCAGCAGAATAGAAAACCCGGCTTCCCGCTCGGCGGGAAACCGGGTTTCTGCTTGGCTACAGCCGCACATTGGCCCCCACGTCCAGCATGGCCAGGCCCGAGATCATCTTGGGGTAAAAGTCGGTCGACTTTTGCGGCATCTTTTCACCCTTGTCCGAGCACGCCTTCACCTCCGCGATCCGCGTCGGGTTGAGGATGAACACGCACGTCGCGTGGCCGGCGTCCACCTCGGCCAGCGCCAGGTTCAGGTCGCGGAAATAGTCCAGGTACGTCTTGGCCTCCACCTCCGCCTTGCTGATGCCCATCGCCCGCTCGATGGCCAGCTCGTGCAGGATGCTCACGTCGAGCTGTCTCCACTCCGCGGCCCGCTCGGGCACGAGCCGGTCCATGATCTCGCCGCTCCTCAGCCGCAGCAGGTGATAGCCCCCGTCGTAAAAACCGATCCGCCGGTCCTCGGCCGTCGCCTTCGACAGCTCCGCTTCCAGCGCCTCCCGGTCGAGCACCGGGGTCACCTCGAAATACTCCGCGGCGTCGGCCAGGATCCGGCCCGGCGTCTTGGCCGTATAGTCGTGGATCAGCCGGTGGGTCGGCAGGATCACCAGCCCCGGATCGTCCATGCTCACCATGCTGATCATCGCATAGTTGTACGCCGCCCTGGCCGAGGCCTTGGGGTGCTCTTTCCGCATCTCGTTCCGGTAGTTGAGCGCCGTCTCGTAGCGGTGGTGCCCGTCGGCGATGATCAGGCCGGTCTTGGCCGACATCTCCTTGACGACGGCGGCCAGCGCGTCGGGCTCGGTGATGACCCACATCTGCTGCCGCACGTCCTGCTCGAACAGCTCGTGCACGTCCACGTCGGCCGGCCGGCCGCCGATCGCGCCGTCGAACAGGCTGTCGATCCGGCGCTGTGGGTCGGGATAGAGCATGAACACCAGCTCAAAGTTCATCGCCGTCGCCCGCAGCAGGTTCAGCCGGTCCACCTTCGGGCCCGACAGCGTCCGCTCGTGGGGCAGCACGATCCCTTCCTCGAACTCGGTCAGCTCGAACGCCGTCAGGAACGCGTTCCGCGTCCGCTGCTGGCCGTTCGGCAGGCTGAACGTCTGCCGGTACACGTACAGCGCCGGCTGCGTCTCGGGCAGCAGGTACCCGGCGTCCAGCCACGTGTGGTAATACTCGCCCGCCCGCGTGTACACGTTGTGGGTCGCGTCGTCGTCCCCCAACTCCTTGCCCTTGATCAGCCGGGTGATATTGTAGGGGTGCAGCTCGTAATACTTCTGCTGCAGGTCGGGGCCGATCCGGTCGTAGGGCTGGGCCATGACCTTGCTCAGGTCGCCGATCTTGTTTCGGTTGTATCGGATTCCGCGAAAGGCTGAAATCTTGGCCATGGCTAAGAGTTCTTTTTGTAGAAATCGATCAAGATCTCGGCCACTTCGGCCCCCACCCGGCCCTGCCCTTCGACGGTCGCTGCGCCGACGTGCGGCGAGCCGATGACCAGGTTGAACCCGTTCTTATCCTTCAGCGAATAGAGCTTGGCGTTGCCTGGGCTCACCTTCTCGTCGGCGTACACGTCCAACGCCGCGCCGGCGACCTTGCCGCTGGCCAGCGCGTCGTACAGGGCATCCTCGTCCACCGTCCCGCCGCGGCTGCAGTTGATGATATACACCCCCTGCTTCATCTTGGCGAACGCCGCCGCGTTGAGCATGTTGGCCGTGGGCGGAATCAGGGGCACGTGGAGCGTGATATAGTCGCTCTTGGCGATCAGCTTGTCCAGCCCCACCTGCTTGGCCCCCCGCATCTTGAATTCGATCACGTCGTAATAGATCACCTTCATGCCCAGGGCCATCGCCCGCTTGGCCACCGCCTGGCCGATGTGGCCGATGCCGATGATCCCCAGCGTCTTGCCCCCGATCTCGACGCCTTCCAGCTCCTTCTTCTTCCACTCCCCCGCGGCCATGCTGGCCGCCGACTGCGGGATCTTGCGCGCCAGCGAGAACAGGTAGCCGATCACCAGCTCGGCCACCGAATCGGAGCTGGCCTTGGGCGTGTTGCGCACGGCGATGCCCTTGCTAGTGGCGTACTTGACGTCGATGTTGTCCAGCCCCACGCCGCCGCGGACCACGATTTTCAGGTTGGCGCCGGCGTCGATCACCTCTTTGGTGATCCGCGTCCGGCTGCGGACGACCATGCCGTGATACTGCCCCGCGTCGCGCAGCAGCTCCTCCGGCGTGATCGTCGGCCGGTTGTCGACCTCGATGCCCGCCGCCCGGATCAAGTCGAGCGCCGACGCTTCGGTCTTGTCACAAATCAAAACCTTCATAACGTGTTGCCTCCCTTTCAGACTGTCATTCTGACATCCGTCATTCCGACATCCGTCATTCCGACATCTGTCATTCTGACCGCTGTACAGTGCGGCGTAGTGTGCCGCAGCGAAGCGAAGAATCTCTTCTCACCCAAGACAGACCCTTCGCTGCCTCTTAGCGTGACGAACAGGGGCGTCCCCTTAGGCCAACCCCAGTATGTCATTCATCTGGCCGATCAGCCACTCGATGTCGGCCACCTGCAGATCGCCCATGTGCGCGACGCGGAAAGTCTTGTCCTTCAGATCGCCATAGCCGTTCGAGATCACCGCCCCGCGCTTGCCCAGCTCGTCCTTGAACTTGCCCACGTCGATGCCGCGCGTATTGTCCACGTTGGTCACCGTGTGCGACAGATAGCGCTCGTCGCCGTACAGGGCGAAATACTTGCGCGCCCAGGCGCGGACGATCTCGGCCATCTCCAGGTGCCGGGCAAAGCGGTTGTCCAGCCCTTCGGCGAGCATGCAGTCCATCTGCACGTTGAGCGCCTGGATGAGGCTGACCGCCGGCGTGGCCGGCGTCTGGTGCTTCTCGTAGCGCTTGTCCATCTGGTCGTAGGCGAAATAATGGCCGCGGTTGGGCACCTTCAGCGCCCGCTCGCGGGCCCGGTCGCTCACCGCGCACACCGTCAGGCCGGGCGGCAGCGCAAAGCACTTTTGCGTGCCGGCCAGGCAGACGTCCAGCTCCCACGCGTCGAACTCGATCTTGACGCCCGACATGCAGCTCACCGCGTCGACCAGGATCAGCACCTCGGGGTACTTTTTCCGGATCAGCGCCGCGCACTCTTGGATCGGGTTCATGATGCCGGTTGCCGTCTCGTTCATCACCATGGTGATCGCGTCATAGTCGCCCTTGGCCAGCGCGGCGTCCACCAGCTCGGGCGTGATCGCTTGGCCCAGCGGCACTTCCAGCAGGTCGCAGGCGATGCCGTTGTCTTTGGTCAGGTCGTGCCAGCGCTTCGAAAAGGCGCCGCAGGCGGTGTTCAGCATCCGCTTGACCGATGCCTGCCGCACCGAGCCCTCCATCATGCCCGTCGAGGAGCAGGCGTACAGATACACCCGCTGCTTGGTGTACAGCAGCTCTTGCAGCTTGGGGGTCACTTCGGCTTGCAGGGCTGAATATTCCTTTTCCCGGTGGCCGAGCATCGGCGCGGCCTGGGCCTGCAAGATCTCGTCCCGCACGTGCGTGGGACCCGGAATAAACAGTTTTTTGTACATCTCTTACCTCCATGTAAGATAAATTGGCCTTGGACTCGCGACAGCGATGTGCTGGGCGATTCGAGAACGGCGCGCTTGCGTCCACTGGCGACAACAAGCGCGACCGGCTCTCGTCTCGAGTCACGTGCCGCCCGATCATTCTACCAGCTATCGCAGAAACGGGCAACTTGTCGACGAGATGTGGCGGCTGTCAGCCTGACCTTATTTCCCAAACCCCGCCCAGTCAGACAGGCAATCGGAAGACGTGCCGCATCCAAAGATAATGCCGGACTCGGTTACCATCCCCCCGGATCCTCTCGGGGCAAAGTAGCTCCATTCATACACCCTTTCCTTGGCGGATCGTTGCTGCCAGGGATCGCTTGTGACGGGCACCAGGCCCGTCGCCAAGGCCACCCCCTTTTCGGGATACACCAGGTAGATCTGTCCCAGGTTCGAATCAGGTCCGAAGAAGCTCCTCTGCACACTGCTCGGCGGGCCATAATCCCTCACTGCATCGCCGAGTGTGTACCCTCGCGCCGGATCGCCCAGGGTGATACTCGTGACGACCCCGTCGGCCGGGTCAAGCTGAAGCTGCGCCTGTCTCGCCGTCCAGTGCTCTGCGCAGCATCTGCCCCAGGAAATCGCCCAGGCAGACGAAAAATCAACCTCCGCCTCATGGCCAAGCAGCTTGATCGCTTCGTCTTTGGTTGTCGCCCCTGGCACAACCCCCCGCCAGCAGGGCGGGGCGCAGTCCGATTCGAGGACATTGTCAAACACAATATCCTCCTGGCAGTCCTTCCCAAAATTGCCGGCGCCGCCGCCGCTGCAAGAGGCGGCCAGCCCGGCGAACAGGAATGCGACGCACAACCCGATCGAACGCCGCCTCCCTGCCGGACAGATAACCCTTCGTTTCTTCATCGCATCCGCTCCCAGGCCCTCTTCTTTCCGGCCGCCGCCGAATATTATAACACCGCCGCCTGCAAATCGCAACGGGAGCGACCTTCCAGGAAGCTCCGAGCTTCCTGGAAGGTGGGAGCGCCTTGACCTTGTGCCCCTTATTTGATATCATACACCCAACGCCGTGTGGAGAAAGGGGTATCCTGATGACAAAACGAGCTGTCCTTCGCCCTATCCTGATCCTGTTGCTGAGCCTTGCCGTCCTATCCCTGGCCCAGGCCTCCTCCCCCGACTACCTCGGCCCGATCCACACCGGCGCCGAGCTCGATTACCAGCCCGCCATCATCCGCGTCTCGCCAAGCGGCGATCTCATGGTCGTCTTTGAGCGGCTAGCGCCGGACACCTACTTTGGCGACCTGTACGTCGCCTTTTCCTCAGACGGCGGCGACACCTGGACCGTGCCGCAGGCCATCGTCGGCTCGGCCCTCAACGAGCGCCACCCGGCCCTGGTCCAGCTTGCCGCCGATTCGTTCGCCCTCTTCTACCTGGTCGACGAGACCGGCTCGAGCGCGTATCGCCTCCACCGCGCCACTTCGCCCGATGGCCTCGTGTGGACCGATCAGGGCGCCCTGGACCTCGGCTGGGCCACCCCCGGCGAGATCAACCCCTGCGTCATCCGCGAGGCCGATGGTACCCTGACCATGACCTACCATCGCCTGTCGGGCCCCAGCTACATCGCCCGCTCGGCCGACGGCGGCGCCACCTGGGACACCCTCAAGACCCAGGTCAGCGTCGGCAGCGCCGCCCTGCCCCGCCTGGCCAAGCGGGAGAGCGACGGCCTGTACCTGGTCACCTATCAGGTCAACCCCGGCGGCAACAACCTCGACATCTACAGCAAGGCCTCCCCCGACCCCTACGACTGGAGCGGCCCGCAATACCCGCTCTCGACCGCGATCAACAGCCACGACTCGCAGCCGATTGTGCTGGAAGACGGCACTTTTTTGGTGACCTACGCTTCGACGCCCGTCAACTACTTTGACCTCTTTTATCGTACCGGCCGTGACGGCGTCGCCTGGTCGGAAGGCGTCCAGGTGACCGAAGATCCCAACCACTACGACACCCAGCCCCACCCGCTGCTGGCCGGCGCGCCGGGCTATGTCATGCTCGCCTGGTCGCACCAGGTAGGCGCTACCCCGTACGTCGATCACGACGTGTGGATCGACACCGCCTTGGTCATCCCCCCCGATCTCAGCGCCTCCCTGAAGACAGTCGACCCGGCCGTCTTTTCCCCGTCCGACCTGCTGACCTACACACTGGTCCTGTCCAACACCGGCCTCGGCCCGACGACCGCCCGCCTGGCCGATCCGATCCCCGCCGAGACCGCCTACCGGCCCGGCAGCCTGTGGGCCGGCAGCGGCCAATACGGCTACGATCCGGCCGGCCACACCATCACCTGGACCGGCATCATCTCCACCGGCGGGCAGATCAGCCTGACCTTCCAGGTCAGCACAGCCCTGAGCCTGTCGGACGGCGACGTGGTGACCAACACCGCCTGGCTGACCGACGGGCAGCGCGTTGCCCGCACGCTGAGTGCAACCGCGACCGCCACCGCCACCGCCAAACTGTGGCGCGTCTACCTGCCTGTGGTCGTCAAGAACTAATCTTGTACATATCCACTCTTCTTTTTTGATCGCTCGCTCTTAACCGTGGTATAATAAACGGCTATCGCCCGGTGACCGCCCGGGCGACCGAGGAGCGGACCATGACACAAGAAGAAAAAAAGATCGTCATCCGGGGCGCCCGCGAGCACAACCTGAAAAACATCGACGTCGAGCTGCCCCGCGACAAGCTGGTGGTCATCACCGGCCTATCGGGATCGGGCAAGTCGTCGCTCGCCTTTGACACCCTCTACGCCGAGGGCCAGCGCCGCTACGTCGAGTCGCTGTCGGCCTATGCCCGCCAGTTCCTGGGCGAGATGCAAAAGCCCGACGTCGATCAGATCGACGGCCTCAGCCCGGCGATCAGCATCGACCAGAAGGGGACCAGCCGCAACCCCCGCTCGACCATCGGCACCGTCACCGAGATCTATGATTATCTGCGCCTTCTATACGCACGCGTCGGGGTGCCCCACTGCCCGCGCTGCGGCCGCGAGGTGCACCAGCAGGGCGTCCACCAGATCGTCGACGCTATCGAAGAGATGCCCGACGGCAGCCGCATCCTGATCATGGCTCCCCTCATCAAGGACCGCAAGGGCGAGCACCGCAAGGTGTTCGAGGATGTGCGCAAGATGGGCTTTGTCCGGGTGCGGGTCAACGGCGAGGTCCACGACGTGGACGAAGAGATCGAGTTGGATCGCTACAAGATGCATACCATCGAGGCGGTCGTCGACCGGCTGATCGTGCACAGCAGCTCGGTCGGTGGTGAGGCCGCGCCCGCCACAGACGGCATCGTCCCGGCCGTGCCTGCCACAGACGGCAGTGGCCCGGCCGAGCCCGCCGCCGGCAGCGGCATGGACCGCACCCGCCTGGCCGATTCGGTCGAGACGGCGCTCAAGCTGGGCGGCGGGGTGGCCCTCGTCTCCGACGTCACCGCCGAAACCCCGCGCGACTATTTGTTCTCCGAGCACTTTGCCTGCGTCCACTGCGGCATCAGCCTGCCCGAGATCGAGCCGCGCACCTTTTCGTTCAACAGCCCGCACGGCGCCTGCCCGGCCTGCACCGGCCTGGGAGTCGAGCTGGAGATCGACCCCGACCTGGTGGTTCCCGATCGGGCCAGGTCGCTGGCCCAGGGGGCCATCGAGCCGTGGACCCGCGACAAAGAGTCGGCCGGCGACGGCTATTACCGCCAGCTAATCGAGGCGGTCGCCGCCCAATATGGCATCCCCCTCGACGTGCCGGTCCGCGAGCTGGCGGCAGGCCAACTGGATACCATCCTGTATGGCGGCCGGCGCGGCGAGCAGGTGACGCTCCACTACAAGAACGCCCAGGGTCACCAGCGCACCTACACTACCCACTATGAAGGGGTCATTCCCAACCTCCAGCGGCGGTACCGTGAGGTCAACTCCGATTCGGCCAAGGTCGATCTGGAGCGCTACATGGCCGAGCGCGATTGCCCGGTGTGCCACGGCCGCCGCTTAAAGCCGGAGGCGCTGGCCGTGACCGTGGCCGGCAAGCCGATCGACGAGGTCACGCGCATGTCGGTCACCGACATGCTGCGTTGGGTTCAAGAGCTGCAGGGCAGCGCCGATGCAGAAGCGGGCGACCATTCCCAGGAAGAGGGCTTGCACGGGCCGCCCTTGTTGAGCAGCCGGCAGCAAACCATCGCTTCCCAGATCCTGAAAGAGCTGTACGCCCGCCTGACCTTCATGGTCGACGTCGGGCTCGACTATCTGACCATCGACCGGCGGGCCACCACCCTGTCGGGCGGCGAGTCACAGCGCATCCGCCTGGCGACTCAGATCGGCTCGCGGCTGATGGGCGTCCTGTACATCCTCGACGAGCCGAGCATCGGCCTGCACCCCCGTGACAACGGCCGGTTGATCCGCACCCTGCTCAACATGCGCGACCTGGGCAACACCGTCATCGTCGTCGAGCACGACGCCGAGACGATGCGCTCGGCCGACTGGATCCTCGACATGGGGCCGGGCGCCGGCGAGCACGGCGGGCAGGTGGTCTGCTCTGCCCCGCTGGACGAGTTTCTGCGCAGCAAAGAGTCGGTGACCGCCGCTTATCTGCGCGGCGAGCTGGAGATCCACGTCCCCGACGAACGACGCCCCGGCGACGGCAACTCTTTGACCATCACCGGCGCGCTGGAGAACAACCTAAAGAACATCACCGTCAACTTTCCCCTGCGCAAGCTGATCGCCGTGACCGGCGTGTCTGGCTCGGGCAAGAGCAGCCTGATCGTCGAGGTCCTCTACAAGCGGCTGAATCAGCACTTTTACCGGGCCAAGGACAAGCCGGGCAAGCACGACCTGATCCTGGGCCTGGAGCACATTGACAAGGTGGTCAACATCGACCAGAGCCCGATCGGCCGCACGCCCCGCTCGAACCCGGCAACCTACACCAACCTGTTTTCCGAGATCCGCGACCTGTTCGCCCGCCTGCCCGAGGCCAAGGCGCGGGGCTACCTGCCGGGCCGGTTCAGTTTCAACGTCAAGGGCGGCCGGTGCGAGGCCTGCCAGGGCGATGGCATCATCAAGATCGAAATGCAGTTCCTGCCCGACGTGTACGTTCCGTGCGAGGTGTGCCACGGCCGGCGCTACAACCGCGAGGCGTTGGAGATCCTGTACAAGGGCCGCAACATTGCCGACGTGCTGGAGATGACGGTCGACGAGGCGTTGGCCTTCTTCTCCAACATACCGGCCATCCGTACCAAGCTGAAAACCTTGTCTGATGTGGGCCTGGGTTACATCCGGCTGGGCCAGCCGGCCACTACCCTGTCGGGCGGCGAGGCGCAACGGATCAAGCTGTCGAAAGAACTGTCGCGCCGCTCAACCGGCAAGACCTTCTACATCCTCGATGAGCCGACCACCGGCCTGCACTTTGCCGATGTGGAAAAGCTTCTTCAGGTATTGCAGCGGCTGGTCGACCAGGGCAACACCGTGGTCGTCATCGAGCACAACCCCGATGTGATCAAGGTCTCTGACTGGATCATCGACCTGGGACCGGAGGGGGGCGCGGCGGGCGGCTGGGTGATCGCCGAGGGCACGCCCGAGGAGGTAGCCCGGGTGCGCCGGTCCTACACCGGCCGGTTCTTGCGAGAGATCTTGGCCGGCCGGTCGCCGGGGGGCATGGGGTAGCAGCTTGACCGCTGAGAGTGAACAACAGGGGGACGGCCAATCCGTCCCCCTGTTGATTTTGAGCTGCCGGTCGCAAGGCAGGATATTGCTCGGCGGCTCGAAGGGTGGTACAATGTCAGTGGCTGTAAGCTCAATTCGGACGCTACGAACAGAGAAAGGAGCGGATCTATGTCAGATCAACAATATCAATCGATCGTCGACGCCATCGTGCAGGGCGAGGACGAACAGGCCCCCCGGCGCGTCCGGGAAGCGCTGGACGCCGGCCTGCCGCCCCTCGACATCCTGCGCCTGGGCGTCGTCGCCGGCATTGCCAGGACCGGCGAACTGTGGGCGGCCAACGAGTATTTCTTGCCGGATGTGATCCTGTCGACAGAGGCGTTCAAGGCCGCCATGGTGCCGCTCCAGCCAATGCTCACTAATGAGAGCGGCGGCGGCGCGGGGCGGACGTTCGTCATCGGCGTAGTACAGGGCGACGTGCACGATCTGGGCAAGGGCCTGGTGGCAGCCATGATCCAGGCCTCCGGATTTCGGGTGATCGACCTGGGCATCAACGTGCCCCAAGATCGCTTCCTGGAAGCGGTGCGCGAGCACAGGCCGGCCATCCTGGGCCTGGGCGCCTATATGAGCACGACCATGCTCGAGATGAAGGACGTCATTGCCGAGCTGGAGCGGCAGGGCCTGCGGGCCGGGCTCAAGGTCATGGTCGGCGGCGTGCCCACCAGCCAAGAGTTCGCCGACCAGGTGGGAGCCGATGCCTGGGGCAAAGATGCGCTGGACGCGACGCGCAAGGCGCTGCAGTTGGTAGGAGAGTGACAAGATGGCCAGCCAAATACTGAGTATGATCCATCCCATTCTGTACGGGAACGGCCTGCGCATCGGCAAGCTGAGCGGCGGAGGGCGCGTTTTGGCTACGATGCTGGGCGCCCATGCCGACATAGTGCCCTTCCAGGGACCGCAGATCCACGACCATGCCATGACTGTGGCCCGGGTGCCGGCCCGCAAGTATTATTTCGATGCGGAGCTGCTGGTAGACACCCAGCTTGCCGTCGAGCGGTGGTACGGCTTTGACACCTTCAGTATCATCCCAGACGCCTACAACTTTGAGGTAGAGGCGCTGGGCGCCAAGTTCATCTACAGCGACGACGCCATGCCCACCGTAGACACGACCGACCCGCTGATCAAGGAGCCGGGTGACCTGGACCGGATCGGCTCGCTGGACCCCAGCAAGGGCCGTATCCCCATGGGCGTCGAGGTGGCGCGGCTGGTCTGCCAGAAGGCGTCTGGTCTGTTCGCAGCCGGGTTCTTTTGTTCACCCTGGAGCCTGATCTGTCAGGCGGCCAGCTATCCCCGTGCAGTGCGGGCGCTCAAGCGGGACCGGGCTTACGCCCAGGAGCTGTTTGACTGGGCGGAAAACGACGCCATCTTTCCCTACCTTCAAGCTCAGCGCCAGGCAGGCGTCAAGCAGTCGTTCGGGGCCGATGCCTGGGCGGCTTTTCCCAACCTGACGCCGGACCTGGTTGATGAATGGGTGGTGCCGTCGGCCAAACGCCTGGCCGCACGAGCCAAACAGGAGCTGGGCATGACCGCCTCGGCCGGCCTGGCCGCCGCCGACTATTGTGAGGAGGACCCGGCCAAGTTCGACAAGAAGATCATGTTCGACTGCTGGAAGGTGGCGCGCAAGACGATGTTCATGAATGTCGCCTTTTCGGGGATGGGGCGGACCCAGGACTGGAACATGCACTGGCTCAACGAGTTTGCTGTGCAGGAAAGTACGGGCAAGCGCAAGCTGCCCATCTTTGCCTCACTCAATGGCCGTTTTGTGCGCGACAGCACACCCGAGCAGATCGTGGCCAAGGTACGCGAGTGGATCGACATCATGGGGCGCGATGGACGCTTGTTGTTCTTTATCGCCAATGTCCCGGCCGATACCCCGCCGGCTAACGTCCACATGGCCATCCATGCCGTGCGAGCGTTGGGCCGCTATCCCATTGCCGCGGACCTGACCGGGGTCAAGGTCGACATGCCAAGGTTCGAGCCCTTTGATCAATGGCTCAAAGGGCAGCCCGAAGCCGATGTTATCTTCAGAGCGCGGAAATAACACGCAATCAAAAGGGCTGCTCCAGATGCCTGGGGCAGCCCTTGTCTACTTGTGGAGGCCGGTCTACTCGGCCGACACAAGTGCCTCAACGAGCACCGGCCCCTGCTTCTCGAACACCAGCCCTTTCTCGTCGCCGGTCTCGGCTCCCAGCTCGGCGAGTACATTGTCGCCGGTCTGGAACTCGCCGCGCAGCACCCGCTTGGACAGCGGACTCTCGACGTAGCGTTGCAGCGTGCGGCGCAGCGGCCGGGCGCCAAAGAAGGGGTCGTAGCCCTCCTGGGCCAGCCACCGGCGGGCCTTGTCGGTCAGTTCGATGGTGATCCCCCGGTCGCCAAGCCGCTCGCGGATCTCTTGCATCTGCAGGTTGACGATCTGTTCCATGTGCTCTAGCGTCAGGGTGTGGAAGATAATGACCTCGTCGATCCGGTTCAGGAACTCGGGCCGGAAGGTTTGCTTTAGGCCGCTTTCGATCTTTTCCTTGGTCTCGAGCGCCTCTTCGCCGCCCCTGTCGGAGCGGACAAAGCCCGGCGCGCCCCCTGGTTTAGCATACTCTGTCCCGATGTTGGAGGTCATGATCAACACCGTGTTGCGAAAGTCCACCACACGACCCTGGCCGTCGGTCAGCCGGCCGTCTTCCAGGATCTGCAATAGTGAGTTCAGCACATCAGAGTGGGCCTTTTCGATCTCGTCGAACAGCACGATCTGGTACGGGCGGCGGCGGACCGCCTCGGTGAGCTGCCCGCCCTCTTCGTAGCCGACATAGCCGGGCGGCGCGCCGAACAGGCGGCTGACGGTGTGTTGTTCGTGGTACTCACTCATGTCGACGCGAACCATGGCGTCCTGATCGTCGAACAGGAACTCGGCCAGCGCCTTGGCCAACTCGGTCTTGCCCACACCCGAGCTACCCAGGAAGATAAAGCTGCCGTTGGGCCGGCGCGGATCCTTCAGACCACTGCGCGCCCGGCGGATGGCGTCGGCAATGGCGCCGATCGCCTCGTCCTGGCCGACGATCCGCTTGTGCAGGTGCTCTTCCATGGTCAGCAGTTTCTCGGCCTCGGTCTGCAGCAGGCTCGACACCGGGATGCCGGTCCAGCGGGCCACGACATCGGCAATGTCGTCGGCGCCCACGAACTCATCCAGGCCGGTCTCCTGGCGCCAGGCGTCGCGCTTTTCGTTGAACTCACTCTCCAGCGTCAGCTTTTCGGCCTTGTACTGGGCGGCCCGCTCATAATCGCGGCTTGCCCAGGCAGCCTCCTCCTCGGTGGACAGCTTTTGCAGGCGGGACTTCATCTGTTTCAGGTCGGGCGGCAAGGAATAGATCGCCAGGCGCAGCTTGCTGGCCGCTTCGTCGATCAGGTCCACCGCTTTGTCGGGCAGGCGCCGGTCGGTCACGTAGCGGGCCGACAGGCGGGCCGCGGCGACCAACGCCTCTTCGGTAAAGCGCACGTTGTGGTGCGCTTCATAACGGTCGCGCAGGCCCCGCAGCATCTCGATCGTCTCGTCGACCGATGGCTCCTCGACCCAGATCGGCGCAAAGCGGCGTTCTAGGGCGCTGTCCTTTTCGATGTAGCGCCGGTATTCGTCGGCTGTGGTCGCGCCGATACAGCGCAGCTCGCCGCGCGCCAGGGCCGGCTTGAGCATGCTCGACGCGTCCAGGGCGCCCATGGCCCCGCCAGCCCCGACGACACTGTGGATCTCGTCGATGAACAGGATCACTTCGCCTTCGGCGTGCTGGATCTCCTCTATCGCCCCCTTGAGCCGCTCCTCGAACTCGCCACGAAAGCGCGTGCCGGCTACCATGGCGCCCAAGTCAAGCTGGATGACCCGCTTGCCACTCAGGATCTCTGGCACGTCGTCCTGGGCGATCTTGATCGCCAAGCCTTCGACGATGGCCGTCTTGCCCACGCCGGCCCCGCCGATCAGCACCGGGTTGTTTTTGGTGCGCCGGCTGAGCACCTGGATCACCCTCAAGATCTCGTCATCCCGTCCCACGACCGGATCGAGCTTGCCCTGGCGCGCCAACTGCGTCAGGTCGCGGCTAAACTTTTCCAGGGTGCGGTAGTGGCTCTCGGCCTGGGGAGTGGTTACCTGCTGCCCGCCCCGGACCTCCTTGATCGCCTCCAGGATCCGGTCGCGGGTGACGCCCATCTCGACCAGGATGCGAGCCGCCGGAGCTTCCCGCTCGGCGGCCAGCGCCAGGAAGAGATGCTCCGTCGAGATGTAATCATCCTTCAGCTTGGCCGCTTCCTGGTTCGATTGGTCCATGACCCGTTTCAGCCGTGGGGTAATATACACCTGGCCCACCCCTCCGCCATAGATCTGGGTGCGGTGGGTCCTTTTCAGCTCTTCGTCGAGCCGGTGGCTGATCTGATCGAGATCTACGCTCAGGTAGCGCAGAAGGTCAGGGACCACTCCCTCCGGCTGTTCTATCAGGGCCAACAGCATGTGCTCGGTGTCTACCTGGCTGTGGCCGTAACGCTGCAGGACTTCGTAGGCCCGCATGGCCGCGTCCTGCGCTCGCTCTGTAAATCGATCAAAACGCATCATGGGTCATAACCCTCGTGTTTCTTACTGCCTATTATACCCCTTTTCGGTTTTCCTGGCAAAAGGTTGTAAAATCCTGACCTCCGATGCCGCCCTCTAGTGCAACATCGGAGGTCTTGTGTTACTGGCCGGGGACACGGTCGAAGGTGAGGTGGCCGTCACGGACGTCAACGCGGACCCGATCCCCCTCATGGATGTCGCCCTTGAGCAGGTGCAGGGCCAGGGGATCCTGGACTTGGCGTTGGATGACCCGCTTTAGCGGGCGGGCGCCGAACGCCGGGTCGTACCCCTCCTCGGCCAGAAGCTCTTTGGCCCGGCCGGTCAGCTCGATCTCCAGCCGGCGGCCGGCGAGCAGCTTGACGAGGTGCCGCACCTGGATCTCTACGATCTGCTGCAGGTGTTCCTTGGTCAAGCTGTGAAAGACGACGATCTCGTCCACCCGGTTCAGAAACTCGGGCCGGAAGTGGTGGTGCAGCGCTTCCAGCACCAGGCTCCGCTGTTGCTCCTCGCTCATGCCATCGCGGCCGCTCAAGTATTCGGTGCCGATGTTCGAAGTCATGATCACGACGGTGTTCTTGAAATCCACCGTGCGTCCATGGCCGTCGGTCAACCGGCCGTCGTCCAGCAGTTGCAGCAGGGTGTTGAACACTTCGGGGTGGGCCTTTTCGATCTCGTCGAACAGGACCACGCTGTAAGGTCGCCGGCGCACTGCCTCGGTGAGCTGGCCCCCTTCCTCATAGCCGATATAGCCGGGCGGGGCGCCGATCAGCCGCGACACGGTGTGCCGTTCCTGGTACTCGCTCATGTCGATGCGGACCATGGCCCCTTCGTCATCGAACAGGAACTCGGCCAGAGCGCGGGCCAGCTCTGTCTTGCCCACGCCGGTCGGCCCCAGGAAAATAAAGCTGCCGATTGGCCGGTTGGGATCCTGTAGCCCGGCCCGGCTGCGGCGCACGGCGTTGGCCACCACCGTGATTGCTTCGTCCTGGCCCACCACCCGCTCGTGGATCCGCTCTTCCATGCGCAGCAGCTTTTCGATCTCTCCCTCCAAAAGCCGGCTGACCGGGACGCCGGTCCAGACCGATACCACTTCGGCCACATCTTCGCTGTCTACCTCTTCCTTGAGCAGTTGCTGGCCGTTCTGGAGGGCCTTGAGCTGGGCCTCCTGTTCGGCCAGCCGCCCTTCCAGCCGGTTCTGCTCCCCGTATTGGAGCTCCGATGCCCGCCGGTAGTCATAAGCGCGCTGAGCTTCTTCGATCTGGTGGCGCACCCGCTCGATCTGTTCCTTGGTATCGCGCAGATCCTGGATGGCGTTCTTTTCCTGTTCCCAGCGGGCGGTCAGCGCCAGGCTCCGCTCCTGGAGATCGGCCAGCTCCTTTTCGAGCTTGCCCAGGCGCTCTTTGCTGGCCTTGTCCTTCTCCTTCTTGAGCGCCTCGCGCTCGATCTCGATCTGCATGACCTGGCGGTCGAGCTGGTCCAGCTCCTGCGGCTTGGAGGTGATCTCCATCCGCAGCCGGCTGCCCGCCTCGTCGATCAGGTCGATCGCCTTGTCGGGCAGGAACCGGTCGCTGATGTAGCGGTCTGACAGCACGGCGGCCGCGATCACTGCCGAGTCCTGGATCCGCACGCCGTGGTGGACCTCGTACCGCTCCTTCAACCCGCGCAGGATGCTGATCGTCTCTTCCACGCTCGGCTCGTCCACCAGAACCGGCTGGAAGCGGCGCTCCAGGGCCGGGTCCTTTTCGATATGCTGGCGGTATTCGTCCAGGGTGGTCGCACCCACGGCGTGCAGCTCGCCGCGGGCCAGCATCGGCTTGAGCATGTTGCTGGCGTCCATGGCTCCCTCGGCGGCGCCGGCGCCGACGACCGTATGCAGCTCGTCGATAAAGACGATGATCTGCCCCTCGGCGTCGATGATCTCTTTCAGCACGGCCTTGAGCCGCTCCTCGAACTCGCCGCGGAACTTGGCCCCGGCGATCATGGCCGCCAGGTCGAGCTGCACCAGCCGCCTGTTCTTCAGCCCTTCCGGCACGTCGCCGCGCACGATCCGCTGCGCCAGGCCCTCGACGATAGCGGTCTTGCCCACGCCCGGGTCGCCGATCAGGACCGGGTTGTTCTTGGTGCGGCGGTTGAGCACCTGGATCACCCGCCGGATCTCCTCGTCGCGGCCGATGACCGGATCGAGCTTGCCTTGTCTGGCCATGTCGGTCAGGTCGCGCCCATACTTTTCTAGCGCCTGATAGGTGCTCTCGGGCGTCTGTGAGGTTACCCGCTGGCTGCCGCGGATGCCCGCCAATACGCGCAAAATATTGTCTTTGCTCAGGCCGTGAGCCTGCAGCATCTGGCCGACGTTGCCGGCGCGGCCCTCGCTCAGCGCCAGCAGCAGGTGCTCGGTTGAGACAAAATCGTCATGCATCCCCTCGGCGATCTTGAGCGCCTGTTGGAGCGTCTGCTGCAGCTCGCGGGACAGGCCGACCTGGGCCGCGCCGCCGTACACCCGCGGCCGGCGGTCCAGCTCACCGCTGAGCTGCTGGATCAGGCTGTCTGGCTGTAGTCCCAGCTTTTGTACGATCTGCGGCACGATGCCGTCTGCCTGGCGCAGCAGCGCCAGCAGCAGGTGCTCGCCCTCGATCTGCCCGTGGTTATATTCAGCGGCCAGGCTTTGTGCCTGGGCGACCGCTTCTTGAGCTTTTTCGGTAAAACGGTTCAAATCCATAGCTATAACTCCCCTATCAGGTGGTCGTTTTATTCTACCTGGCCCACGTTAGACCAACGTGTGAAGAGTATTAGAACTGTGTTAGAGATTAGCTATCAGCTTGCAGCCATCAGCAGTCAGCCGGGTTCAGAATAGCACGGAATGGCGGGGTTGTCAATGTCAGCCCAAATTTGAGGGTTTGGGGCAGGCGTGTTACAATAGGGTGTAGGCCCGCGCGCATGCGGGCTGTTTTCAGGAGAAGATAATGAGCCAAGCAGAATATGACGTGATCATCGTGGGGGCCGGGCCGGCCGGCATCTTTGCCGCCCTGGAACTGACGGAGAACACCAGTCTCCGGAGCGCAACGGAGCGGGGCGCACGCCCGCGGGTGCTGATGTTGGACAAGGGCCCTGACCTGGACAAGCGCCGCTGCCCGGCGCGGGAATCGGGCCGCTGCTTGCAGTGTGCCACCTGCGCGCTGATGACCGGCTGGGGCGGCGCCGGCGCTTTCAGCGACGGCAAGCTGACCATCACCACCCAAGTGGGGGGCCTGCTGGCCGACATCCGGGGTGAGGATGAGGCGGCCAAGCTGGTGGAGGAGGTGGACGCGCTGTGGGTGCGGTTTGGCGCGGACGGCGAGCTCTTCCACGGCGAGCGGGACCAGATCGAGGAGGTTGACCATCGCGCCGCTCACGCCGGCCTAAAGCTGCTGCACTATCCGATCCGCCACCTGGGCACCGAGCGAAGCGGTGACATCCTGGGCAACATGTACCAGGAGCTGGTGCGGCGGGGCGTGGAGGTTCGCACCCGGACCGATGTCGCCCGCCTCCTGACCCACGACGGGTGCATCACCGGGGTGGAAACAGGCCGGGGTGAGGTGCTGATCGGACGGCATGTCATCGCTGCGCCGGGCCGTGAAGGGGCCGATTGGCTGACCGAGATCAGCCGCGAGCTGAAGCTGAGCCTGAGCATCAACCCGGTGGACATTGGGGTGCGGGTGGAGCTGCCCGCTTCGGTGCTGGCGCCCTTGACCGATCTGCTGTACGAGCCCAAGCTCATCTACTACTCGGCCGCTTTTGACGACAAGGTGCGCTCCTTCTGCGTCTGCCCCTACGGCGAGGTCGTCACCGAATGGGTTGGCGACGTCATGACCGTCAACGGCCACTCCTATGCCAACATCAAGACCGACAACACCAACTTTGCCGTGCTGGTGAGTAAGAACTTTACCGAGCCGTTCAAGGAGCCGACGGCTTACGGCAAATATATCGCCCGGCTGGCCAACCTGCTGTCGGGTGGGATCATGGTCCAGCGGCTGGGCGACCTGCGCGAGGGCCGGCGCACGACCGACCAGCGCTTGTCACGCTGCATCACCCGTCCGACGCTGGCCAGCGCCGTCCCCGGCGATCTGAACCTGGTGCTTCCCTATCGCTATGTGGTCAACATCCTGGAGATGCTCGACGCGATGGACAAGCTGGCACCCGGCGTCGCCTCGCGGCACACCCTGCTGTACGGCGTCGAGGCCAAGTTCTACTCCTCCCGGCTCAAGCTGACCCGCGACCTGGAAACAGAGGTGCGCAACCTGTTTGCCGCCGGCGACGGGGCGGGCGTGACCCGCGGGTTGGTGCAGGCGTCCGCGTCGGGCATGGTCGCCGCCCGCGAGATCCTGCGCAGGCTGTAATGCGCTACTACCTGTGGACCATCGGCTGCCAGATGAACTTTGCCGACTCGCGGCGGGCCGCCGAGGAGCTGCAAAAGCTAGGCTTCGAGGAGGCCGGCCGCCCCGAGGACGCCGACCTGGTCCTGCTCAACACCTGCGTAGTGCGACAGAGCGCCGAAGACAAGGTGGTGGGCCGGCTCACCTCCCTGTCGAGCCTGAAGCGCAAACCGCAGGGCCGGTCGGATCCGCCCATCGTGGCCCTGATGGGCTGCTTCGTGACCGAAATCCCGGCCCTCCAGCGCCGCTATCCCTGGGTCGACGCCTTCATCAAGCCCTCCGACATCGACGCCGTCATCGACCTGGCCAAACGTCAAGCTGCAATCCAAAATCAAAAATCGAAAATCAAAAATGTCAAATCTCCCGTGTCCGCCGGCGTCAGCATCAGCTATGGCTGCAACCACCTGTGCACCTACTGCGTCGTGCGCCTGCGCCGTGGCCCGGAGGTGAGCCGCCCTATCGACGAGGTTGTGGCCGAGGCGCAAGGGCTGGTTGGGAACGGCGTCAAGGAGGTGACCCTCCTGGGCCAGAACGTGGACTCGTACGCATTCGGCCTGGCCGATCTGTTGGAGGCGGTCCACCAGGTCGATGGCCTGGAGCGGATCCGGTTCCTCACCTCCCACCCGGCGGAGATGTCCGACCGCCTGATCGAGACGGCGGCCCGCCTGCCGAAGGTGTGCGAGCATGTCGAGATCCCGGTCCAGTCGGGCGACAACGCCGTCCTGCGCCGCATGGGGCGCGGTTATAGCGCCGATAGCTACCGGAGCCTGGTGGCCCGTATTAGGGCGGCGATGCCGGGCGCCGGGCTGGCCACCGACGTGATCGTCGGTTTCCCGGGCGAGAGCGAGGCCCAGTTCGAGGCTACCTACCGCCTCCTGGAAGAGCTGCGCTTCGACGTGGTCCACGTCGCCGCCTACTCGCCCCGGCCCGGCACCCCGGCCGAGCGGCTGTCCGACGACGTGCCGGCGGAGGAAAAGGAGCGCCGCCGCAAGGCGGTGGACCGGCTCCAGGAGCGGATTGCCGGCGAGATCAACGCCCGGCTCTTGGGCCAGACGGTCGAGATCCTGGTCGAAGCGCGGCGCCGTGGCAAGTGGCAGGGCCGGACGCGGACGAACAAGCTGGTTTTCTTGCCCATAGGCGAGGAGGACTTGACCGGGCATCTGGTGCAGGTGCGGATTATCCACACCGGCCCGTGGAGCATGCAAGGGGAGGTCGTAAAGCCATGAAACGGTTGATCGTCAACGCCGACGATTTCGGCAACGACGAGGGCGTGGTGCGGGGGATCATCGACTGCCACCGGACGGGCGCCATCTCGAGCACATCGTGCATGACCAACATGCCGGCCTGGCCGCAGGCGGCTGTTTATTTGAAGGAGCATCCCGAGCTGGGGGCCGGGGTGCACCTGGTGTTCAACGCCGGGCAGCCTGTCCTGTCCGTGGGGCAGGTCCGGGCGCTGGTCGGCCCCGACGGGCGCTTTCTCAACGACGGGCAGATCCTGCGGAGCTTTAGGCCGGGCACGACGGCGCAGCTCCGCGCCGAGCTGCGGGCCCAGGTCGAGCGGTTCATCGCCGACGTGGGACGCCCGCCGGACCACCTCGACAACCACTGCGCGATATCCTACATCCGCCCCGATCGCTTCCGGGTGACGCTCGACCTGGCCAAGGAGTACAACCTGCCGATCCGCGCTCCCTTTGGCGACGATTTCGAGGAACAGGCGCCGACCTTTGCCCGCCAGAACAAGCTGCCGGTGTGGCTCATCGGTTGGATGGGCAAGCGCTACCGCGGCCGGGTGGACCGGGCCGGCATTCGCCGCCCCAATGCCTTCATCCAGCACTTTTCGACGCCCGGCCACCGCACGCCCGAGTACCTGCTGGCGGTGCTGGACGGCCTGCGCGACGGTTGGACGAGCGAGCTGATGGCCCATCCCGGCTATGGCGCCGACTGGCGGGAGCAGGACCTGCAGGCGCTGCTCGATCCGCGCATCAAGGCCCGGCTGAGCCAGTCCGACATCGAGCTGGTCAACTTTCAATCTCTGTGAGGTATCGAGGGAACCGGTGGACCTGTCATCCTTGGGCAAAGCCATCCTCATCTTGGGCGTGGTGCTGGTCCTGGCCGGCGGCCTGATCTGGCTGCTGGGCCGGTCAGGGCTGCCGCTGGGCCGGCTGCCGGGCGACCTGCACATCCAGCGCGGGGGATTGTCCTGCTATTTTCCAATCGTCAGCATGATTGTGGTTAGCCTCCTGTTGACCCTCATCCTCAACGTCGTCATCCGGCTGCTGAACCGTTAGCAATGAGAACGAGCGACTTTGACTATTACCTTCCCCCGGAGCTGATCGCCCAGACGCCGATCGAGCCCCGCGACGCCTCGCGGCTGATGGTCGTCCACCGTACTACCGGCCAGATCGAGCACCGCCTCTTTCGCGACGTCGGCGAGTACCTGCGCCCCGGCGACCTGCTGGTCGCCAACCAGACACGGGTCATCCCCGCCCGGCTGCGCGGCCACAAAGCCGGCACCGGCGGCAAGGTGGAGCTGCTGCTGCTGAGTAGGCGGGATGAACAGACCTGGGAGGCGCTCGTTGGAGGCAAAGGGCTGCGCCCCGGGCAGCGGATCGAGATTACGGGAGGGCAGATGGCGGCCGAGATCATCGCCGAAACCGAATCGGGCGGCCGCCTGGTCCGCTTTGACCGGCCCATCGAGCCGCTGTTGGACGAGCTGGGCGAGGTGCCCCTGCCCCCCTACGTCCACCAGCCGCTGGCCGACCGGGACCGCTACCAGACGGTCTATGCCCGCATCGAGGGCTCATCGGCGGCGCCCACGGCCGGGCTGCACTTTACGCCCGATTTGTTGGTAGACTTGCGGTGCATGGGCGTGGAGATGGCTTTTCTGACCCTGCACATCGGCCTTGACACCTTTCGCCCGGTGAAGGAGGACGAGGTCGAGGCCCACCAGATCCACACCGAGTGGTTCGAGCTATCCGCCTCGGCAGCGGAGCAGATCAACCGGGCACGGCTGGAGGGGCGGCGGGTGATCGCGGTCGGGACGACGGCCGTCCGGGCGCTGGAGTCGGCGGCGCGGGGCTGTGGTCCTGAGGGGGAGTCGTGTGGCCTGCGGACCGTGGCGGCCTATGCCGGGCGCACCGAGCTGTTCATCTATCCCGGCTATCGCTTTCGTGTCGTGGAGGCGATGATCACCAACTTTCACCTGCCCCGCAGCACGCTGCTGATGCTGGTGTCGGCCTTTGCCGGGCGAGAGCTGATCCTGCGCGCCTACGAGGAGGCGATCCGGGAGCGGTACCGGTTTTACTCGTTCGGGGATGCGATGCTGCTGGTGTAGCCAGAGCGACTAACCCTCACCGCCGGGTGAGCATCACCAGTAGAGCCACCCCAGCCAGGGCCAGCAGCACGGCGGCCATCACCCCCATCCCCTCCGCGATATATACCGCCACCGCAGCCAACAGCAGCGCCGCAAACACCGCCGCCGCCGCCAGGCGGTTCACCGCCGCCTCCACCCGGTGCAGGCTGCGCGTCGCGTCCGGCGCCAGCGAGGCCCGCACCGCCAGCCTGCCCTGATTCGCCTGGGCAAAAAACCGGTCGGTCTGGCCGGGCAGCGATAGGAGCACCCGGACCAACTGCCCTGCCTCCGACAACCAACTGCGCCAATCTCGGCCCACCTCTTCCTTGGCCAACTGCTCGGCAAAGGGCGCGATGGCCTGCCACGGATCGAAATCGGGATCGAGCGCGGTGGCCATGCCTGACAGGATGGCGATGGCCCGGCCCACGAACAGCAGGTCGGTGGGGATCTGGAAGGGCATATCGTACAGCAGGTCGCGGTACTCGCGGGCCAGGTCGTGCCATTGGTCCATCATGATATCCCGCGCCTGGCGCATGGTGATGCCCCGATAGCGGTCGAACAGCTCGGTCTGGACCTCCTCCAGGCGGGCCAGGTCGGCGCCGGGCAGCAGCAGTCCGGCTCCCTGGTAGGCGCGCACCATCCGCGCCGTGTCGCTCGTGGCAAAGCCGACCAGGGCATCGCGCAGGTGCTTGCGCGCCCGCTCTGGGACGGTAGCTACCATGCCAAAATCGACAAAGGTGAGGATGAAGGGCCGCGGCTGGCCTTCAACCGGCTCCAACGGCTCGACGAACAGGTTGCCGGGATGCGGGTCAGCGTGGACAAAGTTGTGGACGAAAACCTGCTGGAGGTAGGCGCCAAACAGCCGTTGGGCCACCTGGGCGCGGTCGATGCCGGCCGCCTCGATTGCGGCGTGGTCGCCGATCTTGATGGCGGCGACGTTCTGCATGGTCAGCACGCGGCGGCTGGTCGTCTCCCAGTAGACGC
>DAOUGI010000025.1:0-32186 GCA_034429215.1 Anaerolineae bacterium | reverse complement strand
AGTTGATGGTTTGGTCACCTACAACTATAGCGGAGAATCCATGGACTTTCAATCCGATTGCCCAAGGTGGCAACTTGGGTTATGATAGACGAAGTAAGCGATGGTAGGGTAATATTCTACGATTTCTATACCGACGAGCAAAAGCACCAAGACCCCAACAAGAGGAACACCGGACTGTTTTTCTTTCGGGGTAATCCGGATGCTCCTTATGCCATCGTATGCCCTGGAGGAGGTTTCTCTTATGTTGGTTCCCTTCATGAAGGATTTCCACTTGCTTTAGAGATAAGCAAAAAGGGGTATAACGCTTTTGTGATACGCTACCGCATTGGCAGTGAGCAATGGGCTGCCGAAGACCTGGCAGCAGCGATAGGGTATATCTTCCGTAGTGCGGAAATGCTCAAAGTCAGCACAAAGGACTATGCGTTATGGGGCGGCTCTGCCGGGGCCAGGGTGGTGGGTGATATTGCCTTAAACGGCGTAGCCGCTTATGGGGGCGGCAATCTCCCGAAACCGGCAACAGCCGTCATAGCCTATACCGGACAATCAAGCTATTCTAGGGATTTCTCTCCGGCTTTCATTACCGTAGCCGCCAACGATGGCATAGCCAACGTCAATACGGTGGAAAGGCGGGTAGAGAATCTTAAAAATTCCGGCGTGGATGTCGAATATCGCAGGTATGAAAGTGCAGGGCATGGTTTTGGACTTGGCACAGGCACCGATGCGGAAGGATGGGTAGACTTGGCTGTCCAATTCTGGCAAAGACATATAACGGGTGCTTCACAAAATGAAATACCACAGCAGATTTATCTCTGGGAAGAAGGGAATGTTCCAACCACCACAGAGTATACGGAAAACAATGCCGGGTATTTTGATCCGCCTGATTTTCGGCCCAATATGGTGTACTTGCCCGTCAAACAAGGTGTGGCAGTCAAAGGGGCGGTGCTGGTATGCGCCGGGGGCGCTTTTCAATTTCGCGGCAATGAGATTGAAGGTACACCTGTCGCAGAACATCTGAGCGCGCTTGGGTATCAGAGTTTTGTGGTGAACTATCGGCTGAGGCCGTATACCATGCAAGAAGGCGCATTGGATCTGGCCCGGGCCGTGCGGTATGTCCGTAGTCATGCAGCGGATTTAGGCATTGAAGAGAACGATATAGCGGTTGTGGGTTTCTCGGCCGGCGGTATCCTGGGGGGTGAGTTGGTATTGAATTTTGACGGGACGATAAATGGAACCGCCATTGACCCCAGCTATGTGCCGGACACATTGGATAGGATTTCTGCCGATGTCAGTGCGGTCGGAATGATCTATTCCTTTTATGGAAGACTGGGTGTTGCCTCCACAGATGTTGAGAAATTCAAGGCCTCGGATTTGCCGCCCACATATTTCTTATATGGCACAAGAGATCCGTTTGTACGTCAATTCGAGGCTTGCGTCAGCGCCCTGCAACAGGCCGGTGTGCCGGTTGAATCCCATGCGCTGGAAGGTTGGCCTCATGGTTTTGGCGCCGGGGATGGTCAGTGGATACTTGATTTTGACAAGTGGCTGACAGAGGTTTTTAATCATTAGTGTGCATAGTTGAAAAGGAGAAAATGATGCAAAACGTAACCCTGGAACAAGAAGTAATCAATCTCTCGGAAGAGAAATGGCGCTGGATGTCAGAGCGCGAAGTAGACACCCTTGACGCGCTCTTTCATGAAAAGGCAATGTTTGTCCACATGGGCGGAGCGTGGGGGAAAGAACAAGAACTCGACATCATCAAAAGTGGAGGCATTCACTACAAGCAAGCGGATATCCATGAAGTATCGGTGGCTATCATTGGCGCAACGGCCATCCTTCTAAACAGGATTACGCTGTTGGCCGTGGTTGGCGGCAATGAGGTCACCAATCCCTTCATGGTTACAGAAGTGTATGTGCAGCAAGAGGGTAGCTGGAAGTTAGCCTCGCTCTCGTTCACCCGGCTACTTACCCCAGAGCAACACCATTAACCACAGAAAGACAAGGAGAAAATAATGAAAAATGTAAAATTGAACAATGGTGTTGAAATCCCTATTCTGGGCTTCGGTGTTTTTCAGATCACGGATCCGGCCGAATGTGAAAGAAGCGTGGTTGACGCCATTCAAACGGGATATAGCCATATTGACACGGCCGCTTCTTACCGGAACGAAGAGGCGGTTGGCCGGGGGATCAAACAAAGCGGCGTTGCAAGAGAAAACCTGTTTATCACTACAAAACTTTGGATTCAGAGAAATGGCTACGAAGGCACACTAAGAGCCTTTGAAAATTCTCTGAGGCGACTGCAACTAGATTACATGGACCTGTACCTGATCCATCAACCATTCGGCGATGTGCATGGTGAATGGCGCGCGATGGAAGAACTGTATCAACAAGGCCAAGTCAGAGCGATCGGGGTTTCAAACTTTCAACCCGACCGAATAATGGACTTGATGGTTCACAACCAAATAATGCCCGCAGTAGATCAGATTGAAGTGAACCCTTTCCAACAGCAAATTGACGCGCACAAGTTCTTGCACGACAACAGCGTTCAGGTTGAAGCATGGGCGCCATTCGCAGAGGGAAGGAATAACATTTTTCAGAATGAGCTGCTGCTATCAATCGCCGCCAAGCACCAAAAAAGCGTTGCCCAGGTAATTCTCCGCTGGCTTGTCCAAAGAGGCATTGTTGCCCTTGCAAAAACAACCCGCAAAGAAAGAATGATAGAGAATATCAGCGTGTTTGACTTTGAATTAAGCCCGGAAGATCTGGCGGCTATTACAACGCTAGACACAAAAACCAGTAGTTTCTTTGACCACCGGGACCCTGCAATGGTAAAGTGGCTGGGTGAACGAAAACTAGATGTCTCATGAAGGAGAGACAAGATGTCTGAACCAAAAGAACAATCACGCGCTCAGCAACTAATGGGCGATTTTGCGCCCAAGTTGGCGGGACTCACGGATGACGTGCTATTCGGTGATGTGTGGGCACGTGCAGGACTGTCACCGCGAGACCGCAGCCTGATCACCGTCGCGGCACTCATCGCCAACGGAAATACCGAGCAGCTTCCAAGCCACCTGAATCTGGCCAGGGCGAACGGCCTCTCGGAGACCGAGCTTGCCGAGGTCATGACCCACCTGGCCTTCTATGCTGGGTGGCCACGGGCAGTATCCGCCGTCCTGGTCGCGAAGGAGGTCTTTAAGAAGTAGCTCGCAACCATATGTTCCAGTTTGTTGCGGTGCGACACCATTTTGCCAAAATGGAACATGAAGGGATACCAACCGACATCAAAATGGTGTCCCACGTGGTTATGGTCAAACGTTAGGTCAACAAAGGGCTCTCCATCCGGTTTTTGGGCGTTGAGTGGCCGAAAACCAGGTCACGGTATCAAAAGCGGACCCGCGGCAGTTTTGCGATTTTGGCTGCTTGTAGTATAATCTTCCCTAAAAGTTTTCAGCCCAGCAGGGGTGGCGACATGGTGTGCGATCGAGGTCCCCTGGGTTGCATTATGTCTACTGGCCGGGTAGAGGTCGGTTCGCCCGGTGGACGATAGGCCGCAACGGCAGTGGGACACCACCACTTGTGGTATGATGTCAGCGTTGGGATTGCAGTTTTGTTAATGTGGCGACAATAACTGCCCCCAAGGGCCCTTGGGGGCATTGTCGATATCCACTCCGAAAGCGATAAGCCTTGTCTGGTAGCCGGCCCAAAGGCCGGCTCGCTCTTTTTAGGCAGCCGACGCCTCTTGCTCTGCCCGCGGATTGGCAAGCATCGATCCGAAACAACGGCCGCACCATCGAGCTTGACAAACTAGCCCGACTCGTGTACTCTGATACTATCACCAACCTGTCACGAGGAGAGAGGAAACATGCCCAGAATCGACGAGCAGGCGCCCGCCGAGCTGTTGGTCGAGATCAAAGACGCGGCCACCGGCCAGGTGTGGGGGACGGTCCGGCTCAAGCCCAAAGCATTTGCCACCGGCAGCCGCGGCTTTTTTGCCTCGGCCAAGGTAGCCAACCCACAAAATGCGGAGGCGCGCTACCAGTGCAACCTGCAAATGATCCTGGTAGGCAGCAAGACCGAGGCGTGAAACTGGTCGGCAGCCGGATTATGTAGAGGAACAGCGCCCATGCAGGGCGCGAGGCAACGCTGCTGCGCTGAGGCCGTTGGGTTTCTGCTATGTGAGGGTTCAGGAGGTAAAAGATGAGCAGGAGAATGTGTCTCGTTTTGAGCCTTGTGCTTCTCGCCGGTGTGGCCCTTCCTTTGTCTGGCCACGCCCAAGAGGAAACTTGGGAGGCAGTCCCCGGCCCCTATGGGGGCAGCATCGCCGCCATCGTCATCTCCCCCGCCTATCCCAACGACCATACGGCCTATGCCGGGCTGCGCGGTCAAGGTGTTTACCGCACCGTAGATGGCGGCAGATCCTGGCAGCATGCCGGTCCCGATGGCTGGCGGAATGTGGTTGCCCTGGCAATCTCGCCGGCCTTTGCCGACGACTGGACCCTGTTCGTCACGTCCGGGCTGTGGACCGCCGGATACAGCGTCTACCGTTCTGTCGACGAGGGCCTGTCGTGGCAGGAGGTCACTCCGGGGTGGACAGGCCTGCCGAGCCCTCCTGGATTGGCTATCTCACCCGCTTTTGCGCAGGACCACACGGTGTATGTCGTCGGCGGCTATCAAACCTTTGTCTCGACCGACGGCGGCGACACCTTCGCCCAGCCCGGCGGCTGGTTCGCCACTCATTCGGTCACGGCGCTGGCCTTTTCCCCGACCTATGCCGTCGATCACACCCTGTTCGCCCTCGTTCCCGGTGAAGGTCTGTTCAGGTCGACCAATGGCGGCGCCACGTGGGATCCGGCCGGCCCAGGTGTGCCTGTCGGCGCCTTTGCCGTATCGCCGGACTATGGCCAGGATGCTACCTTGCTCGCCGTGGCCTCGGCCAGCGGCCAGCTCTACGTCTCCCAGAACAGCGGCGCTGACTGGTCACCCGGGACGCTCACCCTCAACCCAAGTGGGCAATACACACTGCTCTTTTCGCCCACTTACGGCCCGGGCGATCCCGTCATCCTGGCTGCCAGCTCGGCCGATCCCGGCCCATACCGCTCCGAAGACGGCGGCGTAACCTGGACGCCCGTCGGCTGGTATGACCCGGCCGCCCCCTATTATGGCGGGTTCATCGGCGGGTCGGTCGCCGGGTTGGCCCTCGCTCCGGCCGGCTCGTGGGACGCGGCAGCTTTTGCCGCCACCAGCTCGGGCATCTACTACTCGAACGATCGGGGAATCCATTGGTACCGGCACGACAGCGGCCCGGCCCGGCTCACAGTCCGCGCCCTGGCGGTGGCCCCCGGCGACCCGCAGACAATCCTGGCCGGCACGAGCTTTTTCGAGCGCCTGTACGCCAGTACTCCAGGCGAATACGACGGCGGCCTGCAGATCTCGGTAGATGGCGGCCAGACCTGGAGCGACGTGTCCGGCCGGTTGGAGCGGGTGCAGGATGTCGCCTTTTCGCCGGCATTCCAGGACGACGGTACCGCCTTTGCCGCGACCGGCACGCTCGGCCAACATGGCTACGCCGACGGCGGCGCATATCGCTCCACCGACGGCGGGCAAAACTGGGACGAGATCGTCGCAGACCGGATCTGCCATGCGCTCGCCGTCTCGCCGGCTTTTGCCGCCGACCACACGGCGTGGGTGTCCGAGTTTACCTATTCCTCAGCCCTGGGATTGTATGTGACGAGCGACGGCGGCGACACATGGTCGTCGCTGGCGCCAAATGTGCACGCGACCATCCTCGTTCCATCGCCGAACTATGCCGTGGATCACATCCTGTTTGCCGGCACCGGGGATGCAGGCCTGCAGCGCTCGGACGACGATGGGCTAACCTGGACGCAGGTGCTGACCAAATCGGTGACGGCGCTGGCCGTTTCGCCTGCGTTTGGCGCCAGCCAGACCCTGTACGCCGGCGTCAAGGCCGATGCCTCTGCGGCCGGCGAGCTGGTCCGCTCCACCGACGGCGGCGATAGCTGGCAGGTGCTGAGCACGGGCATCCCTCCGACCTTGGGCAGCGAGCTGCTCACGCTCTCTTCACTCGTCTTTGCCCACGACGGATCGGTCCTGGCCGGGGTGTACTATGGCAACGAGAATGGGGGCGGCGCCGTCTATCGCTCGACAGACGGCGGTAATACTTGGCAGCCGGCGGGCAGCGGGCTCGACGCCACCAGCATGCTGGCTCTGGCCAGCGTACCAACCGGGTCAATGGCCTTTTACGCGGGCGCCGAGGGCGGCCTGTGGCGGCTCGACGTGGCGCAGGGGGGCCCGGCCGAGCCGGGGACGTGGCAGGGCAATGGGCCGCGCGGCGGCCGCGCGCTGACGCTGGCCGTCTCACCCGATTTCGTCAACGACGGGACTGCCTTTACCGGGGAGTGGATCGACCATAAAGGTGGGGGGCAGAGCGGGCTCGGCATCTTGAGGTCAGATGATCAGGGGCAGACGTGGCAGCCGTCGTCCAGCGGCACAGAGAATGTTGCCTATGCCACGGCCGTGCACGATTATGCCTTCTCGCCCGACTTTGCCGCCGACCGGATCGCCTTTGCCGCCACCTGGGGCGGTCTGTGCCGGTCTACCGACGGTGGGCAGACGTGGGCATGGGTCGGCCGGCTCTACAGCGGCCCCTTTGGATCGATCAACAACGTCGCCGTAGCGCCCGACTTTGCCACCAGCGGCCACGTCCTGGCGACCGGTGGCTGGGGGGGCCTGTACCTCAGCCAGGATGGCGGCATCCACTGGACCGCAAACTATTCCGTGTCGACGTCGGGTCCGATCGCCTACTCGCCGGCCTTTGCCCTCGACGGAACTGCTTTTGTGGCCGGTTGGAGCGGCCTGTATCGCACGGTTGACCAGGGAATGAACTGGACTCAGGTCCTGACTGCCTCATTGTCCAGCCTGGCCGTATCGCCGGACTTGGAAGCCGACGGCACAATCCTGGTGGGCGGCGGCGGCACCGTGCACATCTCACACGATCGCGGGACGAGCTGGATCAGCGTTACGTTGCCGGCAACCTCGACGTTCGTCGCCGACCTGGCCGTGTCGCCGGCTTTTTCCGCCGACCAGACGGTCTTTGCCGGCACAAACGCCGGTCTCTTCAAGTCGCAAGACGGCGGTCTGACTTGGACGCCTGCCGCCGGATATCCTGGGCTGGCCGTCCATTCGCTCGCTATCTCGCCCGGCTGGCCGGCCCATCCGGTGCTGCTGGCCGGCACCGACCAGGGTGTCTATCGCACTGTTGACGGCGGAGCCACCTGGCAGCTGGCCCAGGAGCTGATCGCCCTGTCGAGCGGCCCATTGGCTCTATCGCCTGACAACGGACTGCTGATCGCCGGCGCCCACCGGCACGGCGTCTACGGCAGCCTCGACGGCGGCGCGAGCTGGTCTGCCCTGGGCCTGCAATCGATGAGCCATTATGGCGTCCAGTCCCTTGTTGCCTCACCGGTCTATGCCTCAGACCACACCCTATTTGCGGCGCTGGTCAGCCAGGAGAGCATCGGGGCCAACGTCTATCGCACCCAGGATGGCGGCGCGACGTGGAAGTCGGTCTACGGCACCGGCTGGATCAGCGGCCTGGCCATCTCGCCCCATTACGGCACCGATCGCACCCTGTTCGCGTCGGTCGGGAGCCAGGTAGTACGCTCCCAGGATAACGGGGACACCTGGGCAACCCTGGGCACCTGGCCACCCGGCGCCTACACTCCGGCGCTGTTGGTCGCTGCGCCGCCCGGCGCCGCCGTCCTGGCCGGTGGTGATGGGTTCTGGCGGTTGCCGCCGGGCGCCACCATGTGGGAGTTGGCCGCATCCGGCCTGGTGACCGGGACCAAGACCAGCTCAGTGGCAATCTCCCCAGGCTACCTCACTAACCACACGCTGCTGGCGACCGCCTCTTGGACCGACACGCCGTCTGGGGAAACCCGCTCAGGGGTATGGCGCTCGACCGATGGCGGGATCAACTGGGAGCTGACGAGCACCGGCCTGCCCGGCGACGGTGTCCATCGCGTCGTATTCGCGCCCCGCTACGGGATAGCCTATGCCATCTCCCAACACGATCTGTACCGTTCGCTCGACGGCGGCCGGAGCTGGACGACGGTCGGCCACCCGCCCGTCGAATCGACCCTGCGTGACCTGGTGGCCGCCCGCAATGGCAGTGTCTATGTCGCCATGCAGAATTACTATGTGGTGGCGGGCAACGGCGTGTGGCGCTACTGGACGCCGGCCTACGACGTGATCGTCGACGGTGGCTTGGAGGCCGGCAGCGGCTGGGAGTTCCCCCAGACTGCATGGCCGGCCGGGCTGACCGATCGCGTAGCGTATGACGGGTGGGTTTCCGCCCGGGTGGGCATCGACAATGGCCTGAATAGCCAGGCGGCCTACTCGTCGGCCCGCCAGGTGGTCGCTGTCCCGGCCGACACTCTGACCGCCACCTTGAGCTGCGCCATATACTCGGTCTCGGGTGAATCGGCCCTGCGCCTCCAGGATCAGGCCTTTCCCGACGGCCAGGTACCCGCCGAGCCCGCCGCGTTCCTGCCGGACGCCGGCGACGCCCAGTACCTGCTCCTGTTGAACCCGGACACCGGTGCCGTCCTGGACACCCTGTTCTGGCAGCTTTCGAATGCGCAGCTATGGCAGCACTATACGTTCGACCTGACCGGCTATGCCGGCCGCTCAGTCAGACTGCACTTTGGCGTGGTGAACGACGGCGCCGGCGGACAGACGGCCATGTACGTCGACAACGTATCGCTGGTCATCCACCGGCCGGCGCCCGCCACCTATTATCATCACCTGCCACTCCTGCTCAAAGGGTGGCCCTGATAGAAACTCTATCAGCGGATATTCATACCTATCCTGGTCACCATACCAGAGATAGTGAAACTGGTATATTCGGCGCCGGAGCTATAGGTCCCATCCTGGTACAGCCCGTCACTGGCCGTACCGGTCGCGCTGCCTCCATAGTACACTGCATAGGTCGAGCCTTTGGTGAGATCTGGCGATGAGAAGGCTATCGACTGGTATTCCTTGGCCGGGGCAAAGATAAGGACATCCTGTCCGTCACTGGTCTGAATGCGAATCAGCGTGCCGGCCCGTTGCATTGAGCTCAGGTTTAGCAATACGGAAGGCTGGCTTGATGATTCACTAGGAGCTTCTGCCATGCCCGAGCTGCCCGCCGCCACCAGGAACCCGCCGGTCATATTGAACCCACTCATATAATCGAGAGCGCCGTTCATCCTCTCGGTCGGGCCATTCACGATGACCACACCACCCGTCATCTCGATAGACCCATTGGAATCCAGGCCATCCCCATCGGCATCCATGTAAATATAGCCGCCGTTGATTACGAGGCGATAATTGCCTGCCGCCGCCAAGTTTTCCTGGACTGGCCTTCCGCCCGGCCTCCCACCGGGACCTCCGCCAAAGCCCGGCCCCATGGCCATTCCAGAACCGTCGGCACCTCCAGCCACGTTGATGCCGTCGTCGCTGGCGGCAATCCGGATATTTCCATCGTTAATCGTAATAGCCGCACTTTCGATCCCCTCGTACGACTCGGTAATGCTGATCTCGCCGCCGTTGATCTCTAGCGTCGTGTCAGCGTGCATGCCGTCATCGCCAGAAGCGAGGGCGAGGGTGCCTCCATCGATCGTCACGCTTCCGTTCGAGTGGATGGCGTCGTCGGCAGAGCTGACCGTGACCGTCCCGCCGTCAATAGTGACACTGACAACTCCCTTGATCCCCTTGGCCGATGCACTTTCGTCGATGCGGCCGTTGCTGCCACCACCTGAGGAGAGGCTGACCTCCCCACCGGTGATCATGGCATCCGTTTGGCCGTCAATCGCATCCCCCCCTGCGCTGACGCCGACCACGCCGCCCTCGATGAGCACATAGCCCATCGTGGCATCTTCCTCATTGTCCGATTTCAGGCCATCGCCCTGGGCAACCACCTCGATATTCCCATCCCTCACAACGAGATAGTCCTTGCCCCGGATCCCATCATCCGCCGCTCTCACGCTGATCGTCCCGCCAGAGATGACCAGCCCATCCTTGCTGGCAATCCCGTCGTTATAATTCCCCTCCACCGTCAGCGAGCCGATCCCGGTGATCGTCAGGTCGGCCTTGCTGAAAAGCGCCGCGTTGGGCTCATCCTCTTCGGCGCCTTCAAAGACATACGAGCTTCCGTCCGACAGATGATTCTCACTGCCGTCTGCCAGGATCACAACCACCTCGTCCGCGGCCATGACGGCAATGGGCGCGCTCGTCGAGCAGCTAATGTCGACCCCGTTCAGCACAAGCTTGATCTTTTTTTCGTCCTCGGTATTGACGATGATCTGCCCGTCGGCCAACGAGCCGCTGATCTCGTATGTCCCCGCCGCTGTGATGGTTGCCCTGCCGCTGTCGACCGTCACACCCTCTCCGCCTGCGGTTATCGAGCTTCCGTTCAACACAATCTGGATCGCTTCCGAGCTATCCCAGACATCGTCCTCTGCACTGTCGTGAGTCTCGGCGTTCTCGACAACAGCCTCCGTCGCCACAGATGTTCCCGTATCTCCGGTTGCCTCGCCGGTCCCGGCAGTTGCCTCCGCCGCCGAGTCCACTCCCGTGCTGGTCCCCGTATCTACGGCCACTGTGCTCTTCTGAACCGGCTCAGTGGTAGACACTGCCAAAGTCGAACCTCCCCCACATGCTGCCAGCATCGATAGCACAAGAGCACACACCAATAAAAATGCCATGTCTTTTTTCTTCATTTTCTTGTCTCCGTTTGTCCTTTCATCGCTCACGCAGCCGCCATATTACCTGGCATTAACGCACTCCGTTCCCAACATGCCTTATTGTAGCACAAAGGTGTGGAGGCCTTGTGGAGATCGGTTGGAGATTTGATGGAAAAACCCATACAGTTGAGCTTGCCTTGACAGCACAGATGTGATAGACTGGTGCCATGTGCGCGCCGTCCACCGCCGCTGACCTGGACAAAGAGGACCCGGCCTTTGAGCAGTCGGGGGCAATCCCCGCCGCTCTCCAACGGGCAGGGCAGGCTCTGGAAACAGCCAGGTGCCAGGGCGACCCGGCAACCCTGGCAGCGGCTCTGGTCCGCGTGGCCCGGCTGCGCTTTCGCCTGGGGCAGTACGATGCCGCAGAGGCCTTGGCCGGTGAGGCCGCGACTCTAGCTGCTCCCGACGCGCCAACCCGTGCTGACGCCTACCAGGTGCTGGCCAACTGCGCGGCCGAAACCGACTCGCTGGCCGAGGCTGAGGCTTACTACCGGTCTGCCGCCGACCTGGCCCGTGAGATCGGTTATCATCGGGCCCAGGTAGCGGCCATGCATGGCCTGGCCGCTGGCGTCTATCTCCCCCGTGGCCAGTTTGACCTGGCGCTGGCTGCCGACGAAGAGGCGCGAAGCATTGCCTCCAAACAAGCACAGCGCAATTGGCTCATCGGTCCATTGGCTTTAATCTCCATGATCTGTCAGGTGACCGGCCGGCGCGCGGGCGCTCTGGCTGCCTTGGACGAGCTGAACTGCCTGGTCACGCCCGGTTCCATGGTCCAGGGCTATAGCTTGTGCACCAGCGCTGCCCTGTCGCTCGACGGCGGTGATCTGGCGTCGGCGCGGGCCCTGTTGGGCCAAGCGCGATCCATCGCCGAGGCCTGCGGCGAGCCGTGGTTGAACGTCTCGGTACGGCTGGGGTTAAGCCGCTGCCACCGCCTGTCCGGCGATGGCCCTACGGCCCGCGCCTGGGCCGACGACGCGTTGGCCTTTGCCCGGCGGGTCGGATACCGGCACGAGGAAGGCAAAGCGCTGATCGAGTGTGGCCGCGCCGCATGGCTGTGCGGCAATGAGGCCACTGCCGAGGACGATCTGCGGGCTGCCGCCGGGATTCTGGAAGGGCTGGGAGCGGCGTTTGACCTGGCCCGCGTTCGCTTTCTGCTGGCTGCCCTCCTCCACCGGCAAAACCGTTCCGAAGCCACCGCTGCCTGGCAGGGAGCTGCGCGCGCCATCGTCGAGGGTGGTTTTGCCTTTCTCCTGGAGCAGGAGCGCGCGCTGGCCTTCCCCCTGCTGGCCGGTTATCAGGCCAGCTCCGACGCGGCCCTGGCCCGTTCGTGCACAGCCCTGTTGGAGCAGTTGCGGCGCGTGCCGCCGCCCGCCTTGCGTGTCTTGACATTGGGGCGATGGGAGGTGCGGCAGGGCCCACGGCGCATCGAAAAGCGCGCCCTGCGCCAACGGCGGGCCGGCGAGCTGTTGGCCCTGTTGTTGCTGGTTCCCGGTCGCCGACTGTCGTCCGAAGAGGTAGCCGAGGCGCTCTTTCCTGACAGAGAGCCAACCGCCGTCCAGATCCTCTTTCACCACGCCACTTCGGCTCTGCGCCGCATCCTGGAGCCTGACCTGCCCGACAAGTTCCCCTCTCGCTACCTGACGGTGGAAGAGGGGCAGGTGGCGCTCATTCTGCCACCGGATTCATGGGTCGACCTGGATGCGTTCGAGGCGCGCTGCCGCAACGGCGAGTGGGAAGAGGCGTTGGCGTTGTACGGCGGCGACCTGCTGACCGACTATACCTATGCCGACTGGGCTCTGGCGCCGCGCGAACGGTTGGCGCTGTTCTATCAGCGCGCCCTCCTGGCGGTTGCCGAGGCCCGCCTGACCGATGGCCAGTTCGCCCAGGCGCTGGACGCCTGTCGGCGATTGTTGGCAGTAGAGCCATGGCACGAGCAGGCAGTGCTGCTGGGCATGCGTGCCTGTGTCGCACTGAACGATCTGGCCGGCGCCCGGCGGCTCTATCTCAAGATTGAAAAGATCCTGCTCGACGAACTGGACACAACCCCTCAGGCTGAGCTCCGGTCCTATTACCGATCGCTGACCCCTGAATCCTCAAAGAATCGCCAATCGTAAGCCGCAAACCGGCGATTCTGGCAGTCTTGTGGCAGTCCCCTGTGCTTAAATGGAGGCGGAGGGCCCCCCCCACCTTGATCTGACTCTCGGCCCTCCGGGGGCAAGTGTGCGCACGACTCGAACTTTTATCCTGCGGTTGCTGGTTGACCCTGCCAAGCCTGACGTCCTGCGCGGCGCGCTCCAGCCCATGCCAGAGGGCGAGCCATGTCCATTCACCGATGAACAGGCGCTGCTGGCCTGTCTTCACCGGTTGGTCTGCCAGCAACAAGAGGAAAAGCAAGAGGCCAAATCCTGACTTGGATTTGGCCTCTTGAGCTTCTTAGCCTTTTACCGTGATGCCGATGTAGTGGATCTCGACCGAGTCATCGGCCTTGATCACCCGCAGGCAGTAAGTGGCCGACTGCGAGGGGCACACCTGTTGTCCCCCATCACCTACCACGCCGTGGTTCTGCCAGCCTTCACCTTCCATGTGGAAATAGACCGCTTTCACGCCTTCAACATGCCAGCGAAAATTCACGCACTCGCCGGGCCGGACGCTTGCCCTGTCAGCTGAGAAGGTCGGCAGCGCAGCTTGGGCAATCACCTGGATTGTGATCTTGTGCACGTCCACCGAATCGTCGCGATTGACGACCCGCAGGCGGTAGGTGGTCGTCTGCGATGGGCAGACCTGCTGCTCGCCTTCGCCCACCACGCCGTGGCCCTGCCAGCCCTCGCCCTCGGCGAAAAAGTAGATGGCCTTGATCCCGTCCACGCGCCAGCGGAAGGTGACACATTCGCCGGGCCGGATCTCGACTCTGTCGACAGAGAACATCCGGCTGCCCTGCGCCATGGCTTGGACTATGGGCTGGACCTGGATCGTCCTCTTGCGCACCTCTACCGTGTCGTCGACCTTGTGCACCCGCAGGCAATAGGTGGTCGTCTGAGAGGGGCTGACCTGCTGCTCCCCGTCGCCCACCACGCCGTGCTCTCGCCACCGCTCTCCTTCGGTGAAAAAGTAGACCGCCTGGACATTCTCTACATGCCAGCGCAAAATCGCGCTCTCACCGGGTTGGATTACCTCTCGATCTGCCCGGAAACGGATGACCGGTTCGGCCATGGTATCCTCCTAGATTGGTATAGCTGCTCGGTTGGCTTGAGGAAGGATCGCTGTCACCGGCAGCGGCTCTTATTCTACCACAGATTTGGGCCGGCGGCAACTGGCACCGTCACCAGGATGGTTTTACCCTTCGCCCACCAGCTTCTGGCACAGCCGCACACCTTCCATGGCATCGGTCGACCAATAGTCGGCGCCCACAAAGTGGCAGACATGTTCGTCCACCTGGCCGCCAAGGAGGATCGGGATCTGGACGCCATCCTCGGCCATCATGCCCCGCAGTGTGGTGACAGTGTCGCGCATACTCGCATAGGCGGCAGTGATCAGTCCAGACAGGCCAATAACATCGGGCTTGAAGGCGCGCGCCTCTTCCACGAACTTGTCCGGGGGTACGTCGACGCCCAGGTCTAGGATCGTAAAGCCGTAGGTTCGCAGCAGCATCAGCAGCAGGTTCTTACCTAGATCATGGATGTCGCCCTGGACGGTGCCGACCAGCACCCGGCCCGCGCTCTTGCCGACAAACTTGCCCTCTACCGCCGGCATGACGATCTCCACGATCTGACCCAGGATTTCGCCGGCCATGATCAGGGCCGACAGGAAGTAGCGCCGCTGGGCATACCGCTCGCCCACCTCGCGCATCCCCGCCTGGCAATCCTCGATGATCTGCAGCGGATCGTCGCCGCGCTCCATCCGCAGCCTGACGATCTCCAGCGCCTCGTTCTCTTGCAGTTCGGCCAGCGCCCCGGCGAGGCCCACCGTCGTGTCGTAAGGTTGCTGGGGTTGACTCATGACTACTCCCGTCTCGTTTTTGTTCAATGATTTGCGTTATGCATAGTCGCAGACCGGGCGCCTACCGTTGCATCGAACCTCAGGCGACTCCCCGGGATGATAAACCAGCCCCAGCTTACGGGCTGCTCCTCAAAATCGAAGAAGGTGTGCTCAATGCGAAACGCGGCGCTGCCCACCACTGCGCTCAGCAGCCGTGACTCTTCCTCCATGAGCACAGTCGCCTCAATTCTCAGGTCGCCGCGCTTGAGGACTGTCTCGCCCTTGCCGTCGAACAGGCCCTGCAGGCTGGTGATGCCCATCTCCGCCTCGACGACGGGCCGCGACGGGTCAAAGATCAGGTACTCGCGGTGGTAGGCCACCGGCTCGCCGTCGCGAAGCAGGAGGCGGCGAATGGAAATGACCTTGCCGTCGACGGGGACTCCCAGCTTCCGGCTGATGCGCTGGGTGGCAGGGACCGTCTTGACTGAAAGAAAGCGGACCGAGGTCCGCTCGCCGTTAAACAGCTCTTCCAGGGCGTGCAGCCCAAAAGTCGCCGTGCCCAGCACCAATGGCTTGACAAAGGTGCCGCGGCCGCGCGCGGCCGTTACCAGACCCTCGTCCAGGAGGATGTTCAAGGCGCGGCGGGCGGTCATCGGGCTGACCTCGTACCGCTCGCACAGTTGCGCCTCCGAGGGGACCCGGTCGCCCGCGCGGAGGATGCCCGTGGCAATCTGATGGCGCAGGATGTTGGCCAGCTGGTAATAAGGAGGCTCGAACAGATCGCGGTCGATGCGCGGCTCGTCTAGCTCTTGCTTTGACTTTGTCTTTGGTTCCATGTTCGCCATAGTGACTCACACTCACATTGCTCTGTCACCCGGAGCGGCAGCGCAGGGTCTCTCTTAGCCGAAGCGAGATTCTTCACTTTGCCCAGAATGACAAGAGAAAGTGTATCACAGGTTTGGAGATTTGACAAATTCCCTAGGGTATTATAGAATCAGTCCCGTCCGAGCTTGAAAAGTTCCCTAGGGTATTATATAATCAGGATTGCCAAGGGATCGAAGGACAACCATGAGCTGGAGGATCTGCTGATGCCCACTTCTCGTCACGTTCTGGCCTGCGCCACCGTCATGGAGGAGATGCTGCCCCTCCTCCCCGTTGACGTGTCCTACCAGGTCCTCGATTTTGGCCTCCACATCAACCCCACCAACCTGAAACGCGCGCTGCAGGAAGCGATCGACTCAGCCGCAGGCACAGCCGACACCATTATCCTGGGCTATGGGCTGTGCAGCATGGCCGTCATCGGTCTGCAGGCCAACGGCTGCACCCTGATTGTCCCGCGCGTGGACGACTGCATCGCCATCTTTCTCGGCTCTGGCCGCGCCTACAAGCAACAATCGCGCGCCGAGCCGGGCACCTACTACCTCACCAAAGGTTGGCTCGAAGTCGGCGACACGCCGTTCGACGACTATGACCGATTGGCTGCCAAGTACGGCCCAGAGAAAGCCGAGTGGGTCATCCGCGAGATGATCAAGCACTACACCCGGCTGGCCCTGATTGACACCGGCCGCGACGGCATCGAGCGCTACCGAGAATACGCCCGCAGCCTGGCCGAGCGTTGGAGCCTGCGCTTTGAAGAGATAGCCGGCTCTAACGCTCTGGTGCGCCAGATGCTTTTCGGACCATGGGACGACGACTTTGTGGTCGTCCCGCCCGGCGAGACGATCCGCTACGAGCACTTTTTTCCGGCGGACCCGGCGCCCACGCCACGATAAAATAAGGAGAGGACAGGATGAAGGTTATCGGTGAAAAGATCAACGGCACCCGCAAGAAGGTAAAAGAGGCAGTCCTGGGCCGCGATGCGGCGTTCATCCAGAAGCTGGCTTCGGACCAGGCAGGCGCCGGCGCGACCTGGATCGACGTCAACGCAGGAACACCGGTGGAGCGCGAGCCGGACGACCTGATCTGGCTCGTGGAGACGGTGCAGGCAGCGGTCGACAAGCCGCTGTGCCTGGACAGCGCCAACCCGGCGGCGCTCGCGACCGCACTGCCCTACGTCAAGCAGGCACCGCTCATCAACTCGATCAGCGGCGAGCAGGGCCGGATCACCGGCGTGCTGCCCCTGGCTGCCAAGGCGCAGGGCGGCGTGATCGCCCTGGCGATGGACGACAAGGGCATCCCCACTACCTATGATGCCCGCCTGGCGATCGTGCACCGGCTTGTCGGCTTGACCCGCGAGGCAGGCATCCCCGACGAGCAGGTTTATGTCGACCCGCTGGTGATGACCATCGGCGCCAGCGGCGACGCCGCACGCATCGCCCTGGCGACGGTCCGCGCAGTCAAAGCCGAGTATCCTAATATCCATTTCACGTCGGGCCTCAGCAATGTCTCATTCGGGATGCCCGCGCGCTCGCTCATCAACCGCGCCTTTCTGACACTCATGCTGGAGGCCGGGCTCGATAGCGCGATCCTTGACCCGCTGGACCGCGACCTGCGCAAGGCGATCCTGGCGGCAGAAGCCGTCCTGGGATTCGACCGTCACTGTTTGGGCTACACCCGGGCGTTCCGCGCCGGGCTATTGGAATAATCACACATTACACAGAGGAGGAATCTAATGTCGAAGCAACTGGTCAACTACATGGCGGACATGATGGAAGAAGAGGCGCTCGCGCTCGCCAAGAAAGAGCTCGACGCCGGGACGCCGCCCCAGCAGATCCTGGACGACTGCCGGGCGGCCATGGAGCTCGTCGGCAAGCGGTTCGAGGTCGGTGAGTACTTTCTCCCGGAGCTGATGCTGGCCGGCGAGATGCTCAAGTCGATCTCGGCCGAGGTCAAGCCGCGGATGAAGACAGAACACGGGGCCAAGAAAGGCGCCAAGGTCATCGTCGGGACGGTCGCCGGCGACATCCACGACATTGGCAAGGATATCGTGGTCTTTATGCTGGACGTGAACGGCTTTGACGTTCTGGACCTGGGAATCGACGTGCCGGTGCAGGCCTTCGTGGACAAGGTCAAGGAATTCAAGCCGCAGGTCGTGGCGTTGAGCGGGTTCCTGACGCTGGCGTACGACTCGATGAAGCAGACGGTGGACGCGCTCAAGGCCGCCGGGCTGCGCGACGGCATCAAGATCATGATCGGCGGCGGGACGATGGACGATACCGTGCGGCAGTATGCCGGCGCGGACGCCTTCGGGCTGGATGCCATGGCCGCGGTGTCGCTGGCCAAACAATGGACAGGAGGGAACTAACGTGGCTACGAATCAACTCGACAAAGGCAAGAGTAACGAGCAGCTATTGGCAGAGCGCGGCAAGCGCCTTCAGGATGCGATCGAGCTAAAGCAGCCGGACCGCATCCCGATCAGCATGCCGGCAGGCTATCTGCTGGCCGACTATGGCGGCATCACCCACGAGGAGCTGCTGTTCAACACAGTCAAAAACCAGGAGCTCCTGGAACAGTTTGCCCTCGAGTTCGAGGCGGATACCGTCATCGGTCTGTTTAACAGCCCCAGGCCCAGCCTGGCCTTGGGCGACCGGATGACCAGGTGGCCGGGCGTGCAGCTGCCGGCCAACAACTCTTACCAGTTCGACGAGCACGAGTTCATGAAAGGCGAGGACTATGACGCCTTTCTGCGTGACCCGTCCGACTGGACGATCCGAACCTACCTGCCGCGCGCGTTCAAGGAGCTGGAGGGCCTGCAATACCTGCCCCCACTGGGCATGTTCGCCTTTGGCCACTATAACTTGGGCAACCTGCCCATGCTCGCCACCCCGCCGGTGGCCGCGGCCGTCCAGGCGCTGAACAAGGCCATCCAGGCCGCGCAGCAGGATGCCGCGAACATGGGGACGTCCGTGCAGCGCATGCTCGCGCTGGGCTTCCCGCCCAGCCCCCTGGCCGGCTCGCTCATCGAGGCGCCGTTCGATTTCATGTCCGATACCCTCCGCGCTATGCGCGGCATCATGCTCGACATGCTGCGCCGCCCAGACAAACTGCTGGCCGCCGAGCGCGTCGTGCTCGACTTTCAGCTCGAGTTCGCGCTCAACTTTGCTCAAGCTACCGGTCTGAAGGCAGCCTTTATCCCGCTGCACCGCGGCTCCGATGGCTTTATGTCGCTCCCACAGTTTGAAAAGTTCTACTGGCCGCAGCTCAAGGAAATGATGGTCACACTGGTGGACAACGGCATCACGCCCGTGTGCTTCTATGAAGGGATCTGGGATCAGCGGCTCAAATACCTGGCAGAGCTGCCCAAAGCCAAGACGGTCGGCTGGTTCCAGGACAGCAACATCTTCAAAGTCAAAGAGGTCGTCGGCGACACGTTGTGCATCATGGGCGGCATGAAGAACTCGCTGCTGGGCTCAGGCACCGTGGAGCAGGTGCGCGCCTACACCAAGCAGGTGTGCGAGGTCGTCGGCAAGGGTGGCGGCTTTATCATGTCCACCGGCGTCGGCGAGATGGAGGGCAGCAACGTCGAGCTCATCCGCGCCTGGGTGGACGCCACCCGCGAGTTTGGCGTATACTAACAGGTGAACCGATTCACATGCCCGGCACCTGCAGGTGCCGGGCATGTCATATAAGGCCAAGGCGACAGACATGGAAACAAGCTCTGGTCACACCAATGGGACACGGCCCGGCAGCAGCGCAACCGCGTGGCTGATCCTGGCCGTGCTGCTGCTCTTTAGCATCGCCGCGCCGCTCAACCAGTTCAAGGTACCGCCCATCATGCCCATTCTGATGGAAACGCTGGGGCTGTCGGTCAGCGGCGCCGGCATGCTGATGTCGGTCTTTGCCATCACCGGTCTCATCCTGGCCCTGCCGTCGGGC
Source organism: Anaerolineae bacterium (assembly GCA_034429215.1). Classification (GTDB taxonomy): domain Bacteria; phylum Chloroflexota; class Anaerolineae; order JAAYZQ01; family JAAYZQ01; genus JAFGOG01. The sequence goes on along the minus strand of DAOUGI010000025.1, from coordinate 12,597 downwards.
CTCATCTTTCAAAAGGCCGGCGCCCGCGTGACCGGCATCGTGGCCGGCGGCTCGATCCTGATCGGGGCGGTTCTGGGCGCGCTAAGCACGAGCACCGGTGAGTTGCTGGTCAGCCGGGTGATCGAAGGCATCGGCACCAGCTTTATGGCCGTGCTGGCGCCGGCGATCATCGCCCAATGGTTCGTCGCCCGGCGTCGCGGCACGGCGATGGGCATCTGGGCTGCCTGGGTGCCGGTGGGCTCCGCCGCCACGCTGCTGGCAGCTCCGGCGCTGGCGGAGGTAGCCGGCTGGCGCTCGGTGTGGTGGCTCGGCGCCGGCTATGCCCTCGTGGTAACGGCCCTCTACCTGCTGTTCGTCAGGCCGGCCCCTGCCACAGGGGCCGGGGCAACAGAGCCCTGGGCCGGCGCGCCGGAATCCGGCGTTACCTCTTCCCAGGTCCTGCGCAACCGCAACATCTGGCTGCTGGCCGCGGCCTTTGGCGCCTTTAATGCGGCAAGCATCGGCCTCAGTACCTACATGCCGACCTTTCTGAACTCGGTGCGCGGCATGTCGCTGGCCCAGGCCTCGCTAGTATCGAGCATCACCACCCTCGTTATCATCCTTTCGGCGCCGGCGGGCGGCGTCCTGTCCGACCGGATCGGCTCGCGCAAAAAACCATATCTGGCGGGCCTGGCGGCCTCAATCATCCTGCTCCCGTTAGTGGGCGCGTTCAGCGCGCCCTGGCTGATCGTCCTCGTCATCGTCAACGGTCTGGTGCTTGGGGTCATCCCCACCAACATCTTTGCCGCGGCCGTCGAAAGCGCGGGCAACGAGCGCCAGGGCGGCGTTGCCATGGCCGTGATCATGGTCGGCCAGAACGCGGGCATGCTGCTGGGGCCGGTCATTTTTGGCGCGCTGGCCGAGGGCGCCGGCTGGCCGGTCGCCTTTGCCAGTCTGGCTGCTATGGCCACTCTCGGCCTGCTGGTCGGGTGGCTGGCCAAGGTGCGTTGAAACAGCGCAAAAGGAGATTGCCATGCCCTACATCGTCGAGTTTGAGCCGGTGGGCCGCCGAGGCCCCTGCCCCGAGGGTAGCACGCTGCTCGACGCAGCGCGAACCCTGGGTGTGGACCTGGTGAACATCTGCGGCGGGAACGGCTCCTGTGCCCGCTGCAAGGTACTGATCGTGGCAGGTGCGATGTCGCCCGTCAGCTCGCGCGAAGCCGGCAAACTTTCGGCCGTCGAGCTGGCCCAGGGCTACCGCCTGGCCTGCCTGGCCAAGCCGCTGGGCGACTGCCGCGTGCATGTGCCGCCCGAGTCGCTCACCGCGCTGCAGCGCACCCAGGTCGAAGGCCTGGAGGTCCCGGCTGATGCAGAGCCGTCGGTGTCGAGCTTTATGGTGCAGATGACCCGGCCCACGCTGGACGACCTGCGCGGCGACGACGAGCGCCTGTACCAGGCGTTGGCCGCCGAGCATGGCATCGCCGCAGCCATTCCTGATCTCCAAGTGGCACGGCTGGTCAGCACCGAGCTGCGCCGCCTGGACTGGCAGGCCCGCGTCACCCTCCGTGGCAGTGAAGTGATCCACATCGCCGCAGCCGATGCGCCCTGGCTTGGGCTGGCGGTGGACATTGGCACGACCAAGATCGCCGCCTACATCGTCGACCTGACCTCAGGCCACACCCTAGCCTCGCGCGGCGCGATGAATCCGCAGATCGCCTACGGGGAGGACGTCATTGCCCGGATGATGTACGCCGGCAAAGGGCCAGACGAAGCCGTCCGCCTGCAAGCCCTGTTGGCCGACGGGCTGAGCCAGCTTGCCGCCGATGCCTGCGCCGAGATCGGCGCCCAGGCGTCCGACATTGTCGACGCCGTGGTCGTCGGCAACACCGCCATCCACCACCTTTTCCTGCGTCTGCCGGTGCAGCAATTGGCGGCGGCGCCCTACGTGCCCGCGGTGCGCGGCGCGGTGGACGTCAAGGCGCGCGACATCGGCGTCAGGCTCGCCCCGGGCGCCTATGTGCACCTGCTGCCCAACATCGCCGGCTATGTCGGCGCGGACCATGTGGCGATGCTGCTGGCCACCGGCATCGCCGGCCGGACCGATACGGTCCTGGTCATCGACATCGGCACCAACACCGAGATGTGCCTGGCCCACCGCGAGCAGATGACCAGCCTGTCGTGCGCCTCCGGGCCGGCGTTCGAGGGCGCCCACATCAAGTTTGGCATGCGGGCCGCGCCGGGTGCGATCGAGCGGGTGTGGATCGTCGACGGCCGGCCCGAGTACCAAACGATCGGCGGCCAGCCGCCCGTAGGGCTGTGCGGGTCAGGCCTGCTGGATGCCGTGGCCCACCTGAGGCGGTCAGGGCTGCTGGACCGCAGCGGCCGGCTGACCGGTCCTGGGGTCCAGGAAGCCGAGGGCGACGTCGAGTTCGTGATCGCCGGGGAGGCGGAAGCAGGCAACAAACGGGCCATCGCCGTGACACAGCACGACATCCGCGAGCTGCAATTGGCCAAGGGCGCTATCCGCTGCGGCATCGATACGTTGCTGCAAAACGCCGGCATCACCGCCGCCGGCCTGGACCAGGTGATCATCGCCGGCGCCTTTGGCACCTACATCGACATCGAGAGCGCGATCACCATCGGCCTGCTGCCCGAGCTGCCGCTGGACCGCGTCTCGCAGGTGGGCAACGCCGCAGGCACAGGCGCGCGGCTGGCGCTCATCTCCCAGGCGCACCGCCAGCATGCCCTGGACCTTGCTCAGCGGGTGCGCTATCTCGAGCTGGCGCGCGCGCCGCGCTTTATGCGCAACTTTGCCGAGGCAATGTACCTGTAGAGAGCTAAACCCCCATTCCGATCCATACCGCTTGCGCCCGTCCGGCCCCTCTGACCCCTACGATTCGATCTGCAACTTGCACGAGTCGCCAACGTATGGTAAGCTAGTAGCATCGACAAGGAGGAGAAAACAATGTGCTGTCTGATCTCAATCGCGTCTATGCTGGGTCCGCGCCTCGGGATCCTGATCTGGTACCTGCTCGATCAAGCACGCTGGCGGGCGACCTTTGACACCTGGCTCTGGCCGCTGCTGGGCAGCCTCTTTATGCCGTGGACGACGCTGGCCTATGTGCTGGTCGCGCCGCGCGGCATCGCCGGCCTGGAGATAGTGCTGATCGTGCTGGCCGTGCTGATCGACCTAGGCGCGTATGGCGGCGGAAGCAAGAGCCGCAAGCGCCGTAGAAAAGAGGACTAGCCGTCCGCAGGGCTGACGCCGGTCCACCGGGCCGGGTCACAATGGATGACTATCGCGAGTTCATCCAGCTTTTCGTCGAGCTGTGACACGCGGGCCTGCGCGACCCGGCCCTCACCCAGGCAGAAACGGCAGGCGCCGCCCACCAGCGGGAAACGCCTGCCCGGGTCCGAAATATGTAGAGGTCACTTTTGGCGGAAAATACCGGCCAGGAGAATGATCAGGCCAATGCCGATCAGGATGATCGCCCCGACCGCGATCCCTTCCATCACTTGGCTTAGGCCTATGCCGAGCAGGATGACCCCAAAGATCAGGCTGCCTGTTATCGGCCGCCGGTAGGCCGGCACGACCAGGCGCAGGGCCACCCCCAACAGGACGATCACCCCGGCGCCGAGAAAGCCAAGGGCAACAGTCTTCTCATCGCGGCCCTCGGCCCCCTTGAACAGCCACTCCATGTTGTGCGAGAGCCACACCAACCCAACCCAGATGAGGATGAGGGCCCACACCGCGGCGTCGACCGGATCGCGGCGCCACTTTTCGTCCCAGCTCTCGTCCCGATTCTTTTCGTCCTTCTCGTCCTTCTCGTCCCTATTCCTTCGCGGTTCCTCGGACATCTCCTCCTCCTGCTCCCTGTGAGTACCAGAACCCTCCGGCCTGATGTGTATTTTAGCACATTTCGATCTTGTAGTCAAGACTCGGCAAACAGGCATGGCCGCTGGCCGCTTTTGCCTACTTCTGTTCCTTGTCGGGTTGGCATTTCGGCCAGTCGCGCACCCACACCTCCTGCCGTGGATAGGGTGGGGTGATGCCCTCCTGCCCAAATCTGGCCAGAACCCGCTTCCGCAGCTCGCGGGTGACCTCCCAATGTTGGCCCGGCTTGGTCTTGACCGTCGCCCGCAGGCTGACGCTCCGGTCATCCTGGGAGATGGGACCGAGGACTTGCGGGGTCTCTAACAACTGCGGCCCCCAGGCTGGATCTTGGGCCAAGGCGGTGGCCGTCTCCGCCAGCACCCGCAGCACGCGGTCCAGGTCCTCCTCATACGCCACACCTACATCCACGATCGCCCGCGACCACTCTTTGGTCAGGTTAGAAACAATGCGCGCTTCGCCGTTGGGGATGATGTGAAGCTGGCCGTTGTTATCGCGGAGGCTGGTGGCCCGCAGGGTCAGCCGCTCCACCTGGCCCGACAGAGCGCCGACCTTGATCGTGTCTCCGACGGCATACTGGTTTTCCACCAGGATGAAAAACCCGCCGATCAGATCCTTGATCAGCGTCTGGGCGCCCAGGCCCACCGCCAGCCCGGCCACGCCGGCGCTGGCAAGCATCGGGACGATGTCGATGTCAAACCTGCTGAGCAGCATCAGCACGGCCATGGCGGCGATCAGCACCGAGGCGCCCCAGGCAACGATCTCGATCAGGGTGACCACCTGCTGTCGCCGCTCGTTCTGCAAGCCCTCCTGTGACCGGATAGCACGCAGCACACGCCGGCGGACGACTTGTGTCACAACCAGCCCTGCGATAGCCACAGCGATGATCACGGCCGCAGCCAGCAAATTCTCTTGCAGTGGTTCCACACTTACCTCCTTGAGCCGGCGGACACGGCCACGGGCACGGGCACGAACAGGTGGTATAGATCGGCGCGGGATAGTTTCCTTGAGCTCATCTCTTTCCCTCCCCTCCTCCATTCTACCATCGTTTGCCGTTGAGTGCAAAGGGTACCCCGAGCACCCAAGTCAGCGCTCAAGGCTATTGCAACTGCTTCACAGCGTTTTTTGCTATACAGCGACTCTGTGGTATAATGGATAAAGCTGGTGCAGGGGATCGCTTGCTGCGATTCATTTCCTGGCCTGCTGTGCTCCTTTTGGTTTGTACCGGGATTGTGTGCCCGATGGAAGAAGTTGAAGGATGAAGCGCGATTCAGCTCAGGTGATAGCCAAATACCTGGTTCTCGTCGAAAAAGGGGACCAAGCGGCTCTGATCGACTTTGTAGCGCGTCACCCCGAGGAGCTGGGCTCGCTGAGCCTTCTTCCGGCCAAACCAACTCGGCAGCAACCCTCGATAGACAGGCGTACGGCCATCCTGGAAGTAGTTGGCCTGTTTGTGATCGTCCTTTTCGCCGTGGCTTTCGTCGCCGCCCATTTCTCGCCGTTCCAGCTCAACCTGAGTGCATCCCCTACTGCCATATTGGCCCAGGCAGACGGGGCAGTGGATATCCTTGCCGCCGGCGCGACCTGGCGGCCGGCCGAGGCCGGGGCGTCGATTCAAGTAGGAGATTCTATCCGCACCGGGCCCAATTCTACCGCCCAGTTGACCTTCCCCGACGGGAGCATGACCGGCCTGGAGGCCGAGACAGAGATTGCCGTTGCCAGGATAGATTCCCGGCAGGGCGGCGGCATCGAAACCGTCGTGATTCAACAGCGACTGGGTCAAACCTACAATCACATCCAGCCGTCACCCGACCAGGCTCATCACTTCAAGATTGAAACCCCGACGGCAGTCACCGCTGTGCGCGGTACGCAGTTCGTAGTGGATGTAGGATCCAGCGGTGCCACCCACGTCGTCGTGATCGAGGGTGTAGTGGATGTAACGGCCCAAGAGATCACGGTTGAGGTGCAGGCCAGGCAGGAAACCACCGTCGAACCGGCCCACTCGCCCACTGCCGCACAATCCGCTTCCATGCCATCCTCATCATTCAGCTTTACACCTGAACCCTCTGCCGAACTTCAGACAACACAAACGCTCGGCCAGACCGGAACGCCACAGCCCGCCGAGCTCAAGCTGACCCACACACCCAAACCAACAAACACGCCCAAGCTGACAAACACGCCCAAGCCTACCAACACGCCCAAGCCTACCAAGGAGCCCCAGCCCACCAAGGAGTCCCAGCCTACCAAAGAGCCCCAGCCTACCAAGGAGCCCAAGCCTACCAAGACACCCAAGCCGTAGGGAAAAAGGACTGGGTGCCCAACACGCCCTCCATAGCCAGTTGACTGAAGACACACTCCCGGATTTTGGGCATAGGCTGCGGCAGGTTCGATCGCCCGATCATCCCCTGCGGCGCAGTTGGTCCCGCTGCCGCCTCGTGGTATAATAGTTGCCTTTGCCGTGCCGTCCAGGCCCGTGGTGCGGGCGGAACGGTCACGGCAGCGCGGAGGTTTCTTCCTTGGCTTTCCTTGATCTGAAAAAGCGTGCCGCGGGCAGCCGCTTGGCCGGCCTGTGGCGGATGATGGCCGGGTTCCGGTGGATCTACCTGGTAGCCACCGTCAGCCTGGGCGTGGCTGCGCTGGCCCGCACCGGAAACTTTTTGCTGATCCGAGCCCTTGTCGACGACGTCCTGGGCCACGCCGACCGGTCATACCTGCTGCCGTTCATCGCCCTTGGATTCGTCGGATTGGCCGCCCTACAAGGGGGCTTTACCTTCCTCAGTGGGCGACTGGCTGCCCGCACCGCCGAAGGGATCGTCCTGCGCCTGCGCAACCACCTCTTTGACCACATCCAGCGGCTGTCGTTCACCTACCACGACCACACTTCCACCGGCGAGCTGATCCAGCGCTCCACCTCCGACGTCGACGCGGTCCGCCGCTTTTTCGCCGACCAGGCCATCGAAGCCGGACGCATCGTTCTCCTTTTTGCCGTCAACTGGACCGCAATCCTGGCGCTCAACGTCAGGCTGGGACTGCTGTCGATCGTGGCCATGCCGCTGATAGTGATCACCTCGATCCTCTTCTTCCGGCGCTTGACCAAGGTCTATGAAGCCTACCAGGAGCAGGATGCGATCCTGTCCACGACACTCCAAGAGAACCTGACCGGTGTGCGGGTGGTCAAGGCCTTTGCCCGCCAGACCCACGAACGAACGAAATTCGAGGGCGACAACTGGGAAAAGTTCATCCGGGGCCGCCGGCTGACGCGCATGCACTCGTCTTTCTGGCCGATTTCGGACATCATCTGCGGCATTCAACTGCTCGGCGGTCTCACCGCCGCGGCGTTGATGGCGATCGACGGCACGATCAGCGTCGGCACCTACCTGGCCTACACCGGCCTGGTGACCTGGCTCATCTGGCCGATGCGCAACCTGGGCCGCCTCATCGTCCAGATGTCGAGCGGCCTGGTCTCATACGGGCGCGTGGCCAAGGTGCTGGCCGAAGAGCGCGAGGAGCTGGATGAGGGCGCAGTCCACCCGGCCGGCAACGTGCGGGGGGACATTGCCTTCCGTGACGTCTGCTTCGAATACTCTGCCGACGCCCCCATCCTGAAAGATATTACCTTCGACTGCAAGCCCGGCCAGGTGGTGGCCCTGCTAGGTCCCACCGGCTCGGGCAAGACGTCGCTGGTCAACCTGCTGCCCCGTTTCTATGACTATACCGGCGGCAGCCTTACCCTCGACGGCGTAGAGTTGAACCGGTATCCGCGCCACTACCTGCGGCAGCAGATCGGCATCGTCGAGCAGGAGCCGTTCCTCTTTTCCCGCACCATCCGCGAGAATATCACCTACGGCGTCGGGCGCGAAGTGACCTCCGGCGAGGTCGAGACGGTAGCTCAGGCGGCGGCCATTCACGACACGGTCATCGCCTTCCCGCAGGGCTATGACACGCTGGTCGGTGAGAAAGGGGTCACCCTGTCCGGTGGGCAAAAGCAGCGGGTGGCCATCGCCCGCACCCTGCTGAAGGATCCGCGCATCCTGATCCTGGATGATTCTACCTCGTCGGTCGATACCGAGACCGAGGTTGAGATCCGCGCCGCGCTCCAGAATGTGATGCGCGGCCGCACCACCTTTGTCATCGCCCACCGCATCCAGAGCCTGCGCGACGCCAACCTGATCCTGGTTCTCGACCATGGCCAGATCGTACAGTGGGGCACCCACGACGAGCTGATGGCCCAGGACGGGATCTACCAGCGCATCCACAACATGCAGGCCCGCATCGAGACTGAGCTCGAGCAGGAGGTGGCCCAAGCTGTTCAAGCCTGGGAGACGCCTGAGACCTCTCCTGCCCAGGAGGAGACGGCCGGTGTCTAACGCATTCGAGTTCGAAGAGGAAGAGTTTAGCACCCAGTTCAACGGCCGGACGGTGTTGCGCATTTTCCGCCTGGCGACCGCCCACTGGCCATGGATGGTCGGTTTTCTGGTCGCCATCCTCCTGGTCTCGACCCTCGACTCTTACTTTACCTTCCTGAGCAAGAGCATTATCGACGACGGCATTGTCGCCGGCGACCGGGCGGCGCTCATGCGCCTGGTAGTCCGCTACGGCGCTCTGATCGTGGTCCAGGCCGGCATGGTGTTCGGCTTTGTCTACCTGTCGGGCATCCTGGGCGAGAGGATCCGCTATGACCTGCGCAAGATGCTGTTCAACCACCTCCAGGATCTGTCCTTCTCCTACTTTGACCGCACACCGGTCGGCTGGATCATGGCCCGCATCACCTCTGACACCGACCGGATCGCCGACCTGGTGACCTGGGGCCTGCTGGATGTCACCTGGGGGGTGATGAACACCATCACCTCCATGTTCTTCATGATGTCGATCAACGTCCGGCTGGCACTGATGGTGCTGACCATCATCCCCATCCTGCTGATGGTGGCCGTGCAGTTCCGCAAGCGGATCCTCGTCCTGTTCCGCCAGGCGCGCAAGATCAACTCCAAGATCACCGGTGCCTACAACGAGAATATCACCGGCGTGCGCGTGGTCAAGGCGTTGTGTCGCGAGGAGGAGAACCTGCGCGAGTTTGGCGAGCTGACCGGCGACATGTACCGCGCCTCCTTCCACGCCGCCTGGCTGTCGGCCCTCTTCCTGCCGGTGGTCCAGATCATCGCCGCCTTTGCCGTGGGTGGCATCGTCTGGTACGGCGGGCTCCAGGCCCAGGTCGGCGGCATGACCGTCGGCGGCATCCAGGCCTTTATCTCCTACATCACCTTTATGATGTGGCCGATCCAGGACATTGCCCGCGTCTATGCCGAGCTGCAGCACGCCATCGCCTCAGGCGAGCGCGCCTTTGCCCTGGCCGACGCCATGCCGGAGGTCACCGACCAGCCAGGAGCTACCGACCCCGGCACGGTCCGCGGTGAGATCGAGTTCGATGGGGTTGATTTCTGGTACGAGGTCGACAAGCCGGTACTGACCGGCTTGTCGCTCAAGGTGCGTCCCGGCGAGACGATCGCCCTGGTCGGCCCCACAGGCGGCGGCAAGAGCACCATCGTCAACCTGCTGTGCCGTTTCTACGAGCCCAAGAGTGGCACAATCCGGATCGGTGGCCGCGATTACCGCGAGCTATCGCTGCATGCCATCCAGTCTCGCCTGGGCATCGTCCTCCAGACACCGCACCTCTTCTCCGGCACCGTCCGCGAGAATATCCGCTACGGCAGGCTGGATGCCTCCAACGAGGAGATCGAGGAATCCGCCCGGCTGGCAGGCGCCCACGACTTTATCGCCGGCCTGGAAAAGGGCTACGACCAGGAGGTGGGCGAGCGGGGAGACCTGCTGTCGGTCGGCCAGAAACAGCTCGTCAGCCTGGCCCGCGCCGTGCTTGCCCGGCCTGAGATCTTTATCATGGATGAGGCCACCAGCTCGGTAGACACCCTCACCGAAGACCTGATCCAGCGCGGCATGGAGACGCTCATGGAGGGGCGGACCAGCTTTGTCGTCGCCCACCGCCTGTCGACCATCAAGCGGGCCGACCGGATTGTCGTCATCCAGCAGGGGCGCATCGCCGAGATGGGCACCCACCCCGAGCTGATCCGCGCCCGGGGCTACTACTATCGCCTCTACACCCAGCAGTTCCGCAAGCAGCGCCAGCGCGAGTTTGACCCGCTTGCCGAATTAGGCGTGCGCCTGGCCTAAGGGGCAAACAGCAGGAACCGCAGAATATCAAAGTAGCTGTCCGCCTCAAAGTGCACCGTGTGCGGGTCCACCTGCTTGGCCCCGGGGTAAAAGCCCAGGGGAAAAGCCTTGGTGTGGTCATGGTAGCGCAGCTCGATCGTAAAGTGGGACGGCAGCGGGTTATGAAGCTGGCCCAGATCGCCGCTCAGCGCCTTGGCCACTCCCTCGCGGATCCTGGCCGTCGCCAGGTTGGGATGGATATTCACCGTCGAGCCGCCGATCCCCTCCTTCACCGTCACGGTGGAGATGAGAGGGTTGAACTGGGTGACCTCGTCGCAAAGCCCCTTATCCCCCGACACGAGCACCACCGGCACGTGGACATAGGCTGCCGCGTAGGTGTGGATCAGGAACTCGGAGGCATAGCGGTCGTTCAGCAGGATGTGGGCAAAGTTGCCGGTCATGGTGTGGGCCAGTGGGCTGGTGCCTCCTGCGGCGCGGGAGTGGTAGCCGATCATCATCGCTGCCTGGAATGTCTCATCCAGCTCCTGGACCATCATAAACGGGTGCGAGCTCCAACCGCGGATCAGCCGGACTTCTGACGGGAGCTTGGCGGGAATGATGTTCCTGGCGCTGTCATGGGCATCCTTGACCCAAATCTCGGTTGCTCCCGCCTGAAGGGCCCCTTCGCACGCGGCCACGACTTCAGCCGTCATCTGCTCGCGAAAGGCGGCATAGTCCGCTTTCGGCAGGTCGGTCTCGTCCCAATGGGTAGTGCCGGTCACGCCTTCGATGTCGGCGCTGATAAAGATCTTCATAGGTTGCTCCTTGTCTGGCATGGTGTTTTCCAGGCGGAATTATACACCCAATTGGTTAAGTTAAAAATTCTCGACGGCCGCATTTACCCTATTGACAAATCGCAAAAACCGGTGTATAATTAACACGTGTTTCTAACATGAGTTAGTAACACGAGTCAGCCAGGAGGTCACTTTGGCCCGCAAACAGGCCACCAGCCGTGACGTCGCCAAGCTCGCCGGTGTATCGCGAACGACTGTGTCGTTCGTCCTCAACGACGTGCCGGGCGTCAAGATCACCGAGGAAACGCGGCAACGCGTTCTGGAGGCTGCCCGCGACCTCGACTACTATCCCACCGCCGCTGCCCGCTCCCTGGCCAGCGGAAGGACGCAACGGATTGGCCTGATCCTGGGTGAGGCGCAGGACCGGCTTGCCGCCGATGCCTTCCTGCCCGTCTTTCTTCAAGGGGTCACCGCGTCGGTTCACCGGCGTGGCTACCTACTCATGATCCAGCTCCCCGAGGATGTGCCCAGCCGCGAAGCCTACCTCCGGCTGATCCGCGAGCAGCAGGTGGATGGGTTAATCCTTTCCGGCCCGCGATCGGACGACCCCCTTCTGAACGAGCTGGCCGGGGAACAGTTTCCCTTGATCCTGCATGGGCGGGTGAACGGCAGCGCCTTTCCCTACGTCGACGTTGATAATAAAGCGGGGGCTTTCCAGGCTGTGACCCACCTGATCAAGCTGGGACACCGCCGCATCGGCTTTATCTCCAACGCCCCACTGTCCTATTCGGGCGCCGAAGATCGCTACGCCGGCTATCAGCAGGCGCTGGCTGAGCACGGCATTCCGCTGGACGAGAGCCTGGTACGCTGGGGAGCTTTCCTGCCCGGGACAGGGCAGGCGGCGATGAAAGATCTGCTGAGCCTTTCCCAGCGGCCGACGGCCGTGTTCGGCGCCAGCGACGTGGTCGCCATCGGTGCGATGAGCGCTATCCAGGGCGCCGGCCTCAACGTTCCGGGCGACGTGGCAGTCGTCGGCTTTGACGACATCTTTCTGGCCGCCCACACCAATCCCCAGTTGACAACCGTGCGAGTGCCGGCTTATCGCTTGGGATGGACTGCTGCCGAGATCCTGATCGGCCTTATCGAAGGCGCTGAAGAGAAATCGTCAGTTGCATTGGAGACAGAGCTGGTGGTTCGAGCATCGTGTGGGGCCAATGGCACCTCGGAGATGTGAACCACCAGCTTTTTTGTGAGAGCTGAGTCACAACCGCACTCAGCCGATGGCAGGATTATCTGCCCAGGTGTGACCTCGTTACCTGTAAAACATAGAAAGGGGGTGATGATCTATAACAGATCAGTGCTGCAAGACAGGCTGCTATTTGAGAGCAGCCGGATAAGAACGGGTATTCCAAGTTGGTAAATTTCGAAAGATATGTAGGAGGAGCAGAAAATGAAGCGCACAGGATTTTCGATTCTAGCCCTGCTGTTGGTGGCGAGCATGATTCTGACCGCCTGTGGCGGGACGACACCAGAGGCGGTTGAGCCGACCGTGGCAGTTGAGCCGACTGTGGCAGTTGAGCCGACCACCGCAACCGAACCGGCGCCTGAAGTTGGTTTTGCCGTCATGCCGGGGGGTGAGCTGGAAAAGGCGCTCACCGGCGCGTACAAGGGCACGACGGTCACCGTCGACGGCCCCTTCACCAACCCCGACGACGTCCGCTTTGCCGAGTCGATGAAGGCCTTCCAGGATGCCACCGGCATCACCGTCAA
>DAOUGI010000024.1:0-14492 GCA_034429215.1 Anaerolineae bacterium | reverse complement strand
AAGGACTATACGGCCCTGCATCCCAACGTGACCATCGACCTGTCCAAGCCGGAAGACACCTCGAACGCCCTGAGCGTGGCCATCCCGGCCGGCGAAGGCCCTGACATCATCGGCTGGGCCAACGACCAGATCGGCACTCAGGCCCTGGCCGGCAACATCGTCGCCCTCAACGACTATGGCATCGACAAGGCCTTCCTCGACAAGACCTACGAGCCGGCTGCGGTTCGGGGTGTGGTGTGGCAGGACATGATCTGGGGCCTGCCCGAGAGCCAGGAAGGCATCGCCCTTGTCTACAACAAGGCGCTGGTGACCGATGAATACCTGCCCACCGACCCGATGGACTTTGCCGACCTGCTGGCCAAGGCCCAGGCGTTCAACACCGCCACCGGCAAGTACCTGATCTGCAACCAAGGCCTGGGCAACGCCGACGCTTACCACGTCGCCCCGATCTACTTTGGCCATGGCGTGCCCGAGTATGTCGACGACCAGGGCGTAGCCTACCTCAACACCCCTGAAGCCCTGGCTGCCGGCACGTGGATGGTCGAGTTCAGCAAGGTCGCTCCCGCTGAGACCAGCCACGACATCTGCAAGGCCGCCGTCGTCGAGGGCACCGCCGGTTCATGGTGGACCGGCCCGTGGGCCATCGCCGACCTGGAAGCGGCCGGCATCGACTATGGGATCATCCCCATGGGCAAGCCGTTCGTCGGCATCAAGGCCCTGCTGCTGAGCAAGAACGCCGTTGACCGCGGCAATGAAGTCGTCGCCATCGACATCATGAAGTACTTTACCAGCGGCGCGGTGCAGGCCAAGATCGCCGCCACCAACAAGACGATCCCGGCCTCGACCGCCGCACTGAACGATCCGGCCGTCAAGGCTTTGGCCACCCTGGCCGGCTTTGGCGCGTCGCTGAACCTGGGTGTGCCCATGGCCAACACCCCCTATGCCGGAGCGCAGTGGGGACCCGTGGGTGACGCCACCACCGCTATCTGGACCGGTGCCCAGACGCCCGAAGAGGCCCTAGCTGCCGCCCAAGCGGCTATCGAAAAAGCCATCGCGGACATGAAATAGTCCCACCACGAGCGGGGAGAGGCAAGCCTCTCCCCGCTCTCTAGCCGATTGCTACCAAAGGAGGTGCAGTATGGTTGGTTGGTCGGGACGCCGTCTGGCGTTGACCATTCTGGCATTCGTTGCCCCGACTCTGCTCGGCATCGCCGTCTTTAGCCTCTATCCCCTGCTGCTTAACGTCTTTGTCTCCTTCACGAACAGAGGGCAGTACCATCCGAATCCCGATTGTACTGCGACGGTCTGGAAACTCATGGATCCGGCCTGCTGGCTGGGCAAGCCGCCCACTGGGATGGCCACCCCCTACACCTTTAACGACCCGGCAATCAAGAACTACACCGACCTATTGGGCGGGTTCTTTTCGAAGGACGCGCTCATCGCCATCCTCTTTGTCCTGATCGCGCTCCTGCCTCTCATCATCGCCTGGGGCGTGAACCGTTACCTTGACCGCAAGCTGATCCGCCCCATCTCGCCGGGTGTGGTCTGGCTCATCGGCCTCGTCGGGACCCTGGTGCTGGGCTTTCTGGTGAACGTGCCGGACCAGTACCAGATGCTCCTCGACTCGGGCGACTTTATCATGGTCAATGTGCGGACCATCCTATACGTCGTCATCTGCATGCCGATCCTGTTCGTTCTGGGCCTGACCATGGCCCTGATCTTGAATAACAAGTTCCTGCGGGGGGTGACCTTCTTCCGGGTGGCATTGATCGTCCCATGGGCTGCCTCGACAGTGGCGATCATGATGACCCTGATCTGGCAGTTCTTCTTCCGCCAACAGGGAACGATCAACCAGATCCTGGAGGCGATCTTGGGCGACTTTCAGGGTCCGGCCTACCTCACCAAGTCAGGATGGGCCTGGTTCATCGTCGTCCTCGTCCAGGTGTGGTATACCTATCCCTTCTTTATGGTCACCCTCCTGGGTGGCCTCCAGGGCATTCCTCAGGACCTGTACGAGGCGGCCGACGTGGATGGCGCGAGCTGGTGGAAACAGTTGATCAACATCACGCTGCCCCTGCTGCGGCCCGTCGCACTGCCGATCATCGTCCTCAGCTCTCTGACCACCTACAAGATCGACGCCATCATCTGGGCGCTGACGCAAGGAGGGCCGACCGCCGGGGCCGGCAAGCCAGGCGCCACGGAATTCGTAATGGTCCACGCCTACAAACAGATCTTTCAAACCAAGGCCTATGGCCGCATGGGGGCGTTCGCCGTGATCCTGTTTATCTTCCTGTTTGCCGCCACGTTGTATAGCCTGCGGATCACCAAGATCACGAAAGGAGCCTACGAATGAACCGATCACCCAGGACTGGCACCAAGGTCGTTATGTATATCGCTCTTGGATTGATGACCCTGCTTGCCCTCTATCCGATCTGGTTCGCGATATTGGCTTCTGGGCGGCCGGGCGATCGCCTCTACACCTTCAACTTGGGGGGCATGTTTGTGCCCACACAGTGGACATGGGACAACTATCAGACCCTGCTCCGCGACAGCTTCTTTCTCACCTGGATCAAGAACAGCCTCGTCGTGGCGGTGCTGACCTCCATCGCTTCGGTGTCACTCGGCACTTCGGGAGCGTTTGCCTTTTCCCGGTTCAAATTCCGCGGCCGTGAGGCCGGGCTGATCCTCTTCCTGGCCATCCAGGCGTTTCCGGGCATCCTGGCCCTGGTCCCGATTGCCCAGATCCTGACTGCCCTGGGGATGTACGGGAGCATTTACGGCCTGGTCCTCGCCTACATGGCCGGCCAGCTCGTCTTTGCCACATGGATGCTCAAAGGCTTCTTTGACACGATCCCGATCGACCTGGAAGAGGCGGGCATGATCGATGGCTGCGGGCCGGTCCAATCGTTCGTGCACATCGCCCTGCCCTTGGCCCGCCCGGCCCTGGCCATCACCGCCCTCTTTGGCTTCATGGCCGGCTGGGGCGAGTTCTTCCTGGCCAACCTCCTCATCCCCGCCCCCGACTCGGCCAAGACGGTCATGGTCGGCATGTACCAGATGGCGGCCGAGGTAAACATCCCGTGGGGCCGGTTCGCCGCCGGGGCAGTGATGGTCATCATCCCCATCGTCCTGGTCTTTCTCTGGCTCCAGCGCTACATGGAAGCCGGTCTCACCGTCGGAGGCGTCAAGGGTTAGCCGTTTCCAGGTTCGCCGTGAAGATTCGATCTACCCTGGCTCAGCCAGAGGCGTTGCGTCGTGACATCAGTGTAGGGCAAGCCGGCCGCTTGCCCTACACTAGTATGGAGCCTTGAGTGAAACCTCTGGCCTCGAGTCCGCTTGGAACCCTGCACCATCACCCATCGTTCGCCTCCAGGTTCGTCGACGCTCGACCTGTCGATGTCTGGCTGCCGCCAGGCTATACCGCACAGAGAACCCACCGCTTGGCGGTAATTTACATGCACGACGGGCAGAACCTGTTCGACCCGCAGAAGGCTTATGCCGGCGTGGATTGGGGCATCAGAGAAGCAATCGTCCGCCTCTCTCAGGCGGGCGCCATCCGGGGAGCGATCGTGGTCGGCATCTGGAACACAGAGAAACGCTGGCATGAATATATGCCACAGAAAGCCGTGGACATGCCAGAGGCCGCGAATTTGAGGAAAGCGTTGGTCGAACACCAGGAAGGCGAGGTGATCTCCGATCGCTACCTGCGGCTCATGGTCGAAGAGGTGAAACCGTTCGTCGACAGCGAGTACCGGACCCTGCCCGGGCCGGAGAACACGGTGGTGATGGGATCGAGCATGGGTGCTCTCATTTCCCTATACGCACTGTGTGAATACCCGGAAACGTTCGGCGGAGCCGCCTGCCTGTCCACACACTGGCCGGCCGCCGGCGAGGCGCTGCTGGCTTACCTGGCCCGGGCCCTGCCGCCCCCGGGCCGGCACAGACTCTACTTTGACTATGGCACCGAGGACGTGGATGCGCCCTATGAGCCGTACCAGACCCAGGCCGACGCCGTCATGAGGGCGGCCGGCTACAGAGAGAGGATCGACTGGAGGACGGTCAAATTCCCCGGCGCCGGCCATTCGGAAAGGGCCTGGCGTGAACGGGTGCACATCCCAGTGCAGTTTCTATTAGAAGGACGAGCAGGCTAGCATGGAAGAATTCATCTTTGGCACCCTTGCCACCGACGAGCTGAAACTGGTGCACCACCGCGCAGCCCGGCGCGGCCTGCAGCATGGCCACGACCTCAGCCCGCGCGACCCACTGCCCGGCGAGCCGGTGGCCTTGACCGTGCGTGCCGGCCCTGACCTCGACGCCGAGCACGTCGCCTGTTACTATACCCTCGACGGCACACAGCCGCACGGGGCCTGTGGCGTGGCTCACAACGGCCACGTCCTGTCCCTGGAGCGCACCGGGATCGTCTGGGACACCCTGGTGTGGGGCTATGTCGCCACCTGGCAGGGCGCCCTGCCGGCCCAACCGGAGGGCACCGTCGTGCGCTATCAGATCGGCGCCTGGTCCGGCCAAGGTCCCGAGACCTTTGCCGACTGGCCCGACGTCCAGGCCACCGCCGAGCAGGCCGCCAGCGCCTTTTTCCGCCAGGAGCCCTTGCCCACCGTGCCGCCGGGCGACCCGGCGCAGCGCCACACCTTCGCCCTGAGCGTCGATCGCCTGGCGCCGCCGGCCTGGGCCAGGCAGTCAGTCATCTACCAGGTCTTTGTCGACCGTTTCTACCCCGGCGGCGGGCGCGACTGGCTACAGACCACCGATCTGCAAGGCTTTTGCGGGGGCACCCTGTGGGGCGTGGCCGAAAAGCTAGACTATGTAGCCGAGCTGGGCGCCGATTGCCTGTGGCTCAGCCCGATCTTTCCCAGCCCATCCCACCACGGCTACGACGCCACCGATCTCATGCACGTCGAGCCGCGCCTGGGTGGAAACGAGGCTTTGCGCGCCCTGGTCAAGCAGGCCCACGCCAGAGGCATCCGGATTTTGCTCGACCTGGTCTGCAACCATATCTCTAACGAACATCCCATCTTTTTGGAGGCCTGCTCCAACCCGGCCAGCCCCTATTGTTCCTGGTTCACTTTCAACGAATCGGAGATCGGCTATTGCTCCTTTTTCGGCGTCCAATCCATGCCCCAGTTGAACCTGGCCAACCCCGCGGCCCGCGCCTGGATGATCGACACCGCCCGCTACTGGCTGCGCGAATTCGACGTAGACGGTTACCGCCTGGACTATGCCAACGGGCCTGGGCCCGACTTTTGGACCGATTTCTGGACCGCCTGCAAGGCAGAAAAGCCCGACTGCTACTGCTTCGGAGAGATAGTAGACGCCCCGGCGGTCCAGCGCACCTATGCCGGCCGGCTCGACGGCTGCCTCGATTTTTACGCCGGCGATGCGCTGCGCCGCACCTTCGCCCTGGGCCGGTGGACTGAAGGCCACCTGGAACGCTTCCTGAGCCGCCACGCGGCCTATTTTTCGGGCAGCTTTCTGATGCCTACCTTCATCGACAACCACGACATGGACCGTTTCCTCTACCTGGCCGGCGGCAATAAAGAGGCGCTGCGCCGCGCCGCAGCCGTCCAGATGCGGCTGCCCGGCCCGCCCATCATCTACTACGGCACCGAGGTCGGGCTCAGCCAGACCCGCTCCACCCGAGAGGGCATGGGCCTGCACTTCAGCCGCACGCCGATGGCCTGGGGCGCCGAGCAGGACCACGAGCTTTTGGCCTACTACAAGGCGCTGATCCGAGAGCGTAAATGACCACGACTGCCAGAAAGAGCAACCGCACCTGGCTTTTGGCGCTGATCGGCATTGTATTTGTCGCGGCGCTGCTGCGGGGCTGGGCATTCCTGCGGTTGCCCCTGGATTATGACGAGCCGGTCTACCTGCGAGCCGGGTTTGAGTATGCCAGGGCGTTGAGGACCGGCGATTGGAACGGCGTGGTCGACTATACCGCCAATCGGGAACACCCCGCCCTGGTCAAGCTGCTCTATGGCTTGGTAGTGCTGGTCTCCGGACAGAATACCACCTGGGCGATTGGACTGTACATGACTCGCGCGCTTTCCGCCGTATTGGGCACCCTGGCGGTCCTGGTGCTGGCCCTGTTCAATCCCCTGGCCGGGGGTCTGCTGGCCGTGCATACGATGGCCGTCAAGTACACCGGCCAGGCCTACCTGGAGGCGCTGCCCCATCTGGCCTCGCTGGGCGCCGTGTTGGCCCTCGTTCGCTCCCGACCGGCCGGCATGGAGCGCAGTCGCCAGTTGCCCGACGCTTGGTTTTGGCTGTCCGCACTCGCCTTGGGTGTCACGGCAGCGGGCAAGTTCACCTATCTGCCAGTCGTGTTTGTTGTCCTCTACCTCGCCTTCTTTGTCAAGCACGTCAAGTGGTACCATCTACTGCTTTACTTTGCCGTCTCGGTCGCCACTTTCTGGCTGCTCAACCCCACCCTGTGGCACGAGCCGGTCACCCGCCTGTACAATTCGCTGTTCTTCCATGTTGGCTACTCCCAAGGCACCGACGTCGAGCTGGCCGGGCTGCCCTGGTACCAACCGCTCTCCTGGATCTCCCGCTCCTCACCCTCCACCTGGCACCCCGACGTGTTTTTCTACCCCGGCATCGATGGGGCGATCTTTCTTTTGGCCCTGGTCGGCCTCTATTGGGAATGGCGCGAGCGCCGCTGGGTGGTAGTCTGGATCGCCACCAGTCTGCTCTTCCTGCTTCTGTGGCCCACCAAATGGCCTCAGTATACCCTGATCCTGACCCCCGCACTGTGTCTGGCCGCATCATCGACGCTGACCCACGCCTTCCGCTGGCTCCAGGAGCAAGAGACCTACTGGGACTGGTTCCGGCAGATGGTCCCCAGCCCGCCGCGGTCTTTCTGGATCCTCTCCGGCCTGCTCGCCGTGGTAATCGCCGTTGCCTATACATCCACTACCCTGGAACTGACAATGGGACGGATCAACTGGTCCCATTTCACCAGCAGCAGCACGCTGCTGCCCAGCAACACCGTATACGACATGGTGGCCGTACCGGACGACGAGATGGTCCTGGCCACCGACCACGGGGTGGCCTTTTGGTCGCCGCCGGCAGCTACTGACCTGCCGGATTATTGGACCCTCTTCACCACTGAAAACTCATCCCTGGCCCACAACAGCGTGCGGGCCGTTGTCCGCGACCAGGCCGGCCGCCTCTGGTTCGGCACAGAACAGGGCCTCAGCTCATACGACGGCTCCGAGTGGCAGACCTATCGGGCCGGCGATCTGGGGCTGCTGGGCGATTTAGTGTACGCCCTGGCGGTGGGAAGTGACGGCCGCCTGTGGGTGGGCACCGAAACGGGCGCTGCGGTCCTGGACGGCCGGTCATGGACCCCCCTGACCGCTGCGACCTCTGGCCTGCCCGGCGACCGGGTGCTGGCGCTGGCCGTCGAGCCCAGCTCCGGAGGCGATCGGGTGTGGTTCGGCACCGGCGCGGGCGTCAGCCGCTTTGACACCGCTACCGGCGAGTGGACAAGCTTCCCGGAAGCGTTTGATCCAGCCTGGAGCGGTGTGGCCGAGCTGGCGTTCGACTCCACCGGCCGGCTGTGGGCCGGGACGGCAGGCGGCGGGCTTGGCCGGTGGGACGGCACAGCCTGGACATTCTACCGCACCAGCAACTCGGACATCCCATTCAACACCGTGAACGTCATCGCCGAGGTCAAGCCGGGCGTCATGTGGGTTGGCGTAGCCCGACCGGCCGAGGTAGGTGGTGTGCTGGCTGAGTTTGACGGCCAGACATGGCAAGTTTACGAAAGCTGGTCTGGCTTTTCTGGCGCCGAGCCGATGGCCATGGCCCAGGATGCCGAAGGAAGGTGGTGGGTCGGCACCCGCACTGCCGGCGTGGATATCTACCGCGCCGAACAGTAAATCGCCACCACCCCGATCCTCTGGGAGAGACTGCTGTTCAGTCCATCTCCCCTGGAGGAGAAGGTAGGGTGAGGGGGAATTTCATTTTCAAGCGAGGAGAAAAATGATGACAAAACGTTGGTCCCTACTACTGGTTATCGTGTGGATCGTCGGTCTGCTGGCCGCCTGCGGCACGCCGGAAGCGACACCCACCCCGCAGCCGGTTCCGCCCACGGTCACGGCCGTTTCGCCGACCGCCCAACCCACGGCCAAACCGGCCGCCACGTCGACGGCTGTGGACACAGCCGAGCCGACGACAGCTCCGGCGGAAAATCCGCTCTACCTGTCGATCATCTGGCACCAGCACCAGCCGATCTATTTCAAGGACCCGGCGACAGGTATCTATCAAAAACCATGGGTGCGGGTCCACGCCGCCAAGGACTATGTGGACATGGCCGCCATCCTGGAAAAGTACCCCAACATCCGGGCTACCTTCAACCTGACCCCCTCCCTGCTGCGGCAGCTTCAGGACCTGGCGGCCGACGCCAAGGACCTGTATCAGGTGCACACCGAAATCCCGGCCGCCGATCTGACCGGCGAGCAGAAGGCGTTCATCCAAGCCCGCTTCTTTGACACCAACTCCAAGATCATCGCCCGCTTCCCCCGCTACCAGCAGATCGCCAACGACCGCGACAACAGCGCCAATTGGGACACCCAAACGTGGCTCGATCTGCAGGTCTTCTTTAACCTGGCCTGGACCGACCCTGACTGGCTGGCTGAAGAGCCGCTGGCCGGCCTGGTGGCCAAGGGGCAGAGCTTTGCCGAAGAAGACAAAGCCATCGTCCTGGGCGAGCACGCCCGCCTGGTGGCCGAGGTGATCCCGCTGCACAAACAGCTACAGGACGAGGGCCGCATCGAAGTGACCATGACCCCCTTCTTCCACCCGATCCTGCCGCTATTGGTAGATTCCAACCTGGCAAGCTCTGCCGTCCCCGACATCAAGCTTCCACCACGCTATGCGCGTGGCTTTGACGCCGTGGCGCAGGTGGAGATGGGCGTCGAGTTCTATACCGAGCTATTCGGCAAACCGCCGGTGGGCATGTGGCCGGCCGAAGGCTCGGTGGCCCAGGGGATCGTCAACATGGTGGCCAAGGCCGGGCTGCAGTGGATGGCAAGTGACGAAGAGGTACTGGCCCGCAGCCTGGGCGAGGTCAGCTTTGGGCGCGACGGCCAGGGGCTCGTCCAGGACGCCGATGCCCTGTACCGGCCCTACATCGTCAGCGGTCGCGACAACCAGATGTACATCATCTTTCGCGACAAGACGATCAGCGACAAGGTCGGCTTTACCTACAGCGGCACCAGCGGGACGGCAGCCGCCCAGGACTTTGTCAACCGCGTCCTGGCCATCCGCAGCCAGTTGGAAAAAACCGGCGCGACCGGCCCTCACCTGGTGAGCGTCATCCTGGACGGCGAAAACGCCTGGGAGCACTATGCCAACGACGGCAAAGAATTCCTCAACAGCCTGTACCAGATGCTGGAAGAGGAGCAGAAAAAAGGCACCATCCAAACCATCACCCCTGGCGCCTACCTGGCCCAATTTCCCGACCAGCAAAAGATCGAGGAGCTGTGGGCCGGTAGCTGGGTCAGCCCCGATTACCTGACCTGGATCGGCGAGGACGAGGAGAACCGGGCCTGGGAATACCTGGGCAAGGTGCGCGACCACGTCGAGAAAAAGAAAGTCAACCTGGACGAAGAGACCCTGGCCAAGGTCATGGATGCCATCTATACCGCCGAAGGCAGCGACTGGTTCTGGTGGTATGGCGCCGACCAGAACAGCGGCGACGACTCTAGCTTTGATCTCCAATTTCGGCTGACGCTCCAACGCGTCTACGAGCTGCTGGGCGAGCCGGTGCCCACCTTCCTCAAAGTGCCGGTCATCCCGCAGACGGCCCAGCCGCCCTCGGCGGGCGCGACAGGCATCATTACCCCGACCATCGACGGCACCGCCGCCGACGGCGAGTGGGATGGGGCCGGCTACTACATGGAGGAAGGCGGCGTCCAGGCCACGCCGGAGCAGGTGGTCAGCCAGCTCTGGTACGGCTTTGCCAAGGACACCCTCTTTCTGCGCCTTGATGCCCGCCGCCCGTGGGCCGACATCGGTGCCGACACGCGCGTAGGCTTTTACCTGACCAAGCCGGGCGGCGGCAGCGAGCAGCCGTTCAGCCGCGTCGCAGTCAAAAACAGCGGGGACACGTTGTTGGGCTTTGGCGCCAACGCGCTGCTCGAGGTCGTGATCCAGGGCGGGTCGGCCACCTACTACACCGTGGACGGCAGCGGCGCCTATGTCGAAGCAACCGCCGGCCTGCCCATCGGCGTTTCGGGCATGACGCTGGAAGTGGCCCTGCCCTACGCCGACTTTGGCAAGCCGGACGCCGGCGACGCCCTCAAGCTGCGCACAATAGTCAGCGAGGGCGAGCAGCGCGATATGCAGGTCGCACCGAGCGGCGGCCCCGCCGAGATCGTCGTCCCCGACCTGGGGCTGACCAAGCCCCTCCTGACCGTGGTCGACCCCAAGGGCGACGACCACGGTCCCGGCAGCTACACCTATCCCACCGATGCGGTTTTTGGCTCCGGTGCCTTTGACCTGGTCGAGTTCATGGTGGCCGAAGATGACAACAACCTGATCTTCCGCTTTACCTTCGACGGCCCGCTGAACAACGGCTGGGGAGCGGGCAACGGCATGGGCATCCACACCTTGGACGTCTACATCAACGCCGCCGAGGGCGGCGCCCGGAAGCTTTTGCCGGGCCGCAACGCCGCAGTGCCTGAAGCCGACGCCTGGGATTTTGCCGTCTGGGCCGAGGGCTGGACGCCGGGCCTCTATGGCCCGCCGCCGGCCGGCGCGCTTGAGCCGGCCCAGATCGGTGACACCAGCACGCTCAACATCGTGAGCGATCCCGGCCAGAACCGGATCACCATCCGCATGGCCAAGAAGGTGTTGGCCGACAGCCTGGGCGTCGACGTGGCTGCCCTCGATCCGGCCTCGTGGGGCTACCTGGCCGTCGTAATGAGCCAGGAAGGCTACCCCGCCAGCGGCGTCTGGCGGATTCGGGACGTAGAAGCAGCGGCGCAGCAGTGGCGTTTTGGTGGGGCTCCGGCCGATAGGAACCACACCCGCATCATCGACGTGGCCTACCCTGACGGCGCTTCGCCGGCCCAGGAGGAGGCATTGGGCACCTATCCGGCGTCACAGGCGGAGGATGTCAGCACCCTTGGTCCTGACGACTTGGCTCAACTGCCGATGATCTCGCTCAAATAGTTGCCCGCATAACCAAGAACGACGGTCCTGGCGATTGCCAGGGCCGTCGTTCTTCTTGAACAACCGGTGTCTACTTTTGGGCTACGGCGATCAGGTCGCTGCTGTTGGCCGGGTCAAAGGTCGAGCCGTCGTAGCTGCCGTGAAAGGCGGCCTGAAAGAATCCGGCAGTTTGTAGCGCGTCGGCCAGCTCGGCACGAAAGATGGGGCGCAGCTCGGTCGCCTCGACATCCTGGATCCAGGTTTCACCATCCCGCCGCAGGCGGATCATATTAAAAGTGACCGTCGCCTCGTGGAAATCGTAAAAGCGGACGAAAACCCACTCCCGCTCGCCCTCGTGGCACGATTGGGGCCCCATGAAACGCTCCCGCTGGCGCCATACCCGGTCAAAATTGCGGTTCTGGATCACCACCAGACCGCCGGGATGGAGCACAGTGGCAAAGTCGGCCAGCGCTTCGGCCAGCGCCTTCTCGGTCAGCAGGTGGGGCAGCGAGTTGCCCAGGCACAGCACGGCGTCAAAGGTCTCGCCAATCGCTGCCAGGCCGCCAAACCCGGCCACGGCAAACCTCACCTCCGCGCCGGCGACGGCGGCGTTTCGCCGCGCCTGCTCGACCATGGCCGCGCTCAGGTCGGCTCCCACCATCTGGTAGCCCCGCTTGGCCAGGGCGATGGCGTGGTGACCGGTGCCGCACGCGGCATCCAGCACGCGCCTCACGTCATGGTCGGCGAACAGGCGCTCCAGGAAAGGCAGCTCGTGGGCCAGCCGGCCTTCCCAGTTCACAAAGCGATCGTAATCAGACGCCAGCGCGTCGTAAAACGGCATCCGGGTCACCGATCTGCTCCTCTGGCGGGCGGTCTTTTCTCAGCCGCTCGTAAGCCTCCAGGCCGACACATTCGGCAGCGAACTTGCACCAGTCGATGCACGACGCGCCCCGCTCCTTGTTGACCCACAACCGACAGTGTGGGCAGCGGGCCAGCGGCTCGTCAGACCACATCTCCATCTCTTTCCCGCAGTGGGGACAATCCATATACTCAGGCTTGGCTTCCTTGAAGACAATCGCACCCGGACAACCGCTCATCGTCACTGCCTCCTTTGTCTATTCCATCTGCTTGCGACAGCGTTTCTATGCGGACCCGGAATGGACCGCCGTCGATCGCCGCACCCCCCAGGCTCAGGTTGGCCTCAGCCGCCAGAACCCCGGCCTGCATCCCCGCCCGGAGCAGTTGGCTGCCGATCTCGAAATCGACACACACCCCGCTCCAACACTGGGGCACCACGCCGGGCAGCCTGTCCAGCAGCAGGCGACAGGTTTCGGCGACGGTGACCGGCACCTCGGTGGCCGACTCCCAGGCCCGGCGCCGGGCCGGATCGTTTGCGGCCAGGGAACGGGTATCCAGAACGGCCCGGTAAGCCTCGACGTCAGCGTCAGCCTGCTGGTACAGCGCCCCCTGCTGGGTCTGAGTCAGGCTAAAGGTCTCTTCCAGTCCGGTCCGCTCACCGGCCCCGAGCTGCTGGCGGTTGAGCGTGACGCGCAGCGCCTTGGCAATCAGCGCGGCGCCCATCGCCGCAGCTACCGCGGCCGCCGCCACGCCCCCCGGCAGCGGGCGGGCGCTCATCTCGTTCAACCAGGTTTCCAGATCTCGCATGGTTCCTATTCTACTCCAAGGGAAGGCAATTGTCTATGACATTTGTCAGGAGCTGCACACAAGAGGGGCCTGAATGATCAGGCCCCTCTGGCACATACCACGGTATAATAGATCTGTCTATTCGTGGATCCAACGATCTATGGCCCGCTCGTAAGTCAGGATCTCATCCTCGGCAAAAAAGAGGGGGATCTCGTAGGCCGCCGTGTCGGGTCCGTCCGAGCCATGGACCAGGTTGCGGCCAATCTCCAGGCCAAAGTCGGCCCGGATCGTGCCCGGCTCGGCGCTGGCCGGGCTGGTTGCGCCCAGCGTCTTGCGCACGATGTTGATGGCGTCCTTGCCCTCGATGACGGCCACTACGACTGGGCCGCTGGTGATGAACTGGACCAGTCCTTCGTAGAAAGGCTTGCCCTTGTGGACTGCATAGTGGCGGGCAGCCAGGTCAGGACTGATCTGCATCAGCTTCATAGCAGCGAACCTTAGGCCGCGCTGCTCCAGGCGGGCGATGATAGGGCCGATCAGCCCCCGTTGTACTGCATCGGGCTTGAGAATGATGAGTGTGCGTTCCATGCCTTCTCCTGACTTGTCTAGCGTGCCAAGGCCTGGCGGGCCAGCCGGTACATGCTCAGCGCCTCGTCCAGGCGATCCTCGTGCATGTAGGCATCGCCCAGCAACTGATACAGGCGCACGGGATCGACGTCCGTTCCGGTCAGTGGCTGCAGGTCGTCTATAACCGCAGGCACGAGCCGGCGAGACGCGATCAGCTTTTCATAGTACTTGAGCGCCGCATTCCAATCATGCCGGCCGCCATAGAGACGGGCCAGCTCCAACTGAAGCTGATAGTCGCGCGGCCGTGCCTTGGCTTGCTTCAGCAGATCGTCCAACTGCCCTGACGGGGCAGACTCCTCCACAGGCAGCACAACCTCCGGAGCGGCCTCGATCACCGCTCCCGGCACAAGCTCCTCAACCGGCGGCAGAGTCACCTCCACGGCGGGCGCTTCCATCTCCGGCACGGCCTCCTCGATGGAAAGCACAACCTCCGGAGCGGCTTCGATCACCGCTCCCGGCACAAGCTCCTCAACCGGCGGCAGAGTCACCTCCACGGCGGGCGATTCCATCTCCGGCACGGCCTCCTCGATGGAAAGCACAACCTCCGGAGCGGCTTCGAGCACCACGGCCGGCACAAGCTCCTCGACCGGCAGCCCAACCGGCGGCGGAACCTGTTCAGCACCGGGCACTTCCAATTCACGCAGCCACTCGGGCACCTCCATCGCCGGCGCGGCCGGTAACTCGACCTCGGCGCCGGTTATCTCTTCCAACACGACAGGCGGCGGCAGAGGCTCTTCAGCGCCGGGCACCCCCAGCTCGCGCAGCCATTCGGGGACCTCTTCGGCGCCCTTTGCGGTCACCGCCTCCTCGACCGGCGCTTCAACCTCCAGCGGCGGCAGCTCCACGACCGGGACCTCGACCTCCGCCACGGCCGGCGCCTCGACCTCGGCCATGCCAAGCTCCTTCAGCCAATCCGGCACCTCGGCGGCTACCGCCTCCTCAACCGGCACGGCAAGTTCCAGTGACGGCAGCTCCACGACCGGGATCTCAACCTCCGGTGGCACGGCTTCCACCTCGACGGCAGGCGTCGTTTCTTCGCC
>DAOUGI010000023.1:0-68698 GCA_034429215.1 Anaerolineae bacterium | reverse complement strand
AGCCGCGAGCCTGCGCCTGCACGGCCCGCCGCACCGACCGTCCAACGCCGGATAGAGGAACAGCCGCCCGAGACACTGCCGTGCAGGCGCAGGCTCGCGGCTGACCGGCGCTCTTGCTTCTTCCGGCAGTGTCTCGGGCGGCTGTTCCTCTACCCGGCGCTGGACGGTCGGTGCGGCAGGCCGCGCGGGCGCAGGCTCGCGGCTGACCGGCGCTCTTGCTTCTTCCGGCAGTGTCTCGGGTGGCAGTTCCTCCACCCGGCGTTGGACGGTCGGTGCGGCGGGCCGTGCAGGCGCAGGCTCGCGGCCGACCGGCGGTGTTGCTTCTTCCGGCAGTGTCTCGGGCGGCTGTTCCTCTACCCGGCGTTGGATGGTCGGTGCGGCGGGCCGCGCCGGTGCAGGCTCGCGGCCGACCGGCGGTGCTGCTTCTTCCGGCAGTGTCTCGGGCGGCAGTTCCTCTACCCGGCGTTGGACGGTCGGCGCGGCGGGCCGCGCGGACGCAGGCTCGTGGCTGACCGGCGGTGCTGCTTCTTCTGGCAGTGTCTCGGGCGGCTGTTCCTCCACCCGTCGTTGGACGGTCGGTGCGGCGGGCCGCACAGGCGGGCCGCCAGAAACATGCGGCACAGGGCCGCCAGAAACATGCGGCACAGGCGCCTCTGGACTGACCGGTGGTACTGCCTCTTTCGATGGTGGTGCGGATGGCTGTTCCTCCACCCAGCGTTGGACGGTCGGCGCGGAGGGCCTGGTCAGAAGGTCGCCAGAAACATGCGACACAGGAACTTCTTGGCTGACCGGCGGCGCTGCCCCTTTTGGTGGCGGCGCGGATGGCTGTTTCTCTATCCAGCGCTGGACGGTTGGCCGCATGGGTCGGGCCGGCGGACTGCTTGGAACATGCGGTGCAGGCGCTTGCCAATGAGCCGGCGGCGTTGCCTCTTCCGACGATGGCGCAGGCGGCTGTTCCTCCGCCTGACGCTGGACGGTTGGCGGGGTGGGCCGGACAGTCAGGTGCGGCACGGGCGCTTGCCAATGAGCCGACGGCGCCGTGTCTTCCGGTGGTGGTGGGGGTGTCTGTTCCTCTATCCGGCGCTGGACGGTTGGCGGTGTGGGCCGGGCCGGTGGGGCCGCTTCTTCCGGTGATGGGGCAGGGGGCAGCTCTTCCACCCAACGCCGCACGGTCGGTGCAGCAGGTTGG
Organism: Anaerolineae bacterium; assembly: GCA_034429215.1. Classification (GTDB taxonomy): domain Bacteria; phylum Chloroflexota; class Anaerolineae; order JAAYZQ01; family JAAYZQ01; genus JAFGOG01. Next base: position 67,509 of record DAOUGI010000023.1, on the reverse strand, counting down.
GCGGTCGGGTCGCCACTCCCTTCGGTCGCATGCGGCACAGGAATTTCCTGGCTGGCCGACGGCGTTGGTTCTTCCGGTGATGGTGCGGGTGTCTGTTCCTCTATCCGCCGTTGGATGGCTGGCGGTTTGGGCCGGGCGGTCGGGCCGCCACTCCCTTCGGTCGCATGCGGCACAAGCGCTTCCCGGCTAGCCGATGGCTTGGCCTCTTCCGGGGGTGGTGCGGGCGGCTGCTCCTCCACCCGGCGCTGGACGGCCGGTGGAGCGGGCTGCGGTGCAGGTTTCGTCTCGCCGGCGCTGGCCTCCTCACGCGTCTCGGGGTGTTTTGCCGCGGCCGTTTCCGTTGGCGTCCTGCCGCCGGGAGTTATCTCCTCGACGCGCGACTGGGGACGGACGCCCGGCTTGCGCTGCACGGCCTTGGGCTGCTGCCATGGCGGTGGCTGCGATGGCCCCGGCGCCGGCGCCTCGAACGTTGGAACAAACCCGGTTTCCGGCCAGGCAGGCGATAGCTCGGGGTGCTCTGCAATTGATGAAAACTCTATCCCATCGTCTGATAGGGGGGTCGATTGGACGCTCGGCGCCGCTCCGCCCACCGGCGCCAGGACGAACTCGGGCTTGCCCGCGCCTTCCTCAGCACCCTCTTCCGGCGAGCGGGCCACGTACTTGTCGGTGATACGATCAAAGGTCGGGTGGCGCTGGACGATCTCGCCGGCAAAGCGCTCAAAGGTTTCCGGCGCGACCGATCCGACATCCGGCCGCCATACTCGGCTGCCTTCGACCTTGCGGTCCACAGAGTCCAGCATGGCGCTTGTATGTCGCTCAGACAACGCCATCTGCCGCCGGCCGGCGCCGGTCTCTATCAGGCGCTGAACCCAGGTCGACAGCGCCGGCCCGGCCCGATTGGCCCTGTCCAGCAGCGATTGCGCCCAATCGCCGATCTGGGCAAAGCGGTCCCGCTCGGGCCTGGGTGAGCCGGACGCCTGTGCCGGCGCGTCGCTCTTGCTGGGTTCCATGCTGTTACTCACTCAGCTTCAATCCGTGGTGGGCAATCTCCAGGGTCTCGACCGCAACCTGGTTGCCCTCCACATTCAGCGACGGACCTTCCCACTTGACAGGAAAGGCGTCGTCAACATTCCAGCGCTTTACGACGGTGCCGTTGACACCGCGCAGGAGGATCGTGAAACTAATCCGCTTCACCTGCCCGTCGAGCAGACCTGTCTGGTACCAGTTCCACAGCTCGTTGGAATGCATGACGCCATACTTGAGGACGATGTTGGAATACTTGTTGCGGCCGGGCAACTGGTGCACCCGGTCGTTAACGCCGCCTTCCTCGATCGTCTCCACCGAGCGCTCCAGGCGCAGGCCGCTGCACTCCTTGAACTCGGCGACGACGATGCTCTTCATCTCGACCCAGAACTTGAAGACAGGAAGCGGGTCGGGATCATCCGCTTTTTTTACCACGAACTGGCTTGGCCATTTCCGTTCTGCCATCCAAACTCCTTACCTTCCTCGTCCTCACAACCCGGTGACACTTGTGCTAGCCCAGGCGCTCGCGCTCCATCCGCGCTTCCTTTTTTAGAAGCCGGTAGACCCGCTCGGCCAACGCCTGCAGGTCGATCTGCTCCCCCTCCGCTTCACTTTGAGACTCTGCCGACGTCTCATCCCCGTCGCTTTCCGCTTCAGAGGCTTGCGCCGGCGGCAACTCTGTCGTCTCGCTCATGCCTGGTTATCGCTTTGCGCGTTACCCTTTGGTCCCTTCATTCAGCCTGCGATTGATCTTGGCTATCTCTTCCACCCATCGCTGCCGCTCGCCGTGTTCCAGGCTCAGGATCTCCCGGGACGGCCAGTGAAAGTGATAGGCGATGTAGGCTACCTCCTCGTGCAGGCGGTCGAGGGGGTAGCCTACGACCCCCCCAGTTCCGCCAGGTCCAGCTCGAACTCGGTGTTGCACTGCGGGCAGCTCAGGCTGATCCTGCTTGTGCCCTGTTCGTTGATCTGGCGGTAAAACGCCTGCAGATAGGCCAGGTCGGCGGCAAAAAGGTTCTCGATCACCCCGGTGGTCACCTGTGACAGGCTGCCGAGCCGGACGATTACCCGCGACAGCAGGATGATCACCAGGTAGGCCTGGTTGGACCGCACCCGCAGGTCGCGCAGCGGGGCAATCTCGTCCAAGGCCGTGGCGAGGCGCATCACGCCGTCGCGGTGCAGGTTGCCGGCCTGGTCAACGTATCCTCGTGGCAGAGTAAACTCAAATTCGGTCTGCAGGCTCATAGTTCTTTCTCCTGTACGATCCCCCGTCAGGGGTATGCTGAGACATCCCGTAGGGGCGAGGTTCCCACTTGCAGAGAACCTCTCGCCCCTACGGTCCGTCGCCTGTCATTTGCCTCTTACACCTTCTCGCGCCACATGCCTTCGTGGACGATGGTCACTTCCTCAACGCCGAACTCGTTGCTGTCCGATTTCAGGTTGGGGCCGGTGACCTTTGACGGCCAGGCGTTGTAAAAGTGCCAGATGGCGACCGCGTTGTACATGCGGTCGAGCATGGTGATGGTGCAGTTCTTGCGGGCTGTCTTCATGTCGCCCTTGACGGCATCCTGGCGCCATTCCCAGATCTGCATGTCCTGGGTAATGCCGCGCTTGAGGGTGACGTCGGTCCATTTCAGGCGGCCGGGGATCTTGCGGACTACTTCGTGGCCCGCTTCGTCCACGACCTTGTGCTCGACGATCTCGTGCTCAGAGCCGATGCCGCCGCACTCGGTAAAGTAGCCGGCGATCGCGCCCTCAAGCTGGAGCATAAAGTTGAACCCCAGGAGCGGATCTTGAGTGAGTGCATTGTCCCTCTTGGTCACAAGAGGCTGTTCTGTTGAAGTAGGCATGGTATCTTACCTCCACACTGTTTTAGATCTGTTGGCTCTAACGCTTATTGCAGCAGCGTCGGATTATCCGCCGCCGGCCCACTGGCTGATGCGGAAGATGACGAATTCGGCGGGCTTGACCGGCGCCATGCCGATCTCGATGAACAGCCGGCCCAGGTCACGCTGCTCGGGCGGGTTGAGCTCGGAGTCGCACTTGACGTAGTAGGCCTGCGCCGGGCTCGCACCGAACAGGGCCCCATCGCTCCACACCGTGGTGAGAAACGCCGAGGCGTCGCGCCGGACACGGGCCCACAGCATCATGTCGTTGGGCTCAAAGACCACCCACTGTGTCCCTCGCTCGATCGACTTTTCGACATAGTTGAACAGCCGGCGGACGTTGATGTAGCGCCACGACGGGTTGCTGGACAGGGTGCGCGCGCCCCAGACGCGGATGCCCCGGCCGGGGAAAGCCCGGATGCAGTTGACGCCGTTGGGGTTGAGCGTGTCCTGCTCACCCTTGGTGCAGTTGTAAGCCAGGCCGGTGGCGCCCAGCACCACCTCATTGGCCGGCGCCTTGTGCACCCCGCGCGTGTTGTCGCTCCTGGCCCAGATGCCGGCAACGTGGCCGGAGGGCGGGATGGGGATCGACCGGTTCTGGATCGGGTCGTCTACCTGGATCCAGGGGTAGTAGAGGGCGGCGTAGCTCGAGTCGTAACCGGCGGTATTCATCCGCCATTCCTTGATCTCCTGCGGCGTGGCGTTGGGCGGTGCGTCCAGGATGGCCACCCGGTCGCCCATCCGCTCGCAGTGGGCGATCATGGCCGTCTGGACCGCCTTGACCATGTCCAGGTTGAGTTTTTCGCCGGGCGGCACCGACATCAGGTCGGGCACGACCAGCATAGTGACGTCTTCCATGACCTCCAGGCCCTCGACGCCCGAGCGCTCGGTGACCTCGCCCTTGAACTCTTTCGAGGTGGCCGGCATCAGCATCTTTTGCTCCAGGTTGAGCGACTGCTGCTGCGCAGTCGGCCACACTTTGGCCAGCGGGGCCGTCTCAGGGATCAGGTCGACCCATTCGGACGCCTTGTTGTTCTTGTAGGCCACCTGGACCCTCTTGGCGCCATTCTCGTGCGCTTCGACCAGGGTAACCTCGGGCAGCACCTCCTTCACCTGCCAGGCGCCGCTGACTCCCTGGCGCTCGACGGTGATGGTGAATGGTGGAAGCTCGCCGGTCTCGGCCGGGGCTGCCTCCTCGCCCTCTTTGGCCTCGCCCTCCTTGGGCTTGGCGCCTTTGGCCTTGGGCGCCGGCAGCTCTGGCACGTCCACCTTGACCCGCAGCCGCAGGCCGTCAAAGCCGGCCTGCTTGGCCCGGACGACCAGGCGGGGCTTGCCGTCGGCGCCGACCAGGGCTGCCTGGGCCTTGCCGATGTTCTTGACGCTGACGACGTAGCACCGCGACCCACCATTGTGGAAATAGCCGTACACGGCGTGGGGCAGGTAGGCGCCCTCGACAAAGCTGCCGAAGCGCTGGACGTACTGGCTCCAGTTGGTGATGAGCTGCGGCTTGTTGAGCAGGTTCTCGGTGACCATCTCGCCGTCTACCATCCGCTGCCACTCGGCTTTTTCGGTAAAGCCGACAAAGGCAGCCATGGCAGTGCCGACCCCTTCAATCGGCTTGGGCCCGCGGTCTACCTCTTCGACATAGACTCCGGGTGATAGATATTCCGCCATTTAAACCTCCTTTGTGTAGTACGCGTTCTATATGCCTTGTTCTGTGCTACATTTCCGAACCTGTTTGCTCCCATGACTGCTTCTGTGTGTCGCTCCTCTCCCTCCTTTCATCAGCTATCAGCTGTCAGCTGTCAGCCATCATACTTCGAGGTCATAGTCGGGCGCCGGGACCACGATCTTGTGCTGGCGCGGCGGCTGGCCCTCGATTATGACCTCCAAGGTATAGTCGCCGGGCCGCAAACGGCCTATGACGAACCGGCCAACGTGCCCTTCTTGGGCATCGGGCTGTAGCGCTACTGCCAGCCCTTGTTCGACAAGCGTCAAGTGGGTCTTGACCAGGTCCAGCGGCTGCTTGCTGCGCAGCGTGCCGCCGACCGTCCAGAAACGATCCGGCTGGCTGCCGGCCTCCAATTTCTGAGCCGCCGGCACCGGCGACGGGCCGATGTGCAGCTCGCGCACGAGGACCAGCGGCGTGACGGTGGGCACGTACGGGTCGATGGCCAGGGTGACCGTGAGGGCGATGCCCGGCCTCATCTCGTTGTCCAGCACGTTCCACACGTCCGTGGGGCTCTTGAGCTCTTCATACTGGGCAACCATGATCGAAATCGGCGCCGCTTGGTGTTGAAGGCTATCGGGCAGCAGGTCCTCGGGCAGCTCGGGAAAACGGAACAGCGCCATCAGCGTCCGGCTCAACAGCCGGTGCTCGTCCTCCGGCTCGGTGGCCCAGGTGGTGATCATATAGTGCAGATCGATGCGCACCGGCTTGCGACGCTTGGTGACGGTGCCGTTGCGGTTCTGCTCCAGCTCCCACATCGGCTGCGTCTGGCGCAGCTTTTGGTTCTCGCGGATGTCGTGCAAGAACAGGTTGATGGTGGGCCGGCTGACCCTGCCTGACCATTCCCGCTTGGGCTGGTCGAACTCGACGTCCACCTCGCCGTTCTTGATCGGCAGCTCGCGGATGAGCAACTGCCGCAGGACTTCATCTAGATCATCGATCATGAATCACCCAGCTTCCTCCCTAGTCTGCAGTCCAGGTGCTCTGCTAGTTGGGCATCGGCTCGCCAAACACGGCATGGTAGGCCAGCTTGATCGTATCTCCAATGGCCCCTACCATTCGCGGCGACACGCGCGTGTAGATCGCCACTCTCTGCGCCAGATAGTCCTTGGCTGCTGTTTTTCTTTCCTGCTTGCTTTTTCCTCCGCGCACCCGGGCCTTTTTAAACTCTTCGAACTTGGCCACCGCCGCTTGATACTCTCTGTCAGGGAAAAGCCCGGGTGTCGGCGCCTGTGCCGGCAGCCCCGTTATCTCTTCGGGAGTCCTCTCTGGTCCCTTTGGTTGGCCTATTTTCCCTTTTGCTTGTTCGTAGAACTCTACTCCGCCTGTAAGCAAGCTGCCATACTCTGCGCCTGTCCTCACCTGAGGCTCTTGTTTGGCCGACTGATACTCATCCGTTGATATGTCATGGCCTTTATGCTGCTGGAAGAGATTCCGTAGTGCCGGCAAGTCCTGTGGACCTGATCCCTTTTTGATTGTAGCAAAGATACCGGCCAGCTTGGCATGCGACGTCTGTTCCAGCGGCCCGAAGTGCAGCGCCCGTCGAGCAGGCTCTGGGCCGTGCATGCTCACCTTGTTGCCTGGGCCTGACCCAACTGCGTTTTTGAACTTTGTCAGAACCCCCTGTGCAAAACCCACACCCAGGACCGCCCCTTTGGGGTTGATATCCGCATTGTCCGGTGCCCATCCCTCCCTGTAGTGCGTTTCCCAAGGCCGACCTTGCAAAGTGAGCCGGACGTCGTGACCGGAGAAGGCGTTGCCCTCGCCGTGCGAGCCTCTGTCCTCTGCTTGGTGTAGAGCATCACTGAGTATCTCGAGGCCCCGCGGTTGCTGGCCCGCCTGCCACGTAGCGACTGCTTTGTCGATTAATCTGCTCGTGACGGCTTCGTTCTTGGCCGATGCGTCCGCGTCTTTGTACAAACCTGCCTCTCCGTGGTTGAGCATGTACGCGGGTTTTCTGATGTGTAGCTCGTTGTTGTCGTACATTCGCTTCGCAACAGCCCACTTTTTGTCTTTGATCAGCTTTTCATATTGCTTCAGCCTCTCGCCCCCGACGGCCATCCCGGCTCGCATTGTATCCACTTCATCCTGTATATTATCCATGTCGGGCGCACGGTCAATAAGAAAACGCCGCGCAGAGTCATCATAGGTCTCTTTGAAATCGCCTTCCGCCATTGCTAGCGTGGTGACCAGCCTATGCCCAAGCGGCCAGAAGCCTTGGATGCGCTCACTCGTCCCCTGCTGGATGGTGTGCACTAGCTCGTGGGCCAGCAGGCGGTTGCCCGCCTCGGAGCCCTGGACCTGAGCCCCAGCTCCCAGGTAGATGTCCTTGCCGTGCGTAAAGGCCTGGGACTTGAGCTGCTTGTTCATCTGCACTGCATCGCCACCCGTATGCAGCCGCACGCCGCTGAAGTCGGTGCCGAAGCGCGGTTCCATGTAGGTCCGCACGCCGTCTGGGAGCGGGCTGCCGCGGCCTTTGAGGGCCGACAGGTGGCCTTCCAGCTCGGGGCTGGCGTCAAAACCACCGTCCGCATGTCGCTGGACAAGCGACTTGGTCTGGACCTCTTCCTCGTCCTCCTGGCGCTGGACGAGCGGCTTGGTTTGGATCTCCTCTTCGTCCTCCTGGCGCTGGAGGAGCGGCTTGGTTTGGATCTCCTCTTCGTCCTCCTGGCGCTGGAGGAGCGGCTTGGTCTGGATCTCTTCCTCGTCCTCCTGGCGCTGGACGACGGGTGTGATCGTCGCCGCCAGCGGCTTGGTCTGGATCTCCTCTTCGTCTTCCTGGCGTTGGACGCCCATCTGCTGAGTCGCCGAGTCGCCGTCCGCCCGCCCGGCGCGGCCGCTGACTACCAGATCGGCGACGCGGTCGGCTTCCTGTTCGTAGCGGTCGCCGGCGCCACCGACGGTCAGCTTGGCCTGGATGAGGCGCGATACAGCCCGGTTGCCGGCTGTACGCTGCAGCCCTCGGATGTCGCCAGGAGCTGCCTGAGCCGGGTTGAGGACGGCGCGCTGGAGGGCGAGCAGATCGGGCTGCTCCGCCATCTCGGCGGCAGGCTTGGGCCGGTCTTTGGACAGGCCCTCGCGCTGGGGTGTCGCTTTGTGCTTTTGGTCTGCGTGTTGTGTTTGACTCGCCATAATCACCTCTTGAACTGCAATTGCCAGGGTGCGTTTCTCGCGCCCTAGACGCCTCCGTTCAGGGTATCAATTATAGGCCTCCCCGTAGCCCAGGCAGTGTAGACCCGCGCCTCTTAGCCCATACCGCGATCAAGAGGGCGCCTACCAGCGTCGCAATCAGCACCGGCAGCATGACTGCCCAGCCAAAGTGCGCCGCCATGGCCATCGCCAGCTCGCCCGGATCAAACCGCGGCTTGATGACGGCCGCGGCCGTCGTCGCCGGCCCCACAAAAGCGATGCGGGCGGCCAGCGCGCCCAGGATCGCCGGTACTAGCGTTACGATCAGCGTGGACCCCCAGTTTTCATACAGCTCGCGATCCTGGTCGAAAAAGGTCACCACCAATATCCACAACCCAAGCGGCAGGAGCACAGCCAGGGCGATGTACGCCCGCGCGCACCACGCGGCAATGGCTGTGGGGCCGCCACCGGTCAAGCCGGCAATCACTCCACTGGTGATGCCGGCGAGGATGGCGACGCCGAGCAGACCCACCAAGTGCAGAAGTATCTTTTTGATCACGCTCATGATCATCCTCTTGTCTCCCAACTCGTGGGACAAACCTGGTTGGCGTTACTGGTGCTTCGCCAGCTCCGCGACCTCTGCCTGGCCCTCCGTCAGCGCGTCGGGCAAGCCTCCCATAAGCTTTTTCGAGGTGTCACCCATGTTCGAGCCGATGTTGGTCAGTTCCTTTGCGTCCTCGTGCTCTGCGGGTCCGATTTTGGTGGATCTCTTCTCGAAGTGTTTCTTGAGATCCCTGAATTTCTCGGAAACCCAATCTATCTTGTTCTGGACGCCAAAGACCTTTTTCGTGAGTGGAACTATGTTCTTGTTGAATGACTTGGCCAACCCGCTATCCCCGATCTTCTTTCTGGCCGCCTCGTACTCTTCTTTTGTGAAATCGGCAATCGACGTACCTGCTCCCTGGATCGCTTTGCCTGTTCCCTTGATGGCTTGGGGTGCTACTTGGGTCACAAACTTGGGAGCGGGCACACCGAGCACGTAGCCCTTGATCTTCCTGTGCTCGGTGGAGAAGGGGCTAGGGACCATTGTGCTGACAAGGCTGGGGTGCCGATGCTCCTGTTTCATCAGGTCCTTCCTGGTGCTTTCGACCAGCAGCTTGGTATTGGGGCTGGCTTTGTCGAAGACCACCGGGGTGAGGGCCTGGGATGCCAGGTCGGGGGCTGTCCCGGCCGCCAACTTGGTCCCTACTTTGAGGACGGTAACGCCCATCGGCACGTTGCTAGAATACGCGCCTGACAAGACATCCTTGAAGCCATAACCTTCGATGTGTGCTGCCTCGACGACGCCGGCGCTGGCGGTCAGGCCGCCCGCCGTCGCCGCGGAGGTGATGACATCCATGATGCTGGTCTGGAGGGTTTCCGAGTATTCCGCGCGCAGGCCGGCAGCCTTGGTCCTATTGGCCGCGAACTGCAGACGGAGGGCATTCACAGTTGCCAGGGCGCCGTTGATGATGGCATTCAGGGCGGTCAGGCCGAGGGCGATGTAGGTACAGATGGCCGAGATCTGGACACATACGGCGCTTACAGGGGCTGCAAAACCGACCGACAGGAGCCCTATTAGGGCGCCCACAATTGTGGAAAGCATGCCTACTGAGGCCGTCACTGTCCTCAGCGGCACGATGACCAGGGTAGAGACACCTTTCAAGGCGGCATAGGCTTTGGAGAGTCCGGTATTTTTGTAGAGGGTTGAGGTGCCGATGGCATAGAGCCGCTTGGCCTCGGCCCTCAGCTTGCCCATCATGGTGTTCAACTTGATGGTGCTGCTGTATCCGCCGGGCCGGTCCTTGGCATCCATACCGACGACGCCGAGTGTCGCGGTTTGGAGGCCAAAGTTGACGACTTTGGCACCGATGATCTTGGTGAGGTTCAGCAAAAGACGCTCGCCGCGGCCCGCCTCGCGCACGTTGTTGACCATGTGTGACACGTCATTGCGCTTGGCTGCGTCGGCACTTTCTGTGGTGGCGAACTGTTGGAGAACGGCCTTTTCCGTGGCTGTTATACTCTTGTTGTTCTTTTTCCAGGGGAGAACCTGAGTGAGATAGGTGTTGCGGACAGAATCCGAGTCGTCTTGCAGGTCGGATTCATAGGTCTCGGCCTGAGTCAGGCGTCCATAGGCCTTGGACTTTTCGTCCTGGAGCTCGTTTAGGTTGGTGGTGATACCGGCGATGTCGGCTTCGAGCTGTATCCGCTGATCAGCAGCCGATTTTTTCAAGCGCGCGAACCTGCCGGTTGGCTCTTGGACTGTGCTGAGCTGGAGTTTTTTCTTTTCAAGCTTTTTGGTTCCCACCTGCAAGGCATGGTCGAGGGCGAACACATCTTCGGCTATGAAGCGGCTGTTTCGTTGGGTTTCCATATAGTGGCCGTCGACACGGTACATCAGCTTACCGGCATAATCGTTGGCGTCATCGGCGGTGGCAATCTCTTTCGGCGCTTCCATCGGATCGACGATGTCCCTGGTACCCACGTAAGCGCCGTGCACCTTCGCGGTCAGGGGGTCGACCACATGTTGCTTAGCCGTGTACGCGCCGGCGATCGTAGTGTCCCTGACTTCCTTGGCTGCGCTGCTGATAGCGCCGCCTGCGGTCTTGGCTGCGCTGCTGATCCCGTGGCCCACGGTCTTGGCCGCGCTGCTGATCCCGTGGCCTACGGTTTTGGCTGCGCTGCTGATGTTTTGCCCTGCGGTATAGGCACCGGCGATCGAATAGTCGTGGATGCCCTCGCCCACCGTTTTGCCTGCGCCGCTGATGGCGCTGCCGACGGTCTTGAACGGGTTGCCAATCCGCTGGATGGCCTCTGCCGGCCGGCGCGCGATCGTCCCTGCCGTTTTTCTCTGCGCTGTGGCCTTGCCCTGCTGCACGACATGGGTCAGCTCGTGGGCCAGCAGCCGCTTACCGGCGTCGGTGCCCGGCTCGTACCGGCCCGTGCCCAGGTAGATGTCGCTGCCATGGGTAAAGGCCTGGGCGTGGATCTGATGACTCAGCCCGGCTGCCTCGGGGTCCGTGTGCACCTGGACGCCGCCGAAATCGGCGCCAAAGCGGTCTTCCATAAAGCCGCGCACGTCGCCCGACAAGGGCTGGCCGTTGCCTCGCCCGGCTGCCAGACGGCTCTCCATCTCGGGCGCTGCATCAAAGCTGCCGTCGGGGCGCCGCTGGACAAGGGGTTTAGTCTGTACCTCTTCCTCATCCTCCTGGCGCTGCACAAGCGTCGTGGTGCCTGCGGCCAGCGGCTTGGTCTGGATTTCCTCCTCATCCTCCTGGCGCTGCACAAGCGGGATGATGCCTGCGGCCAGCGGCTTGGTCTGGACCTCTTCCTCATCTTCCTGGCGCTGCAGGCCAGGCTGACGGCTGACCGCCGACGGTTGACCTCTCCCACTCCGCTCCGCTTCGGGGACTGACGTGCTCGGCGCCGGCATCGTCAGTATCCGCTCCGCTACCCGGTCGGCCTCCTGCTCGTAGCGATCCCCGGCGCCGCCTACGGTCAGCTTGGCCTGGATCAGGCGCGACACGGCCCGATTGCCGGCGGTGCGTTGCAGCCCCAGAATGTCGCCCGGTGCTGCCTGAGCCGGGTTGAGCACGGCTCGCTGCAACGCAAGCAGATCGGCGGATTCTGCCTGCACGGCTGGGTCCTGTTGGACCGACTTGGCCGGCTGGACCTGCTTTTGATGTTTGTGGTCTGCGTGCTGTGCCTGTTCAGCCATTGTCACTCTTTCCTCAAGCCCGCTTGACGGTATTTCCGAAGCGGTCAGCCTGCTGCTTGACCGGCGGTTTCTTCCGCCTTGGCCACGGCTTCGGCCGGCGACACACCGCCATAGATGACACTCATGATGCCGGGCAGGTAGCGGTCCATCATCAGAACGCTGGCATAGACCAACGGCCTGACCAGGGCCGGGGTTAACTGGCCGCCCTCGACGTCGATGCTTGTCTTGTAGCGGATCTCGCCGTCGCTGAAGTCCAGCTCAAAATTGCCGATGAACATGCCATAGTTGGCCCGGGTGAGAAGCTCGGCCACGGCCATGCGCCTGTCCTCCGGCGCTTTGACCGGGCAGAGCGAGTAAAAGAGGAACTGCGCCTGCTCCTCGCGGGCCTGAGCATAACAGGTCCACTGCCCGCTCTCACCCTGAAAGCCCAGCCTGAGGATCGGCTGATCCTCGAGCTGGGTGAAGGTCCACTCGTCCTGTTGGAAAAAACCGATTGCGGTGTCGAGAATCTGTCCCATTCTGAACTCACCTTTCTGTCATGTCTTTTTCGCTCACCAGCCTGCCCATTTTTTGCAGCTCGCGGCGGGTGCCGTGCAGCAGGTGTTTCATCCCCAGCCGGCCACCGTCGGACGCGGCAAGATAGGCGGCGCCGACCAGAATGTTGCGGATGTTGCCGCCGGCCAGCTTGAAGCGGCGGGCCAGCAGCTCGAAATCGAGGTCCGGCTCGCTGGGCACCCCGGGCGGCAGGAGCGTCTGCCAGATGCGCAGCCGGTAGCTCTCGTCGGGAAATGGAAAATCGACGGCGAACTGGAGACGCCGGGTGAAAGCCTCGTCCAGGTTGGCCCTCAAGTTGGTGGCCAGGATGGTGACGCCGTTGTACGCCTCCATCCGCTGCAGCAGGTAGCTGACCTCAATGTTGGCGTAGCGGTCGTGGGCATCCTTGACTTCGGAGCGCTTGCCAAAGATGGCATCGGCCTCATCAAAGAAGAGGATGGCGTTGCTGCTTTGGGCCTCGGAAAAGATCCGCTCCAGGTTCTTTTCCGTCTCGCCGATATACTTACTGACGATGGTCGACAGGTCGATCTTGTACAGGTCCAGGCCCAGCTCGGCGGCGACCACCTCCGCGGCCATCGTCTTGCCGGTGCCGGGCGGCCCGGAAAAGAGCATCGTCACGCCCGGGCTGGAAGCCAGCTTCCGGCCGACCCCCCACTCTTCCAGCACCAACGATCGCCCGCGCACGGTGGCGACGATCTCGCGCAGCAGCGTCAGTTGGTCGTCGGGCAGAACGATGTCGGACCAGGTATAGCGGGGCGCGATCTTGCGCGCCATGGTGGCCAGGCGTGGGTTGGAGTGAGCGCGGGCCGCGGCCAGGAGGCTGCCGCCGTGCAGCCCTTCCCCTCCCTGTGCTGCCCAGTCCTGGGCTGAGGCGACTGCGTCGCGGATCTGGCCGGTGGTCAATTGGAACTGGCCGGCCAGGGTGCTCAAATCCATGTCAGAGACCTGGCAGGCTTGTCTTTGCAAGAAATGCTGCCACAGGGCGCGCCGCTCGGCATAGCCGGGGGCCGCGAACTCGATCCACATCAGGGTGCGATCCCGGTCGATGCCGCCGGCCTGCCAGGCGACCTGCCCGGCGACGATGGCCGGGCCTGGGTAGGCGCACAGCTCGGCCAGCAGGTCGGGCGACGGGCTGCTGCCTTTGACGCTGCCCCGGGCCGGCCCGTCGGCCGTTCCCCCATCGGAGGCGAGGCAGACATCCCACCCGGCCAGGCAGGGGATGGCCCCGGTCAGGCGGGCGTCGCGCAACGCCAGCCGCATCGCCTGCAGGGGGGGTACCCCCGCCGCGCCCGTCGCCGCCGCAAGGTTCACCGTCAGGAGGGGCCGTCCGGCCCGAACAGCCAATAGCCTGGCCGCGGCGTGTTGGCTGACCAGGTCGGGCCCGTAAAAAGCAATCAAGGGCTGTTCCCCTGCGGAGCCCTGCAAAGCACGTTCCAGGTCCGGCCAGGCCTTTCCCGCCAACAGAGCATCGGCGCTCTCACCGCCGGCGTCTGGCCGGTGTGGATCTCCTTCAGGGGGTGGCTGCCATAGACTGGCGTCCGGGCCAAGCTCGGCATGGGGCTGATAACCCCCAAGCAGCCACGCGACGATGGCCGGATCCACACCCAGTACCTGGCCCAGCAGCGGTGGATCTGGCGTCGAGTCAGACACCCGCTCCAGCAGGCGGTATTTGAATAGAGGGGCATCGCCGGCGAAACGCAATAAAAGTGGCAGGCGTTCCTCTGCCCCGCGGCCGTCCACCGCCAGGTCGAGCACCAGGCTGACCGTTGGCCGCTTGCGGGTGACGTCGTCCTGCAAATAGGCGTACAAGCGCTCGTAGCGAAGGTCGAGGGCGGGAGCCAGGCAGATCAGCAGGGCGTCGAGGTCGAAACGATCCAGACCAAAGGCCGTTGCCATGCGCTCCAGGCGCGGCGCCTGCCCTTCTTGTCGGGCCGTTTCGGCCAGTTGCTGCGCCTGGCGGGCAGCCTGCGCCTCGGCCTGGGCAAAGGCTTCCGCTTCCTCAGGCGGCAGGGCGGCCATCTGTCCCCAACTGGCGCCAAAGGGACGCTCGGATAAAAGCCCGGCCTCGGTATCGGACAGGTGCAGGCCGCGGAACGAGTCGGCCGGATCCTGGCCGGCCAACTGCCAGCGCCTGACCTCGCGGCGGATGCGCGCATCGATCCGGGCGAGCTCAGCCTGCAGGTGCCTGAGGCCGGCCTCCACCTCGCCGGACCTTGAGGCAGGCGCCTGGGGCATTGTCCCTGGTATCATTTCAGAACCTGCTTCGTTCCATTCTTTCTTATGCTCCGGATCAGTTTGGCCAGGCCGTCGGCCGACAGGGCCGCATAGGGTTGGCTGGACAACAGCACCGCGTCGCTGCTGTCCAGGCCCAAGCCCAGGATCGGCAGACCAGGATGCTCCCGGATGAAGGGGAGCATCAGGTGCGCGTAGGGACTGTCCAGATCAAAGATGACCACGTCGGGCCGGATCGCCCGCAAATCATCCTGGGCGCTGGGCAACGCGGCGTCGATCCGCACAACGTCCAGACCGTGTTTGTCCCTCAAGCTCGCTTCCACGCCGGCCATGAACAACGAATTGCCATATAGCGCTGCGATCGCACAATCTGCCACTTTCACCTCAGGTTGAACTGGGTGTTGATGGTACTATTGTTACAGATATGTGGCCCTATTTGCAATGCCCTAAGGTACAGTCTTGGGGGCAAAAAAAGTACAGTCTTTGCACGGCAAAGACTGTACTTTTGGCCTGGGATTCTCGGGCCTATTGTGTCAGGCTATTGAGTTGGCCGCCGGGCTGCCGCAAGCATGGGCTACAGGTGGCACGCAGTACTTGTTGATCAGGAGGCATGCTCAGTCAGATTGGTTGGGATGGCTTCTAGCCAGCCCCATGCGGGTGGCATAGGCGATGGCTTCAGCGCGGCTTTTGAGATGGAGCCGAATCAAGACCTCACCCATGTGATATTTGACGGTACGCTCGCTCAGGCACAAAGTTGTGCCTATCTGTTTGTAGGTCAGCCCTTGGGCTACCAGGGTCAGGATCTCTACCTGGCGGCCGGTCAATCTTGGCCGCTCGGCTGAGGACTCTGTCTCGACCGAGGGGGATAATCCATTCCTGCCGGCCTGCTGGGCAAACTCGGTCAGGATGCGGGCTGAAAGCCCAGGCGACAGGGGGGCTTCGCCCCTCTCCAGGCTGGAAAGGAGCTCCATAAACTCTTTGGCATCCAGGCTCTTGTGCAGATAGCCGGAGGCTCCGCTCTTGATCGCTTCGAACAGAACACTGTCCTCTTCATATACCGTGAGGATCACGATCTTGACGTCGGGGAATTCAGCCTTGATCAGGCGGGTGGCGGCCACGCCATCGCAACGGGGCATCTTGACGTCCATCAGGATCGTGTCGGGACGGAGTGTGCGCGTCTTGGTCAGCGCTTCCAACCCATCACTTGCCGTGCCGACTACTTCAATGCCCCGGGCCGCCAGCAAGTTGTGGAGCCCTTCCAGGAACAGGGGGTGATCGTCCACCAACAGCACTCTCATTGACTATCCTTTCCATTGGACAATGGAACCCGGACTGCGATCTGGGTCCCCTCACCCGGTGCTGAAAGCACCTCGATGTTGCCCTCTACCTCTTCGGCCCGCTCGCGCATAATGCGCAGTCCAAACGTCTGCGCGTCACCGCCCGGCAGCAGCGCCGGATCGAACCCCCGGCCATTGTCCTCTATCAGTACCAGGGCGTGATCGCCGTCGATGGCAAAACGGACCCGCACTGAGGTGGCAGCGGCGTGTTTTCGGACGTTGGCGAGCGCCTCCTGGACGATGCGCAGCAACTGAATCTCTACCGTAGGCTCGAGGCTTACCTCTGCCAAGGCCTTAGGCTCGGGGACGATCAGCTCGGTGCCGATCCCGTACCTCTGGCCAAACCGCTGCAGGTACTGCTCCAACGCGGCGGGGAACCCCTGCTCAGAGGGAATGCCGGTCCTTACCCCCAGAATATACTCGCGGGCGTCGGTGTGGGCCTCCTGGGTGGCGTCCACCAGGCGGGCCAAGTAGGTATCGACCGTGTCGGTCTGTCCCTTGGTCAGCAGCTCACGGGCCGCCTGGGCCTGCATGTTGGCATAGCTCAGCACTTGAGCCAGGCTGTCGTGCAGCCCGCGTGCCATCCGTTCCCGCTCCTCCATCTCGGCCAGCACCCGCTGCTGGCGGAGCAATTGTACCTCCGCCTGCTTGCGGGCGGTGATGTCGCGCCAGACAATCACTTGGCCCATAGGTCGGCCATGCCGGTCGATGAGGGGTGAGATGTGTGCGTCGTACCAGTGCGGTTTGTCCCTCGTATCGAGGGAGAGCTCAATGTGCACCACTGCCGGGCTGCGGCACAGCTCGACAAGCCGCGGCCAGGAGCTGAAGAGATCCTCAGCCGCCCGGCCGACAGCGTGGGAGGCCGTAACGCCCAGGATCCTTTCGGCCGCCGGGTTGAGGTCTACGATCCGATTTTGGGCGTCAAGCACAACCATGCCATCGTTCATGCTGTCGATGACTGTGTCCCGCGCGATTGGCCGGATGTCAAACAGCCGGAAGCGAAAGAGGCCAATCCCGACCACAATGGCCGAGAAACCGAGCACTGCAGGCGCCAGATCGTGACGGGGGGCAGGGCTGAGGCCCAGGTTGTACAGCACATTCGAGACCAGAGGCAGCAGGAAACCGATCAGGATGGTGAGCGTCTGGCGGCGGTAGAGACGCGGCGCGCGCCGCAGCGCTGCCACCGACAGGTAGATGCAGGTTGCGAATAGGAAGTAACTATAAGCCACGTGGACCCAGAACCATGGCCCATAGATCTTGCCGATCACCGGGAACGGACCGGCGGTGTCCAGATAAAGGTTCTGCCGGATCAGGCCGTGGAACTCGCTTGTCCAGGCCAGCACCACGGCGACGGCCGGCTCGACGGCCAGCAGCGCCAAGCGGCCGGGAGTCAACCATGCCCCGCGGCCGGTACATTGGAGCACTAGAGCCAGCCAGGCCAGCGGCAGGGCGGCGTAGACCAGGTACTGGACATTGGCCCAGAACAGCTTGGTGGGCAGATCGGTGCCGGCCATCTCTAGCGCATTGGACACAGCCCACACGCTGGCCGCCAGGCACAGAATGGCGAACGGAGTGGCGCCGGGCGCGGTACGATGTCGCCAGGCGTAGACCTGAAGCCCGACTCCAACCACTGCTGAAGCCAGCAGGAGCCAGATGTAGGGAATATACTGGAAGTGCACCCTTCTCCTCAGATTCCAGGCCGCCGCTGCCCCGTGGCCATCTGTACACAACAGGCCAAAAGCGGAGAGATCTGGATCACGGTGTCATTGTAGCATGTAACCCCCGCCATGTCAATGAGAACTATGTCCTGTCTGGCGCCATCTGCCCGGTCGACATGCCGGGCAGGATCGGAGACCATAGTATAGCCATCAGATTGGCAAACTGTCATCCCAAGCGGGGGAGCGATCCGGAGACCGGTCGCTTATGACTTGACAGTATGGTCAATACCTAATATAATCAGGCTAACCCGCGGCCAAGGAGGGGGATCAACCATGGATCATCGAGACCGCCGCCTTATACTGGTGGTTCTGGGGCTTGTCTTGCTGGTGGCTGGCATCGGCTGTGCCTTTCTAGGGCCGGTCGAGTTGTACGTTTTTTACCTTTTCTCGGAGGGCGGGCGCTTTTACTATGAGGGTTTCCGCTTCGGCTCCTTTATGTTCGGCAACATCGCCGTCCAGGTAGCGGGTTACTACCTGGCTGCTGCGGTGATGGTGCCGCTCGGTTACGGCCACGTGCGCCTGCGCCGCTGGGTGCGGCCTTGTGCCCTGGCGCTGCTGTGGACCTGGGTCCTGCTGGGTCTACCGCTGCTTGTCGTCCTCTTTTTCATGACCGCCTCGGTCAAGAGTTTCTCGACGGCCGGCGGCGTGATCTTTATTATGCTGCTGGCCTCGTCCTACCTGATCCTGCCCTGGCTGGGGATCCGCTTTTACCAAGGGCGAAATGTGCGCGGGACTTTCGAGGCGCACGATCGGCGGCCCAGTGCTTTCGAAGCCCGTCCGCTGGCCATCCTGGTGATCTGCCTCTTGGATCTGTTCTTCTTTGTTGCCCTGCATGTGCCGCTGTTGTATCGCGGCCTGTTCCCTCTCTTTGGGACGCTGATGGGCGGCTTGGAGGGTATCTACCTGATCGCCGCCGCGGTGCTGGCCCTGGGCCTATTGCTGTGGGGCACCTGGGAGCAGCGCATGTGGGCCTGGTGGGGCTCGGCGGTCTACTATGCCGTGCTGGCGGCGACCTGGCTGGTCACCTTTGCTCAGACGTCGTGGCCCAATCTGCTGGCATGGCTGCAGTTTTCTCCTACCGAGGTGGAAATGCTGTCGGGCATCCCGCTGCAAGGCTATGAAATAGGCGCCTTTGTCGGGCTGCCAATGCTGGCCTGCTTGGTCGTGATTTTGGCCTCCCGGCGGCACTTTGGCCATAGCCCAGATTGATGGTCCAGTTTCATTCTAGGGTTTGGCCAAAACGGAGGCTGGGACTGAAAGAGGATCTCAGCCCCAGCCCTTTTAAGTCCGGCCTGTCGCGCGAGGCGCCGACGGGGATCAACCCGCCAGCCTACTCCTTGGCTATGACATTCATCTCCGGCAGCAGCATGTAGGGCATGCACAGTCCGCCATATACCCACAGTGTCTCCCGGCTGACCGCTGTCACTTCCTTCAGCAGGTCATACACGTTGCCGGCGATCGATGCATCCTTGACCCGGCCCACGATCTCGCCCTTTTCGATCTTGAATGCCAGGCTCAGCGGGTTGGAAAATGCGCCAGAGATGATGTTACCCTGGCCGAGGCCAAGGATATCCTCGACCAGCAGCCCTTCATCAATGCCGGCGATCATCTCGGCCAGGGGGGTGCTCCCGCCGGCCAGGATCAGGTTGGTCGGCTCGGGAGTGGGTGGATTGAACAGCCCGCGCGAGCCGTTTCCGGTTGATTCGACGCCCGATTGGGCTGCTGTCTTCAAGTCGTACAGGAACCCCTTTAGCACGCCATGCTCGACCAGCACATTGCGGCGATGGGGGACCCCTTCGTCGTCGTAGGGGGCGCTGCTGTACCTGCCGTCCAGCGTGCCGTCGTCTATGACGGTGACCTTGTCGTCGAACAGCTTTTCGCCTACCTTGTCCCGGATGGGTGAGACTCCGGTGAACACATTCTTGCCGTTCAGCCCTTCCATCAGCGGCAGGCCCAACACCAGTGACCCGGTCGGCGAAAAAAGCACCGGCATCTTGCCAGAGCGCACCGTCGTGAGTGTGCGGGCCAGCTTGAGCTTGTCCACCAGACGGCGGGCAAAGGCCAGATAATCCTCATCCCAGGCGGTTGTCCCGAGCATGTCGTACAGGATCAGCACGTCGTCGCCTTCGATGCGGTCAACCTCAGCCCCGATCGACAGCGGCGAGCGCTTGAATGAGGCGTCGACGCCTGCCTGGTTCTGGATCTTGATGTGCTGCACGCCCCGGTTCAGCGTGGCGTTGACCTGGGCGCCGGGCTCGACGGCCAGGATCAGGTCGACAATCTCCTGCCCGATCTGTACCAGGCGCGCCACGGGCAGATCGGGGATGGCTGGGTCGAACGTCTTGACCTGGGGTACGGCCTGTGGCGCCGGGAAAGCGATCGGCACCTGGTCTCCGAAGGCGGCCGATTCGAGCACGTTGGTCACCAGCCGGTCCAGCGCTTTCTCGTCGCTGGAGGCGGAAAATCCCAGCCGACCGTTGCGCACCACGCGCGCGGCGACGCCGCTGGTCTCTTCGACCTTGCTGGTCTTGAACCGGCTGGCCTCGAACTCGATGGTAGTCGCTTCGGTTCGGATGTGAACGACCTCGACCTGCTCGGCCCGGGCTTGAAGTTGTTTCAGGATGTCCATTTTTCTCTCCTCTATTTCCCGCCGATGACGACGTCCTGGATCCGGACGTGCGGCGCGCCAAAGGCGACCGGCAAGGGGTATTGGTTGCCCTTGCCGCAGCCGCCGGCATGATTGATCCATCGAAAGTCGCTGCCGATGGCGTCGATGTTCATCAGGGTGGTGAACAGGTTGCCGGCCAGGATGACATCCTTGACCATTTCGGCGATCTGCCCATCGCGGATCATGCAGGCATAGCCGGAGCTGAACGAAAAGTTCTCCAGCGCGGTCTGCCCGCCGTAGGCGTCGCAGGCATAGATGCCCAGCTTGATCCCCTTGATCATCTCCTCAAAGGAGGTCGTACCGGCCTCGATGGCCGTGTTGGTCATGCGGACGATGGGCGCGTGGCGGTAGTTGATGGCGCGGGCGTTGCCGGTGAGCGGCTCGCCCATCTTGGCTGCCGTCTCGCGGGAATGCAGCCGGCCGACCAGAATGCCGTCCTTGATCAGGTTGTTGTGCCGGGTCGGCGTGCCTTCGTCGTCGTAGCGGTGGGTGCCGCGCAGCCCAGGAAACGAGCCATCGTCAAAGACGGTCAGGAAATCCTGGCCAAAGCGCCGGCCAAGGACCATCATCTCTTTAGCCTTGGGGTTCTCGTACACGAAATCGGATTCGGACAGGTGCCCAAAGGCCTCGTGGATAAACACCCCGGCCAGGACCGGGTCGATGATCACCGGGTACTGCCCGCCGACTACCGTCTCGGCACTCAACAGATCAACCGCCCGCTGCGCCGCCGTCCGGGCCAGGTGCTCGCAGCCTTGCACAAAGTCAAAGCCACGCTGCGCCGAGCGCGTCTCGTGCGCGCTCTGCACATTGTCTCCGTCGCGGGCGATGGCGGCGGTCACTACGCTGACCATCGGCCGTTCCTCTTCGATTAAGGCACCGTCTGATGAGGCAAAGATGACGCGGGTGAACGAGTCGCCGTAAAAGGTTTGGGTGTCGACGATCTTGTCACTGAAGGTGAGCAGGATGTTGTTATAGCCCTCAGCCAGCGCTTTCTTGTCTGCCATCGAAATGCCCCGGAAATCGTTCTTGGCATCCAGCGGCGCAGTTATCTTTTCCTGGGCGGCCGGGATCGGGGCCAGCTCGATCGGCTGTTCGCTGTGAGCTGCCCGGGCGCACTCGTAGGCCTGCTCCACCCTGGCCGGCAGGCCGTCCAGGCTGTTGAAGGTGGCCACGCCCCAGCCATTGTTGCGGCACAGGCAGCGCACGATCCCGCCGGTGTCGACCACCGCACTGGCGGTCTCTAGATCTTTGCCGCGAAAGGCCACAGTCGTGGCGTCTCGCTGTTCGATGCGGATCTCGGTATAGTCCGCTTTGCTGCTTCTCAAAGCTGATTCGATTTTATCTCGCATGAGAACCTCTCCTTTTCCATGATGGTCGGTTAGCTGCTGCCTGTTACCGGCGGCGCGGCTCTAGGTAATTGGGATGTTCAGCGTCGTGGTACAGTGTCACATGGGCTGTGTGTGCATCTCGGCACGACAAGCTCTTCCTGCCGGAGCGAGTCACGGTCTTTGGCAAGATCATGGTTTCACCCCCGGGGGCCATTATAAGCCTCTATGGCCGGCAGGTCAAAGATGCCGGCAAGTGCGGCTTGACTACCAGGCTCGAACGATCAGCGGCAGGTAAAAGCGGGCGCACCGTTTGAGCATTGCCCGGCGCTGCAGGATGGGATGGACCGCGTCGTCGATCCAGGCGATGTTGACAATTTCCTCCCCCGGATTAACGTCCGATATCTGCGCCGTAAAGCCGATAGTGACCCCTGTCTGGCCGGCGGCCAGGCTGCCGGCCCAACCTACCGTGCCGCTGATCAGCGCCGGCGGCGGCAGAGCAGGGCTGATCCATGGCCCGGCGGTGACCGTCACGTTTGCCGGCAGTGGATCGGTCACCTGGACTCCCGCCGCCAGGTTGCCGGTGTTGTTCAGATGGATCTCGAATTCTACCTCGTCGCCGGGATCCACGCACACCGGCCAGGCCGTCTTGTCGGAGGTGATGAGCACCGGGGCCGGTTCGAGCAGGACCGTGGTGAAGGTGTCTTGCCAACTGCCGCCGGGCCAGCTTTCCAGGCGGCCCCATAGATCCCGGGCGCGGCTGCGAAAGGTGTAGGTATGGCCGTCGTGGCCGGTGAAATCGGCCGATGTGCCGGTTGTGCCGGTGAGCCAATCGGTCCACGGTGCTTCTGTGTCGCCGTCACGCACCTGGATATCGTAGCCGGTCAGCACGCCGCCGGGATCGGCGGCGCTCCACTGGACCGTAAAGCCGGCCGCCGTCTGCACCGTGCTCAGCGCGTCTACCTGCGACGTGACCGCCGGGCAGGTCAGGTCGCCGCTGAGGGCCAGCAGGCTGTTGCCTTGCAGCACGCCGAGCACGACCTGGTCCGTTCCCAGCCCGATCCCGGTCAGGTGTGCTGTGTAAGCCTCACCTGGGTCAAGGCTCAATTGGTCCTGGCGCCACAACAGGCCACAGCCGGCCTGGCGCCACAGCCGCAGGCTGACGTCGGTCCCGCCGCCGGCCAGGACGGCGCCCAGGTCGAGGTCCGCTCCACCGGCCTTGAGCCCCAGGGCTACGTCGGGGGTGGCCAGGCTCAACGCGGGAATGTCCCGCAGCGGCAGCCAGGTCTCGGTCCACTCCAGCGTTTGGTTGGGGTTGAGGGTAATCGCATCCCAGAAGGTCGGCGCCGGCCCGCCATGCAGCTCGACATAGGTGCTGCCGTCGTCTGTCCAGTTGGTCGGGTCGATCGGGCTGGTCCAGCCAAAGCCAAACCCCTTGACCCCGACCGCTATCTCGCGGGGAAAGACGCGGGCGACACCGCGCTTGACCCCCTCGGCGTAGACGCCGGCCCAATCCTCGGCCGCCTGGGGACGAGCAAAGAATCCGAGCCATTGGTTCCAGTTGCCCAATTGGGAATAATCGATGCCGTCGTAGGCAGGCCAGCTCATCGGCTCGCCGGCTCCGGGAAGATAGTCGTCGCCCCGGCTGTGAACGGTGACCTGGTCGATCGGCATGGCAAAGCGCAGCAGGCGCCCTACCGTGTTGGCCGGGCCGGGAGCCAGCATGGCATTGTCCCAGAACTTGAAGGTCACCGGCGCGCCGGTCGGGTTTTCCAGCCGGGGAGTAACGGTAAAAGCAGCCTGGCCGGCCGGCAAAAAGACCTTGATCTCGGCCCGCACCCGCTCTTCGGAGAAGGTGTCCCACAGCCAGACCGTTGCGCCCTCAACTGAGGTCGATACGCTATAGTACCATTCCTCTCCCCATTCGTAGCCGTGCTCTTCCACCGGGAGGCACCACTCGATCCCGCCGACGGCCAGCCACCAGCCCTGCTCGGGCGGCCCCCAGTGGGTGGGCTTGACGACCGGATTCTGGTAGAGCAGCTCTTCGCCGGTCGTCTTGTCGGTCACTCCATACAGGCGGCCGCCCAGCTCGGGCAGGAAGGTGAGCCGCAGCCAGGCGTTTTCCACAACCAGGGCGGTATAGTCGTGGGGTGACGGCTGCGGGCCAGAAGCCTCGTACTCGCTCCAGTTGAGCTTGTAATAGGTCATGTTGTAGGTGTCAGAGTGCTCGGCTTCTAAAAAGCCGGCGTAGGGGTAGGTGGGGATGGTCAACGTTGTCGTCGATACCTGGACCGTTGGTGTCTCGGCAGGGGTGGTCCCCCGACCCGGATCCAGGTCAGGAGACGGCCGCCCGCTTCCCACGCCTAGCAGCAGTGCCAAGCCCAGCCACACGACAACCAGACATTGCATCGCTCGACCTCATCCGCCCAGATTGTAGCACACTCCTGCACTGTGTGTCAAGCCACCACCTCGGCTCTCTGGCGACCCGCGGTTCTATTCTACCGGCGTAACCAGATCAGCGTTCTTGTGTTTTTGTCTATGTTGTGCTATGAATAGGCAGCAGAGAGGTGCAGATAGGTTATGCAGGTCGTGCTGGTGATCGCCGCGGCCGTGGTGGGCTATCTCCTGGGCAGCTTTCCATCCGGATACCTGATCAGCAAGCTGTGGGGCGTTGATATCCTGCGCCATCACAGTGGCCGGATAGGGGGCACCAACGTATTTCGCGTGCTGGGGTTGTTGCCTGCGCTGCTCACCGGAGCGCTGGACGTCGGCAAAGGGGCGCTCGCAGTGTGGGCGGCCGGCCAGATCAGCGACCTGCCGGTGGCGGCGGTGCTGGCCGGCGCGGCGGCCATCCTTGGCCACAACCTCCCGTTCACCCTCCACTTTCACGGCGGGGCCGGCGTGGGCACGTCGTTGGGGGCGCTGAGCGCTATCTATTGGCCGGCCGGGCTTGGCCTGATCATCCTGCTGATCCTGGTCATTGCCATTACCCGCTATGCCTCGGTCGGCTCGCTGACCGTGCTGACGGTGATGCCCTTCCTTCTACTGGCTCTAAGCCTGGCCGGCATCCTGGCCTCGACCTATATCCTGTACGGCGTCCTGGCCTGGATCATCATCGTCAATGCCCACCGGCCCAACATCCAACGGCTCAGGCAGGGCACCGAGCGCCGCCTCTCCTTCAAGTCAACACCCACCCCAAGGCCTTAGCCAAGCCCTTCTCCCGTTACCTACTTGCGCATTTCCTCGGGCAGGTCCAGGGCCAGCGTGCCGCCCGGGTTCATAATGCCGTGCGGATCAAAGTGCTGTTTGAGCGCCCGCAGAACCGCGAGCTGATTAGCGCCGATCTGACCCTCCAGCCAGGGGGCCGTCGCCTTGCCGATGCCGTGATGATGGCTCATCGTTCCCCCATAGGTGCGGATCGCATCCAGGATGCCGGCTTGGAGGTCCAGGTACTCCTGGGTGCCGCTCATGCGCGCGATAAAGATAAAGTACAGATTGGTTCCCTGTGGATAGAAATGCGAAGCGTGACACATGCAGATCGTCCGCGGCCGGGAGCGGACATAATCGCGCACGCCGGCCCACACCCGCGGCAGGTTTGTCCAGCTCACGCCACACTCGAGCGTATCGAGCACGATCCCAAAATCCCCCAGGTCCTCACGCATGTAAGGGTCGCGAAAGCGGCCGTGCTCCCAGCTTTTCGTGACATAGCCGGTAGTGGTCAGTGCACCATGCCGCTTGCAGATGCGGCCGATCTTGCGCCTGATCAGCTTGCCCAGGTCCCTGTCGCCGTCGGTGTGGCCCAACAGCAGGCAGCGTTCCCCTGGCCGGTAGCCCAACCGCGTCAGGAGCGGGTCCAGTGGCGTCCCTTCGACCCCGTACAGCTTGAAAGCCACGTCGGTTTCCTCCGGGTCCGATAGGCGAAATACCGACGGAAAGCCAAACTCCCCCTGCATCACCTCGCGGCAGGCTTGGCAGCCGGCGTCCCAATCGCGAAAGACAAAGCTGAACCGCCGGCGGTTTTCGGGCCGGAAGCGGCCGAGCTTGAGAGTGACCTCGACCAGGATGCCGTATGCTCCCTCGGAGCCGATCATGATCTGGTCGATGTCCGGGCCGGTGGCTTTGCCTGGAACGTTCACTGTCACAATGTCGCCAACGGGGGTGACATACTTTTGCGACAGGACCAGGTGCTCGATCTTGCCATAGTAGGTAGAGTTCTGCCCTGCCCCGCGGGTGACCACCCAGCCGCCAACGGTCGAGTACTCGAACGACTGGGGAAAGTGGCCGCAGGTGTAACGATCGGGCGCGCTCAAGCGCTCTGGGGCCTCGTTCAGCGCCTCTTCCAGCGCCGGCCCGTAGATGCCCGGTTCCACGGTCACGGTCTGGTCGATCGGGTTCAGGGCCAGGATGCGGTTCATGTGGGTGCTGAGCCGCAGGGAGATGCCGCCTCGCATGCATTCGGCTCCCCGCGTGACGCCCGAGCCGGCGCCAAAGGGCGTGATCGGGATGCGGCGCTCGTGACAAAAGGCGACCAGCCGGCGAACGTCGTCAGCATTCCGCGGATCGACGACGGCATCGGGCGGGTTTTCGACGACACCGGCCCGCAGGCGCGCCGCGTCCAGCTCTGCTTTGCCGTAGCAGGCGCCGGCCCGCGACCAGGCATCGGTCTTGACATTCTCCTCGCCGGCTATTTCGGCCAGCCCGGCCAGCGTCTCCGGCGGCAGCCGGCAGGGCTGGGTGACCGCGACCGGCATCTCGCCGGTGTTGGTCCGCTCCCGGAAATCGGCGTCGGTCAGGCCAAAGACCTGCTTCATCAGCTCGTACAGCCTGTGGTTGGGGTGCTTGAACTCGGTTGGGCTGCCCCATTTCAGGATCGAGCGAAAGCTTCCCGGCGGCGGCGGGGACTCGGTCCAGGGCGGGGAATACTGCGCGTTTTTGGCCATTGCTCACCCCCTTCCGGATTCAAAGGCCCGGCTAAGCGCTATCTGGCGGAGATAGTCGTCCACCTGCCGTTCGATTTCGGCCGCGCTCCAGTCCAGGCAGCGGGCCATCGTCGCCGCCACCGACGGCGCGCAGCCTGCTCCCTGGTCGGCGGTTTCGTGGATGACGTGCATCCGCCGGATCAGCACGTCGTTCAGTGTCAAGGCCATCTCGTGCTGGATCACGTATGGGACTTCGGCCAGGATGTACGGCAGGCCGGGCATGAGCCTGGATCTCATCTCGGCGTCGTCCTGGGCGAAAGCCACAACTGCCGGGCTTGCCGGGCCGTAGGCTGTGACCAGGTGTGTCACGACGTCACGGTCAAGGTAAGTGGCTTCTCCGGCCAGTTTGGTCACCTCCTGGTCGAGGTCGAAATTGGGCTCTGCCAGCGGGCAGTCGCGGGTCTCGCAACCTTTGGCTTGGATGCCGAACTCTTTGTCCAGTTTCTTGGCTACGGCGTCGACCAGGTCCTCTGCCATGCGGCGGTAGGTGGTCAGCTTGCCGCCGGCAATCGACACCAGCCCTGCATCGCTCTCTATAATGTGGTGATCGCGCGACGCCTGGTAGGCGGCCTCCTCCTCGCCGGCAATCAGCGGCCTCAGCCCGGCATAGGTGCTGATAATGTCGCCGGGCGTCAGCTTGGCCTGAGGGAAGGCGGCATTGACAGAGGCCAGTATCGACTCGACCTCCTCGGCAGTCGCATGGACCTGATCCATCTCCTGGCCATGATCGACATCGGTCGTGCCGACGAGGCAGGTCTCTCCCCATGGCACGGCGTACATGGCCCGCCGGCCGTCAACACTGCTAAAGGCCACCGCGCTGTGTACCTGTAGCCTGTGCCGCGGCAGAACCAGGTGGCTGCCGCGGTTCACGCGGATCATCCTGCTCGCGTCCGGGTCGTCCATAAGCCGGACCTGATCTGCCCACACTCCGGTGGCATTGATCGTCACCCGCGCTCGTACGTCGAACCGCTCGCCGCCGATCCGATCGACGGCTTGCACCCCGGCGACCTCGCCCTTTTCCTTAATCAGGCCGACTACTTGTGCGTGGTTGGCCGCCAACGCCCCGCAGCGGTGGGCTGACAGGATCGTGGCCAGGGTCAGCCGCACGTCGTCGGCCAGGCAGTCGTAATAAGAAGCTGCCCCAACCAGGCCCTGTTGTGTCAACCCTGGCGCCTGGTCCGACACCTGCCTGGCTCCAACCATCTTGTGCCGGCGGATGGTGTGGAACAGCGCCAGCAGGTCGTATAGCCACATCCCCAGCCGGATCGTGCTCAAGCCTTTCTTGGAGGTACGGTACACGGGAAAGGTGAACGCATGGGGCTGTACCAGCCGGGGAGCCATCTGGTAGAGGGTATACCGCTCGGCGCAGGCGCTGAGGACGAGGCCGAATTGGTACTGCTCCAGGTAGCGCAGGCCGCCGTGCACCATCCGGGCCGATTTGCTGCTGGTGCCGCTGGCGAAATCTTCCCTTTCCAGCAGGCCGGCGCTCAGCCCGCGCATGGCCGCGTCCCGGGCGATCCCGGCGCCGGTGATGCCCCCGCCGATAATGATGACGTCGAGCAGACCGGCCTTCATGTGTTCGATATTGCTCGCTCTGACGGCAGGCGAGAATTCCATGTTGACCCCCTCCTTACGCCTGTTATAGTATCATGGACGTTTGAACTGGGCAAACTTGCATCTTTCCCCCGCAGCAGCCCCGATTCCCCCTACATCCCTGATTGACAAAGTGAACAATCCGGATATAATGGCCTGGCATTTGCTCATTCGCGGATTTCCAGAGGAGGAACCACATGGCAGACATCCTGCAAGAGATCGCATCGAACCTGTACAACG
Source organism: Anaerolineae bacterium (assembly GCA_034429215.1). Lineage (GTDB taxonomy): Bacteria > Chloroflexota > Anaerolineae > JAAYZQ01 > JAAYZQ01 > JAFGOG01. The sequence goes on along the minus strand of DAOUGI010000023.1, from coordinate 39,338 downwards.
GCGAGGACAAGACCGTCGCAGACCTGGTCCGGCAGGCCCTTGACCAGGGCCTCACCCCAAAGCAAATCCTGACTGGCGGCCTGATCGCCGGCATGGATGAGGTCGGCAGGGACTTTAAGGCCGGCGACCTGTTTGTCCCGGAGGTGCTGGTCGCAGCTCGGGCCATGCACGCCGGCATGGGCGTGCTTCGTCCGCTGCTGGCCGAGACCGGCGTGCCCAGCGCCGGCAAGTTTATCATCGGTACGGTCAAGGGCGACCTGCACGACATCGGCAAGAACCTGGTCAAGATGATGTTGGAAGGCGCCGGGTTTGAGACCGTGGACTTGGGCACCGACGTCTCGCCCGAGGGATTTGTGGCTGCTGTGCGCGAGCACCGGCCCCAGGTGGTTGGCATGAGTGCGCTGCTAACGACGACGATGGTCAACATGAAGACCACCATCGACGCCTTGGAGGAAGCGGGCGTGCGCGACACGTGCAAGATCGTCATTGGCGGCGCGCCGGTGACGGCCGCCTACGCCCAGCAGATCGGCGCCGATGCCTATGCCTCTGACGCGGCGACTGCGGTCGAGATAGCGCGCAGCCTGATCGGGTGAGCAAGGTAGATAACTACCGGCAGATACTGCGCACCCTCGACGACTGGGATCCGTTCCTGCTTCAGGAATCGGATCTGCCGGGGCCACGGGCCAACCTGGAGCTGTTGCAGGCTGTAGCCGATGAGGGAAGCGAAGCACAGTTCCGGCGCTGGCTGACCCTCGGTCCTGACCGGGCACCGGTCAACTCACCGGAGCAGTTCCTGGCCGTGTGCGGGGTCGTGGGCCTGGGCCGGCTCCTGGCCGAGGGTCACGACGAGGTTTTGCCTGTCGTGCGCAGCTATGCCTCTGATCCGCGCTGGCGGATGCGCGAGGGGGTGGCCATGGCCCTCCAACGCCTGGGCGACCGGGACATGGACGCCCTGCTGGCCGAGATGGAGGGCTGGAGCCGGGGAAACTGGCTGGAGAAGCGGGCCGCTGCCGCCGGCCTGTGCGAGCCCAGGCTGCTGGCCAATCCCCACCATGCGCAGCGCGTCCTTCGGCTTTTAGACGACATAACCACTTCGGTTGCCGCCGCAGAGGATCGAAAAAGCGACGAATTCAAGACCCTGAGACAGGCCCTGGGCTATTGTTGGAGCGTCGCCGTCGCCGCGCTGCCGCCGGAGGGTAAGGCGGCCATGGAAAAATGGCTGCCGGCGGCAGATCCGGACGTGGCCTGGATCATGAAGGAAAATCTGAAAAAGAAGCGATTGCAGCGCATCGACCCTGAGTGGGTCGATGCGCTGGCACGCAATGTACAGGCGGGTTAGCTACAGCGCCGCCAGATCCTCGTTGATCGCCTTGAGCCTGGCCTCGGTCAGGATGCCGGGCACGTAGGCGGCAATCTCTACCAGCGACATACCCATCGCCTCTGACAGGTCCGGCACAGCCTGCATTTCGGGCACGTGCTTTTCCAGGATGGCTTTGGCCGCCTCGTCCTCCAGCAGCGCGCCCAGGGGCAGGCCGGTGTGCAGCCGGGCAGCCGGCGCTTGGCCCGCCTCGCCTTGGAGCACAAACCGGCCTGTCAAGCGGATATCGCGCGAAGAGCTGCCAACGAGGACCTCGAACTCTCCTGGTTCCACCACCCACTGCCCTGAGGCCGGGTTGTAGAACGACAGCGCGTCCCGGTTGAGGCTGAAGGTGACGGTCCGGGTTTCACCCGGTTCCAGGGCCACCTTGGCAAAGGCTTTTAGCTCCTTTTCCGGCCGGGTCAGGCTCGATTTCAAGTCGCGGACGTACAGTTGTACCACCTCCTGGCCGGCACGGCTGCCTGTGTTTTGCACGTCGACGCTAACCCCTATCTCTTCGTCCGGCTCGAACTCTGCGGCGCTCAAAGCCAGGTTGCGATAGGCAAAGGTCGTGTACGACAGGCCGTGACCAAAGGGGAAGAGCGGCTCCACGTCTTTCTTGTCATAGTACCGGTAGCCGACAAAGATCCCTTCGCCGTACAACACCTTGCCGTTTTCCCCAGGGTAATTGATATAGGCCGGGTTGTCCTGGATCCGCTTGGGGAAGGTGGTCGGCAGCTTGCCCGACGGGTTGGCGTCGCCGAACAGCACGTCGGCAATGGCATTGCCCGCTTCCTGGCCGCCGTACCATGCCTGGATGACGGCAGCTACCTTATCGAGCCAAGTCATGGTGACCGGCGAGCCGACGTTCAGGACTAGAACGGTGTTAGGATTGGCGGCGGCCACCCGCTCGATCAGCTCGACCTGGCGGCCCGGCAGCTCCATGTCAACCCGGTCAAAGCCCTCGCTCTCCCATTCGTCGGTCAAGCCGGCAATCACGATGGCCACGTCCGACCTGGAGGCCAGCTCCACAGCGGCCTCTATCATATCGGCCGGCACTGCGGGCGCACAGCCCAGGCGCAGGGTCCGCCAGTGATCATTTCCCACAAAGGCGTATTCGACGGTCAGGCGGTAGGTCTGGCCGGCCGTCATTTCGATCTGCGCCCTCTTTTCCTCCATGGTGACGGCCGCACCCCAGTTGTCGATCAGTTGGACGCCGTCGATCAGCAGGCGGCTTTGGCCGACGCTGGTCAGCCCAAAGTCATAAGCTCCTGTGCGAGGGACGGTGAAGGCGCCTTCCCAGCGGACCGAGAACTTGCCGGCGTCCACGTGGGGCAGCGACGTGCCGAACCAGACCACTTCGGTACTGTCCACGATCTCTGTGTTGGCGGGCTCGCCCGACAGGTCGCTGTTGTCGAAATAGTGGGCCGTGAGCCCCTTCCGCTGCCCGTCGGCGGTTGTGATCCAGTCCGAAGCGACCAGGGGCAGCACCTTGTGGATGGGGCAGCCCAGCTCCCAGCCGACGGCTATACCCGCGCCTGCTTTGTTCGCGATCCCGTCGTAAGGTGACACGACATAATGTGGGGTGACGTGCGAGCTGCCCCCGCCCTCGACCTGGGCCCACTTGGCGTTCTCGCCGATGACGGCGACCGACCTGATCTTATTCCGGTCGAGCGGCAGGAGGCTGCCGGCGTTTTTCAGCAGCACAGCCGCCTCAGCGGCGGCCTGGCGGGCCACGCGGCGATGCTCAGGCCTGTCGATGGCCTGCTCGGGAGCCAGCTCCGGGCTCTCAAATGCGCCGGCCCGGGCGATCGTGCGCAGCAGGCGGCGCACGCTGTCGTCGACCATCGCCTCGGTGATCGCACCGCTCTCGACTGCGTCCAGCACATAGTGGCCCATCCACCGCGCCGGTCCGGGCATCTCCAGATCCAGCCCGCCTGTGGCGGCGTTCGGCGTATAAGTGCCGTACCAGTCGGACATGACAATGCCGTCGAATCCCCATTCCTGTTTCAGGATGCTGCGCAACAGACCGCCGTTCTCATTGCACCAGGTGCCGTTCAGCTTGTTGTAGGAGGACATCAGCGACCAGGGTTTGGCCTCCTTCATTGCCATACAGAATGGAGCCAGGTAGATCTCGCGCAGCGCCCGCTCGCCTATCTCGGAGCTCATGCTGGTGCGCTCGAACTCGGAATCGTTGCCCACAAAGTGTTTGATGCAGGCTCCCACTCCCATGCTCTGCAGGCCGCCGATGTAGGCTATTGCCATTTTGCCGGTGAGATAGGGGTCCTCGGAATAGCACTCAAAGTTCCGTCCGGCCAGCGGCGAGCGGTGGATATTCACCGTCGGGGCCAGCAGGATGTGCGCTCCCTTGGCCTTGACCTCTTCGGCCAGCGCCTGGCCCACCTGCCGGACCAGATCGGGGTTCCAGGTCGCGGCCAACGCCACTCCCACCGGGAAGCAGGCTGAAGACGGCCCTCCCCTCTGCTCGCTGCCCCTGGCACCATTCGGCCCGTCGGTGACCTTGATGGCGGGGATACCCAGCCGTTCCACGGGCACTGTGTGCCAATTGTCGGCGCCGGCGAGCATCGATACCTTCTCTTCCAGCGTCATTTGGGCAATGAGATCCTCGATCCTGTCCTCCATCGCAGTTGCATCCTCTCTGTCAATAAGGTTAACCGTGCCATTATAGCACATCATCGCCTTCGGCAGAAACTGGGATGCCGGCGAAGCCAAGACTCGGAACCCTATGGTGAACGGCGTTACTTGACATTCTTCCAACTCTCTGTTACAACATACGTGCAAGCAGCGGGCATCTGCCCATCTGCGCATTTTGCCGGAGGCAACCACAATGACCACAACAGCGTGCGCACAGCCGGGGTATGCTATCAAGGAGCCAAAGAACCTCTCCCCACGCATCCACTGGCTGCGGGATTACTATTTTCAGGGGGTGAACCGGGCCTGGAACAACGAATTCACTTCCTGGACCACCGGAACGCCCTGGGACATCCAATACGAGGAGCTGCCTTTCTACATCGTGCCTGAAACCTACACCTTCTTTTCCACCTTCCGCGGCTCTTTCAAACAGACGGCAAGGCCGGTGAAGCTGCATTCCGACTTTTGGTCGTGGAGCCTGCCCGAGCGCAAGGCCTGGTTTGTGAAAGAGGTGATGGTCCGCTGCTTGCCGCAGGAGATCCTGCCCGGTGACCTGCTGGCCGGCGCGCGGTTCAACATCGAGACCTCCACCTGCCTGACCAAGCGCGAGGCGGCCGAATACTCCAAGCTGGTCTATGGCAAGGCCGGCACCCGCCAGGCGGTCAAGTGGTTCCACGATCACGGCTATGGCAACGCCGGCGCCACCAGCGGCCACCTCATCCCCGATTATGCCCGGGTGATCCGCAACGGTTGGAAGGAGGTCCACGACGACCTTCAGGCCCGCTACCAGGCCCTGCCCGATCGCGACAGGAACGGCGCCAAGGGAGCCCAGCTCAAGGCCATGCTCACCGCCTCGACCACGGCCCGCGACCTGGCCGAGCGGTGCCGGCACGCCTGCCTCGACCTTGCCTCCCGTGAGACCGACCTGACTCGCAGGCATGAGCTGCTTGACATGGCCGACAACCTGGCCCGTGTGCCCTGGGAGCCGGCCCAGACCTTCTGGCAGGGTGTCCAATCGTTGTGGCTGACCCACATGCTGATCATGAGCGAGGAGAACTATCCCGGCCCGGGGGTCTCTTTTGGCCGCATCGACCAGTACCTCTACCCGCTGTGGGCCCGGTCGCTGGACGAGGGCATGGACCGTGACTGGGGCAAAGAGATCCTCAAATGCTTCTGGATCCACGCCAACACCGCTTACGATGCCATGATCCGCACCGGCGGCAACCAGGGCATCACTGCCGGCTACGGGCAGCTCATCACCCTATCGGGCATGGGCGCAGATGGGGTGGACCAGACCAACGATCTGACCTACGCCATGCTCGAGGTCATCGACGAGATGTCGCCGATCCTCGAACCCAAGCCCAACGTGCGGCTGCACCGCAGGACGCCCGACAAGCTGTACGACAAGGTCGTCGACATGATCGCCTCCAGCCAGGGCGCGCCGTTCCTGCTCAACTTTGACGAGCGCTCGATGGCCGGCTTGATACGCCAGGCCAAGAAATCGGGCGTCGAGCACCTGATCCACGCCGGCAATGTCCACGACTATGCTCCGGTGGGCTGCCTGGAGAACACCATGGTGGGCAACGACCGCTCGGGCACGGTCGATCTTAACCTCAACCTGGCCAAGGCGGTCGAGCTGGCCCTCACCGGCGGCTATGACCTGGTCCCGTTTGCCGATCCGATGACCGGCAAAGTCGATCCGCCCCGGCGCTGGGGTCCTGACACCGGCAACGCGGCCCAGTTCCAGACCTGGGATCAGTTCTGGGCCGCCTACGCCGGCCAGACCCGGTTCATCATCCAGAAAATCGTCGACCTGTTCGAGCGGACCGAAGAGGTGGTGGCCCGTTTCTCGCCCACACCCTACGTCTCCTGCCTGGTCAGAGGCTGCGCCGAGAAAGGGCTCGACATAACTCAGGGCGGGCCGGAGCTGTTCTACGGCACTATCGAGGCAGTGACCTATGCCACCACGGTCGACTCGCTGCTGGCCGTCAAGTACCTGGCGTTCGACCGCAAGGTCTGCACCATGCAGGAGCTGATCGACGCCCTCAGGGACAACTGGGAGGGCCACCAGGCGCTCCAGGCCCAGGCTCTGAACAAGGCCCCCAAGTACGGCCGTGACGACGACGGGGCCGACGAGATGGGCCGCAAGGTCATGGACCTGTGGACCGAGGAGACCTGGCAGCACAGGACTCGCACCACCGGCCGCCAGATCCGGCCCGGCATGCTGAGCTGGAACTACTGGGTCGCCGATAGCTTTGTCCTGCCGGCCACCCCCGACGGGCGGCCCAGGGGCAAGTTCCTGTCCAACGCCCTGTGCCCCTCCAATGGCGCCGACATCTATGGGCCGACGGCCAACGTGAACTCGGTGGGCAAGGTGCTGGGCGGCAAAGCGCCGGGAGGCGACGGCGATTGGGGAGAGTTCCTCAACTCGCTGCCCAACGGCGGCAGCCACACGATGACCTTCACCCCGTCGATGCTGCGCGACCTGGAGCACAAGCGCAAATTCGAGTCCTTCCTGCGCGGCTATGTCGAGAATGGCGGCACTGCCCTTCAGGTCAACATGATCGACGCCGATATGCTGCGCGACGCCCAACAGCACCCCGAAAACTATCGCCACCTGTTGGTCCGCGTCACCGGCTACAACGCCTATTTTGTCAGCATCGGCAAGGAGCTCCAGGACGAGATCATCGCCCGCGAGGCGCATCGGATGTAGCCATGACCGAACCTACCCTACACACCACATTTTCGCCGGATGACATACAGGCTCTGGAACCCGCCTTGAAGATTGGCATTCTGGCCACCGTCAACGACGACGGTCTGCCGCACCTGACCCTCATCTCTTCGCTTAAGGCTAACACTCCCACCCAGATGACCTGGGGCCAGTTCACCGAAGGGCTGAGCAAGGGGTTCATCCGGACCCGCCCGAAAGTCGGCTGGCTGGTCATGACCCTCGACAAGCAGCTCTGGCGCGGGAAAGCCACCTTTACCCACACTGCCCAGGCCGGCCCCGAGTTCGAGGCCTACAACAACGTTCCCATGTTCCGCTACAACGCCTACTTTGGCATCCATACCGTGTACTACATGGACCTGGTCGAGCATTCAGGCCGGCAGGCCTTGCCCATGGGCCAGGTCGTCATGGCTGCCGTCCAAACCACGATCGCCAGGACACTCTCCGGCAATCGCGCCTCTCCGCCGGTGCTGAACCTGTGGACCCGGACGCTGATGAACAAGCTCGACAACCTCAAATTCGTGTCCTACGTCGGCGCCGACGGTTACCCCGTGGTCATCCCGGTCATCCAGGCCCAGGCTGCCGGCGCCGGACATGTCCTCTTTTCCACAGGCGCTTACAAAGACGATCTGGAAGCCATCCCTCAGGGCGCGCCTGTGGCGGTGTTTGGCATGTCGCTGGACATGGAGGATGTGCTGCTGCGGGGCGAGTTTCAGGGCATCAGGCGCGTGGCAGGCCTCCGCTGTGGCCGGGTCCAGGTGAACTGGGTGTACAACCCCATGCCTCCCACACCACAACAGATCTATCCCCCGGTCGCTCTTGAGCCCGTTACGGCGTTCTAGCGATGGGCCAAATCGTGTCGTTATGGACTGCAGACTGCAGATCATTCTGAGGACCTAGAGGGAGGGACCAGCAATGGGCCCTGTAAACAGCAAGGAACGATCGCTAACTCGCCGCCAGTTTCTCACCGGCGCTGCAATCGCCCTGGGTGGGTCGGCCCTGGCTCTGTCCCAACGTCTCGGACCGCTGCCGGCCGTCCACGGCCAGGACCCCAAGGCGACCTCTACGCCGGCGGCTTTTTTGCCTTATGTGGTCCGCAACTACCCGGCGCGTTTGTGGGGCAAGGTCGTCCACGTCCACAGCGACAGCGCCACCACCTGGAACGGGGAGCCCGACTACTGGAACTTTGTGAACCAGGACACGGTCAATGCCATGGTCGACCGAGGGTTGATGGATCTCACCGGCGCCGCCACTGTGACCAACGCCTGGCGGGCGCTGCTGCCTGCCTATCAGCCCGGTCAAAAGATTGCGGTCAAGGTGAATCTGAACAATAGTCATTCGTGCACCGACGCCGACTCTTCCATTGATGCGCTGATACAGCCGGTCAACGCCCTGGTGCGTGGGCTCACCCACTTGGGCATTGCGCCTCAGGACGTCTATGTCTACGACGCTGTGCGGCAAATGCCCGACCGGTTTGTCAACCAAAGCCTATATCCGGTGAGCTTCTTTGACAGGTACAATGGCTGCCGCACATTTGCCGGCTTTAACTATGTGCCGGCGACCCAAATCACCTTCTACCCACCTGAGGGCGTGGTAGTCCCTGACGAGTACGTCAACCTGGCGCTGATGAATGCCACCTATCTGATCAATATGCCGATCATGAAAGGCCACCACCCCCTCGCCGGCGTGACCCTGGGCTTTAAGAATCATTTCGGCACGATTCATGATTGCGGCCTCTTGCATGACCTGGTCAACGTGGTCAACAAGCCGCCGGCGTATCGCACCGACTATAATCCGCTGGTCGACTTTTTCCGCAGCCCACTCATCGGCGGCAAGACGGTGCTGACCGTCGGCGATGGCCTGCTCGCCGCCCGGTACTATTCCCAGGCCCCGGAGCCATGGACCACCTTCGGCGATAAGGTGCCGAACAGCCTCTTCTTTGCCCGTGACCCGGTTGCGGTTGACTGTGTGATGTACGACCTGCTGCTGGCCGAGCTTGGCGCGGATGTGCCCGAAGGCACCAACAACTACCTCCGGCTGGCAGGCGAGGGCGGGCTGGGCATTTTCGAGCAGGGTAACCCGTGGCAGGAGCCTTACGGCAGTGGCTACACCAGCATCCAATACAGCCGTGTGGATCTCTAGGGACGGTTCATGGCCTTGACCGGCGTCACTTTCAACATCCAACGCTTTAGCACCGAGGATGGCCCGGGCATCCGCACCACCGTCTTTTTCAAAGGCTGCCCGCTCCGCTGCTGCTGGTGCCACAACCCGGAGGGCCTTTCGCCCCGCCCGGAGTTGATCTGGTACGATGTGCGCTGCATCGGCGCCCGGACCTGCCTGGACGCCTGTCCCGAACGGACCCTGGAACTGGCGCCGCAGGGCATGCGCATCGACCGCCAGGCGTGCACCGCTTGCGGCGCCTGCGCCGACGCCTGCCCGGCCGGCGCGCTGGAAGTGATCGGCCGGGTCTGGACGCCTGAGGCGCTCCTGGCCGAGGTTCGGCGTGATGCCGTTTTCTACGAAACCTCGGGCGGCGGCGTCACCCTGTCGGGCGGCGAGCCGCTGCTCCAGCCCGATTTTGGCCTGGCTTTTTGCCGGCTGTGCCACGAGGCCGGCCTGCACGTTGCACTCGACACCTGTGGCACCATCGCCTGGGACCACTATCAGGCGGTCCTGCCCTTTGTCGACCTGGTGCTGTACGACCTCAAGATCTGGGATGGCGACCGGCACCGCGCCGCCACCGGCGCCGACAACGCTGCTATCCTGGACAACGCCCGCCGCATCGCTGCCGCCGGGATGCCGCTATGGATCCGCACCCCGGTTATACCCGGCTATACCGCCGACGAGGCCAACATCGCTGCCCTGGCCGAGTTCATCGCCGCCGAGCTGCCGACCGCCCGGCGCTGGGACCTGTTGGCCTACACCAACTTGGGCCAGCCCAAGTACCACCGCCTCGACCGGCCTTACGCCCTGGAAGGGGCGCCGCTGCTGGCCCGAGCTGAAATGGAGACCCTGCATGCCGTCGCCGTCCAGAAGGTGCCGGCTGCCGTTTGGTCTGGAGCAACACGATAAAAGGAGAAAAACGATGAATTTCCGCTACCTGGGCCCTGAATGGACCGCCGAGGCCTTTCGCCGCCTCAAGGAAGAACTGACCCCCGACAAGATGAAGAACGTTACCTCGTCGATGGTTACACTCTACGAAAACTGCCCGGACGGTAAGAACCGCGCCCTCTACTACAAGTTTATAGACGGCGTCGTCGCCGACGTCTCGATCCAGGAAGGGGAGCCGCCTGATGCCGAGTTCCGCATCACGGGCGACTATGACACCTTTGCCCGCATCTCTCGCGCCGAGCTGGGCTCCCGCGCGGCGCTAATGACCGGCAAGCTGCGCCTGCACGGCAACATGGTCAAGGCCCTCAGCCTGTCTGCCGTCGTCGATCGCATGAACAAGGTCCTGGCCACCATCCCGACCGAGTATTAGCTTGTGTGGGGTTTTCCCCACTGACGCGTGATAGGAGAGAACAATGCCAACTATCCAGACCGATCCCTATTTTATCGACTTTCCCGGGCGGGTCAAGGCCATCCAGGCCGAGATGGCCGCGCAGGGAATTGATGTCTATCTCGGCTCCCGGCTGCGGACCTTGTCCTGGACCGTCGACGTCTTTTGCCCGTGGCGTTCTTACGTCGTCATTCCGCCCGACGGCCTGCCCACCGCCTTTACGTTTGTCATCGACGCCGCCCGCGTCGGCCACGATTCCTGGCTTGGCGAGGACAACGTCCTCGGTTATGCCCCCATGGGCGGCCAGGACCAGATCACCGTCGTCTCCCAGTTGGTCGAAGGCTACCTGAAAGGCGGCAAGGGCGTCGTCGGCATCGAGAGCGGCATGGCCACCTACTTGCCTGAGGGCAACCTGACCCACTACGAGTTCGAGCGTTTCCAGGCGGCCCTGCCCGGCGCCCGGCTGGTCAACGCCCATGATATCGTCGATCGCCTGTCGATGATCAAGGACGAGGGCACTATCAACCGCTTCCGCAAAGCGTCGTGCATCGTCGACATTGGCCACCAGGCGGTCTATGACGCGATCAAGGATGGCGGCTACCGGGGCATGACGGAGACTGAGATCGGCGGCCTGGCGGCCTATGCCATGCGCAAGGCCGGCAGCGAATGGGAATGGTCCTTCACCGGCGGCAACGAGATCGCCTCCGGCTACCGGACCAGCTTTACCGGCGGCGCCTGCACCCCGGCCACCCGCCGCGAGCTCCAGCCGGGCGAGCCGCTGATGGTCGACCTCCACGCCATGTTCATGCTCGGCCTGGGCGACCACACCCACAATTACTTGCTCGGCCCGGCCACCCCACGCCAGCGCTGGCATGCCCAGAATTTCGTCGATCTGGTCACTCTGTGCCTGAACACCTACAAGCCCGGCGTCACTCCCTGCTCCCTTGCCGACGAGATGATGCTCTTTGCCGAGGACCGCGGCTTTGCCGAGCAGATGGTCCCCGGGTTCGAGCATGGCATCGGCCTGATGGGCGACGAGTGGCGCATCGGCCTCAACGACGGCCCCTTCCCCTACTGGACCAATCCCGACCACGTCTATCAGCCCAACGAGATGCTGATCTGCGCCATGCAGTATGCCTGCCCCGAAGAGGCGATCGGCTTTCGGTACGAGAACCCGATCCTGATCACCGCCGATGGCTGCGAGCCGCTGTCCAAATTCCGATTGGCGATTGAGGAGATCTAGATGCCCAACACCACCGGCAAACAGACGGCCACCCTGGCGGGTGGCTGCTTCTGGTGCCTCGAAGCTGTTTTTGTCCAGCTCCAGGGCGTCGACTCGGTCGAGTCTGGCTACTCGGGCGGCGCCGTGCCCAACCCGACCTACCAGCAGGTGTGCACCGGCGCGACCGGCCACGCCGAGGTGGTACAGATCACCTTCGATCCTAGCCTGGTTTCATACCTAGAGATCCTGGAGGTCTTTTTCGACATCCACGACCCAACCACCTTGAATCGTCAGGGCGCCGACGTCGGCACCCAGTACCGCTCGGCGATCTTTTACCACGACGAGGCGCAGAAACAGATCGCCGAGCAGCTCATCCGCGAAAAAACCGCTGCCAAGGTCTGGGACGATCCGATCGTGACCGAGATAGTGCCGTTCCAGACTTTCTACCGGGCTGAGGACTATCACCAGGAGTATTTTGCCCGCAACGGCCACCAGCCCTACTGCCGTATCGTCGTTGCGCCCAAAGTAAGCAAGTTTCGGAAACTCTATCTGGGGAGATTGAAAAATTAGCTGACCTCAGACAGGCCAGCGGTACTCCTTGAACTGGTTCCGGCATGGCGCACCCAGGCAGTAAGCGATCCGCCGCTCAGTCAGGTCGGCTACCAGCGACCACAGGGTGGCTTGTGTCGGCCGGTGGTGGCACACCGGCACGCTGTGATCGCGCAGCACACCCTGCGCCCAGGCCCAGGCTTTTTCTGGGCCGGTCATTCCATCCTCGGCGATTCGCGTCTCAAGCCACCGCACCCGCTCGATCTGTGCGGTCAGGTTGCGGCGGCCGTGCAGCGGCCGCATCTCTGGCAACTGGAAATAGTTGGTCACGATCAGCAGATCCCCAACCGGCTTCCGGACCCGTACCTGACCGGGATACGCCTCCACGGCCAGCATCTCACCGGCGTCGGCCACCAGGTAGTTGAATGGGAAGAGGTGCGGCATCTCGACGATTCGCGCTGCCGCTTCCCTTGCCGTGCGGCACTGCTCCAGGACAATGCGTGGGATCAGGTGGTACGGCACGCCCGGCGGCACCTGCTCGGGCGTCTGGGCGTGGATCAGGTGCAGCGCGACGAACAGGCCGTGGCTGTTCACCCCGTCGTAACAACTGCCGAGCAGCCCGGCCTGGGTGCCCAGCGACGCCGGGTAACCGGCCGGCGACAGCCGCCGCAGGTAGCGCTGCTGCTGGCTGTACAGGAAATCATAATTGCGGGCGGCCAGCATGTGCCCGCTGTGAGGCTGCCGCCACACAAAGGTCGTGCATCCGCTCAGCGTTCCTTCCGGCAGGTTGAGTGAAAAGTGAGCCAGCACTTCCTCCCAGCTTTTCCCCTGCGCCGCGGCAAAGCCGCGGTATTCGTCCAGCAGCGGCGGATGGCGGTAGCCTACCTTGTCGGCGCACGCCTGGGCAAAGGCCAGCTCTGTTTCCCGGTCGCGCCATCTGTCCACCTCGCGCAGCGGCGTCGCCGTTCCCATCTGGTACCCTACCTCGTAGTGATCCCCCTCCAGCTCCATCACCCGATAGTCGGCAGTCAGCTCCTGCTCTAGATCCGCAGCCCGCTCAGTCATGTACCCGGTTGCCTATTTGCGTATTTCCTTCGTCGTCGCGATCAGCCTCTCGCGCAAGCCAGGCGTTGCCAGGCCAACCTGTTCCATGCCCAGGAGCACACCGCCGACCACCGGCAGCGCCGTCAGCCGCACCAGCCGCGCCTTCGGTGCCACAGCTTGGATCGCCGTCCGCATCGCTTCGGTTAGGGCCGGGCTGCCGTCGTACAGACTCCCTACCAGCACCACCTCCGGATCGATCTCCTCAAAATCGAGCTGGCGGATCACCCCCACCGCTAGGCTGCCTAGCTCTGTCCCTGCCCAACGGATCAGCTCCTGCGCCACCTGGTCGCCGCCGGCCGCCACCTGGAAAACCAGCGGCGCAGCCGACGCCGAGAGCTTGTAGCGCTCCATATACAGCCCTTCCAGCAGATCGGCCGGATCCGCCGCGCCAACCAGCTCCACGAACGCCTGGCTCAGCCGGGTGGCCGGGCCGCGTCTGGACCAGTCCATTGCCACCAGCTCTACCGCCCTGGCGATCATCTCCGTGGCGCCGCCGCGCTCGCCGAACCAGGTTCCACAGCCGGTCACCCGACCTTCCCGGCCCTGCCGGTCGCGGCCGCGGCAGTTGTTGCTCGTCCCGGCCACCACCGCCACGCCCCAGGCTTCCGACGCCCCGGCCAGCAGCCCGATCACCGTGTCGTTGACAAATGCGTACGGCCCCCCCATCTCCAGCGACTCGATCGCCTGCCGCGTCGGCTCTGCTTCGCTCGGCCAATCATAGCCGGCGATGCCGTAACCGGCTGACGCGATCTGCTTCTTGTTGATCCTTGCCGCAGCCAGCGCCTGATCGGTGATCGTTCCCAGCGTCGCCGCCAACCCGTCCCAGCCAACTACTTCCCAGTTGCCAGGGCCGCCTTCACCAAAGCCGATGGCCTGCCCCTCTTCGTCGGCTACCAAAGCGTGGCTCTTGCTTCCCCCGATGTCAACGCCCAGAAAATAGCGCATCACTGCTCCCAAAACCGGGGCAGGTATGCCTGGTTCGTTTCTAACAGATCGTCCAAGGCCACCTGCACCCGGTCGGCCGGTGGGCCAAGCGGGTGAGCGAGCAACGCCTGGTAGGCGGCCCGGCGGTCGCCGTGAACTGCCGCATCCACGGTCAGGATCTCGTACATCTTGACCTGGGCCACCAGCCCAAAACAGACGGCCGGCAGCGGCTCGGCCGGCAGCGGGTGGATCCCCCCGGCATCGACCCGGCAGGGCATCTCGACCACCCAGTCGGCCGGCCAGCCGGCGACCGCACTCTGGTGCGGCACATTGACTATGTGCGTCTCGCCCAGGTCGTTATAGTGGGCATTCAGCAATTGCGTCGCCACCGTCGAATAGTAGGCCCCGCCTCGCTTCATCAGATCGGCCGGCGGCTCGGTTCGATCCGGCTCGGCGTACTGTGCCAGCAGGTCCGCCTCGACTGCCATTACCTCCTCGGCACGCGACGGCGGCCACTTTTCCTGGGCGGCCAGTTTGTGGCCGGTGTAGTAATAGTATCGCAGATAGGGGTTGGGGATCATCCCCAGTGTCTCGATCGTGGCGGGGTCCCATTCCGGGTCCGCCTGAGCGCGCAGCTCGGCCAGCAGCCCGGCCATGACCTGCGGCCACATCTCTTGCCCCCCGACCCGCAGCCCGCGGTGCCACGACAGGTGATTGAGACCCAGCGTATCCAGCTCGGCCTGCTCCGGTTCAAGATTGCCGCCGAGAGGCGCCCCGGCAGCGTTCAGTCCGGCCAGCATCTCCATCTTGGTGGTGAGCGCCACGTTGCACACCCCCACCGACGGCACGTCGGGCGCGTGGCGGGCCAGCGCCTCGGTTACCAGCCCGGCCGGGTTGGTAAAGTTGACCAGCAGCGCCCCGGGGGCCAGCTCGCGCATGTCGGCAGCAACTCGCAAAATGACCGGGATAGTGCGCAGCGCCTTGGCCATGCCGCCGACGCCGGTTGTCTCCTGGCCGATCAGCCCGTGCCGCCGCCCCAGGTATTCGTCTTCGCGCCGGGCCCGCATCCCGCCCACCCGCAGTTGGGTGATCACATATCGAGCCCCGCGCACGGCCTCTCGTTGGTCGGTTGTCAGGCGCACCTGGAAAGGGGCACCCTTGGCGGCTGCCATCCGCCGGGCAAAGCCACCAACCACGGCCAGCCGCTCTGGCGACAGGTCCATCAGCCACAGCTCCGTCAGCGGGAAACGGCCCACCCGCTCCAGAAAGCCGTTGACCAGCTCCGGCGTGTAGGTCGATCCCCCGCCGATGACCGTTACCTTCATGTTCCTCCTGATCCCCTTATATCTACTGCTGCCCCGGTCCGGCTGCTCTCGTAGGCCGCGTCTACGATCTGCATGTTGGTCCAGCCCTCGGCTCCGCCCGGCACCGGCGTCCTGTTGGCCCTGATGCAATCGACGAAATAGGCCATCTGGGCGTCGTACATCGCCTGCGGATAGTGATCTTCCCGCACCGCCGGAAACCCCGAATCCACCTGCTCGACCTGCTGCTTTTCCAGATCGGTCAGGATCAGCCTGGTGGGGAAGAGTGAAGCCATGCCCTTGCGCCCGTACAGCCGCGTGCTGGCGTTCGGCCCATCGGCGTGGGGCTGCCACCAGCCTGCTTCGATGGTCGACACTGCGCCGCTGTCCCAGTTGATTACGATCACCCCGGTGTCGTCCACGTCAAAGTCCCGGTAGTAGGTGCCTATCCGGGCATAGACGCTGACCGGCTGTGGATCGCCCAGCAGAAAACGGGCCGTGTCGATGGCGTGGATGCCCATGTCGGCCACGGCTCCACCCCCTGCCAGCCGCTTCTGGGTGAACCAGCCGCCCGGGCCCCAGTTGACGTGCACTCCATACCCCTTGGTGCGCAGCACCTCACCGATCCGGCCGGCGGCCACCTGCTCCCTGGCCCATTGCGCCTCTCGATCAAAGCGCCAGCAGTGGGCCACCATCAGCATCGCCTCTGATCTTTGGCCGGCGGCGATCATCTCCCTGGCCTCGGCCGCGTTCATCGCCATCGGCTTTTCGACCATCACGTGCACGCCGGCCTCCAGGGCCGCGATTGTCTGCCGCGCGTGCAGGTAATTGGGCGTGCTGACTATCAGCGCGTCGAGTCCGCCGCCGGCCAGCATATCCTCCACCGTCGTGTATTGGCGGGCAATGCCGAACTCATCGGCAAAAGCGGCCATCGACTCGGGGCGGTGGTTGGCCACCGCCGCCATCTCTACCCCCTCTATTTTGCCGGCTGCCCGGGCGTGAACCTTGGTGATGTAGCCCGTCCCGGCAAACCCCACTCTTACCGTCATGCGATGAGGACCTCTTCCAACGCCCGCTTGGGCACGTGATGCACCTGCTCCGCATCGCGCCAGTACTTGATGTCGCCCTCCGGCCCCACCGGATCGATCACCACTTTTTCCTTCGGCTTGCCCAGGGCCAGCACCAGCAGGATCTCGTAGCGGGGGTCAATGGCCATTACCTGACGCAGCCCATCCTTGTTGATCGAGGCGATCATGCACCCGCCCAGGCCCTTTTCCGTCGCCCCGAGCATGATACTCTGCGCTGCAATGCCGTGATCGATCCCAAACGACTGCGTAATTGCCGTATCGCCCAGGATCACCACATAGCCGGCCGGCCGTTCCCCTTCCACCGGCCCGCCCCATTCCGGCAGGTAACCGGCCCACTTTAAATTGGCAAAGATCTGGGCGTTCGGTTCCGGCTCGCACGACACCATGTACTTGAGCGGCTGCCGGTTGGCCCCCGATGCCGACAGGCGGCCCAGGTCCACCAGCTCGCGCAGCGTCTCGATGGCGATCGGAACCTCTTGGTAGAATCGCCGGTAGCTCCGGTTTCTGACGATCATCTCTTTCAACATGAGCACCTCCCGTAGTTTTAGTTTTTCAGGCAGGAGATCGTTCGCCTGTGGGGCATTATACCCAAAGAGCCGGACGGCGGCAAGCAGCGTAACAAAGCAGGTGTGCGCTGGCAGGGATGGCGCATGCCCCGTCAGTTCCAAAAGTTGGATCTTGGCCCTGCGCTACGCCGGCCGGGCACGCTGGTACTGCTTAGGCCAGGCGATGTCGTGACCCAGGGCGCGGGCTGCGTGCAGCGGCCAGCAAGGGTTGCGCAACAACTCGCGGCCCATGGCAACCAGGTCGGCGCGCCCATTGCGCACGATCTCGTCGGCCAATTCTGGCGTAGCAATGAGACCGACCGCCGCCGTGGCGATCCCTGCCTCGCGACGAACCTGCTCGGCAAACGGAACCTGGTAGCCGGGGCCGATCGCCGGCGGGCCGGCCGGCACCATGCCGCCCGACGAGCAGTCGATCAGATCTACGCCCCGCTTGCCCAATTCGCGGGCAACCACCACTACCTCAGCGGGTGTCAGTCCGCCCGGTGTCCAGTCGGTGGCCGAGAGGCGTACAAAGAGGGGGTTATCAGGCGGCCAGACCTGGCGCACGGCCTCGACCGCCTCCAGCAGAAAGCGTGCGCGATGGGCAAGGGAACCGCCGTAGGCATCGGCCCGCCGGTTGGCGAGGGGCGATAGAAACTGGTGGCCGAGATAGCCATGGGCGCCGTGGATCTCGATGAGATCCAGGCCGGCAGCCAGGGCGCGCACGGCGGCCGATCGCCATTCGGCGATGATCTGGCCGATTTCACGCTCGTCCAGCTTGTGGGGCTTGCGCCAGCCCTCGTCAAAGGGGAGCGCGCTGGGGGCGACCGGCACCTGTGGCCCGTAGCCTTTCTTGGCGGTGAACGCTTTTCGTCCGGCATGGGCCAATTGCACACCGATGGCTGCCCCTTCAGCCTGCACCAGGCGTACAATGCGGGCCAAGGGCTCAACCTGGGCGTCGTCCCACAACCCGAGGTCCCCGCGGCTGATCCGCCCTCGTGGCTCAATGGCCGTGGCTTCCGTGACGATCAAGCCGGCACCTCCGGCGGCGCGGGCTGCATAGTGAGCCAGGTGCCAATCGGTGACCAGACCATCTTCGGCAGCCGAGTACATGCACATCGGCGACATCATGATCCGGTTGCGCAGGGTCAGGCTGCGCAGGGTCAGCGGTGAAAAGAGGTTTGGCATGGGTAATCTCCTCGGCGGTACAGCCTCAACACAGATCGGATCTGGCGTTTGTCAGCTCTTCCCGGACCCACTCGTCAGGCTCGGTGGCCAGCGCCTGTTCCAGGTGGCGGCGGGCCTCGGGAGCAGCGATGCGGCCAAGCGCCCAGGCGGCGTGGCCGCGGATTAGCGGCTCGGGATCGCGCAGGGCATTTGATAGGGCCGGGATTGCAGCCGGGTCGCCCCAATTGCCGAGGGCCACGGCCACGTTTCTCAGCAGGCCGCGCCGTTTGGCTCGTTCTACGGGGCTGCGGGCAAATCGTGCTCGAAAGCCCGCGTCGTCCAGGGTCATCAGGTCGAGCAGCTCCGGTGCGACAAGGCCTGGCCGCGGTCGAAAAGCCGCCTCGCCGGTG
Source organism: Anaerolineae bacterium (assembly GCA_034429215.1). Lineage (GTDB taxonomy): Bacteria > Chloroflexota > Anaerolineae > JAAYZQ01 > JAAYZQ01 > JAFGOG01. The sequence goes on along the minus strand of DAOUGI010000023.1, from coordinate 20,792 downwards.
GGCTGAGCAAAGCGCCGGTTCCAGGGGCATACTTGCTGGCAGATGTCACAGCCAAAGATCCGGTTGCTTACCAACGGCCGCAGCTCGCGCGGAATCGGTCCTTTCAGCTCGATGGTCAGATAAGAGATGCATCGTCGGGCATCGACGATATAGGGCGCGACCAACGCAGCAGTTGGACAGTTGTCCAGGCAGCGACTGCAGTTTCCACAGGTCCCGTCGAGCGCCGAGTCAGAGCTTGCAGCTACCGGCGGTAGGTCCAGCGTGAGCAGCAGCTCGCCCAGCGATAGCCAGGAGCCCAGGCGCGGGTGGATCAGGCTGGTATTCTTGCCGATAAAGCCCAACCCGGCCCCAACGGCAAGGTCCCGCTCCAGGATCGGTCCCGTGTCCGCATAGGCGCGGTAAGCGACAGGCCGGCTCGCTTCGGCTTGGATAAAGGCGCCCAATTGGCGCAGGCGAGGCACAAGCAGGTCGTGATAGTCATCGCCCCAAGCGTAACGGGCGATGATGCCCTGCGACGGATCGGGGTGCAGGCCGGGGGTCGGGTCGATGGAGTAGTAGTTGATGGCCACCACCACCGCCGAGCGGACGCCCGGCAGGGTGAGCGACAGGTCCTGGCGCTTGGCGATGGCATCGGGGCGGGCCAGGTAGGCCATCTCGCCGTGATAGCCGGTCGCCAGCCAGTTTGTAAAATGGCCGGCGTTGCTGAGCGGGTGAGCGGGCCTGATGCCGACCAGGTCAAATCCCAGCTCGTGGGCGCGTGAGGTGATCTGATCGGCAAGTCCCATGTCAGTTCTAGCCGAGCGGCTGCCCCTCGCCCAGGGGAGGAAGCTGTTCGAGTGCGGTCAGTCCAAAGTGCTGCAGGAACTCGAAGGTGGTGCCATAGACGATTGGCCGGCCGGCCTTGTCCAGCCGGCCCTGCTCCTCGATCATACCCCGGTTGATCAGAGTGCGCAGGACGCTGTCGGAATTGACGCCACGCACTGCTTCGATGTCGGCGCGGGTTACCGGCTGGCGGTAGGCGACGACCGCCAGGGTTTCCAACGCGGCCGGCGATAGTTTGCCGGTGAGCTCCAGACCGAGGAAACGCCGCACATAGTCGGCAGCTTCCGGCGCGGTGACCATCTGTACCTGCCGTCCATGGCGCTGCAGCCTTAGTCCTCGTCGATCATATTCCTGGCTCAAGGTGTTGAGAACAGCTTCTACTTCCTCGGGGCCGATTTCCAAAACAGTGGCCAACCGTTCGACACTGACCGGTTCCTGAGCGACAAAGAGGAGATTTTCGATGATGGCGTCAACCGGCAATGATGGCCCACTGCCGTCCTGGCTTGTCAATTCATTGTCCATCGTCTGCAATTGCCCTTCATTCTATCTTGTGCTATAATGCCGTCCACGCCGTCAAGGCTCAGATATCGTTGTCCAGGAGGACTGTTTACAATGCGAGAGCGCTCGACGCTATTTCGCTTTATCATGCCCATAGTGGTGCTGTTGGGTTTGGCTTGCAGCCCGTGTGGCTTGCTTTCGGGCACTGTCCCGACGCCACCTCATGCCATTGCCGTGTCTACGGAATCGGCCGGCCAACTGGAATCGCGCATCCAACAGAACCTGAGCGGCCAGCCGGGCCAGCAGTTCATCCTGCGCATGGGCGACGAAGAGGTCACTTCGTTAGTCGCTACCAAGCTGGTCGAATATGGTGGATCAATCGTGATCGACCCCATCATCTGGTTTACCAGAGGCCAGATCTATGGCACCGGCAAGCTGGTGGGCTTTTTGCCCATCGACACAGAGTTCTTTATCATCGCTACTGCCCGCGTCCAGGATGGCAAGGTCGTGGTCGAGATAGAAAAGGCATCGACGGGCTCCCTCCCGTTGCCTACGGCTGCGCTCGAAACCATCTCGCAAAGCATCAACGAGACCGTGGAAGAGTCACAGATCGGCATCGAGGTAACCGGCCTGGAGATCCTGGAGGGCGAGGTCATTGTCCGAGGGATCACAAAGTAGAGCTCTGATCCTCCCGCAGGATTTGCGCGGCACCCCGTGGCGAAGCGGGATGGGGCAAACCTGCGGGAGTTTTTTTATTCGTTAGGATAGGGCGCGTGCTTGATGTTGATCGTCACCTTGCCCAGCTTTAGCCCCATCCGGCCCTCGACCACATCCTTGGTGACCTGAAGCACCTCTTCCGTCTTCATCGGCACGTCGATTTCGGGAGAGGTTTCCAGGCGCAGGTCAACGTCCACGCCACGAGATCGACCGGATACGCGCGGCATTACCTTGATGACCTCCGGCAGTTGGTCAATGTTGTAGGCTATTCGCTGGACGATCGATTCGATGGCGATGTTGGTCTCGCCACCGGCCATCTTTTGTACGCGGATGACCTTTTTGCGCGTCCGGCGCAGCTCTAGCCAAAGGATGAGCAGTCCGAAAAAGACGATCGCTCCACCGATGATCACCCGCGCTGCCAGAAAGTAATAATGGTCTGGGCCGTCGATATAGCTTTTCGTGTCCTGCTGAGCCCACTCAAAGATGGCCCTCAGTGTGTTGAAGGAGGGCTCGGGGGCGATCATGATCACAACGGTCAGAATGAGCACGACAAAAATCAGAAGGATCACTACTATCCGATTGAAGACATTCATGTTATAACCTCCCAGTTTCCTCGCGATGGGCTAATTATACACCAACTTGACCTTTGCGTCCAATGTGGAGTGCCATGACTGCTACCGCCAAGCCCAACCCCAGCCAGGCGATCAGGCTGGCGATCAAGCCGAGGCGGGCGCTGGCCGGCTGGAAGCGGAATACCACTTGGTGCTCCCCGGCGTCCAGAGCCACGGCGCGGAAGTAGAGGTCGGCGCGCAGGAGAGAAGCCGGCTGCCGGTCAACCTCAACTTTCCAGCCGGGGTAGTAGGCGTCGGTCAGAACCAGGTAGCCGGGCGCATCAAGGCTGGCTTTGACCTCGATCCTCTCCGGCTCGTAGGTGGCAATCTCGGCTGCCGAGCGTCCACCGTCCACGGCTATCTCGTTCCCTTGAGCGAGGATCACTTCGGCGGCCGGATCAAAGGCCGGATCGCGCAGGGCAGCCAGGGCTTGTGCGTCGTCGGCAATCGTGGCGCGATGGACGACAAAGGCGCGGGGGAGGACGGCCAGGTTTTGATAGATCTTGACGTCGCCGGAATGCACCAACCGGTAGGCCGGATCGACCGCCAGATTACGGCTGGCGCCGGTCCGCTCGTCGATCAGCGTCAGCCCACGCAGTGCTACCGACATGGTTTCACCGGGCGATAGCAATGATTCGACCTGGATGGCCTCCGGCTGCACCGCCCGGCCCAGATCGATGGAGGTGACATAATCACAGCCCTGCGCGTTATCCTTCCATCGATGAGCCACTCGCGCCTGGAGGTGCGCGACCGGTTGGCTATCGTACTGCCCTTCAGCCGTGTCTGTCCCAGCGCGCAGTGTGGCGGTTACCACGGTTCCATCAGTGGCTGTAACGGTTACGCGGGCTACCGGTGTCCCATCGATCATCTCCGCCGTGCCGGTCAGGTAAGAAACGACCCCCAATCTGGTGGCCTGTAGATCGGGCAGGTCGGTCAGCGTGACCTGGCCCAAGGATGCAGTGTGCTCCAGGTCATAGTATGCGCCGTCGATCCAGACATCCTGTGTCTTGTCAGTGATGACATATTCGACGTTGAGCAGCCCCAACAGCCGCGCCGGTGGAACCTGGCGAAGCTGTTGGCGGAGACGCCCGTCGGGCCAAATCTGATCTTCGGCGAGGAAAAGCCGTTCCAGGGTGACGTAGCGGGCCGTCGGCAGCAGGCCCCCGTCGTAACCGTCCACGCTGAACAGCCGGTAGCGCAGCGGCAGGTTATAGGCCAGTACCTCCTTCATCTTGGCGGTCACGATCAGGTCATAGATCGCTTTTTCGGGCAACTGCGGGCCGAACATGGCCTGAAGGTCGCCCATGTCGCCCGGATCGTAGCCGATATCGGACATGCTCAGGAAGCGGAACAGGTGCGATCCATTCTCCTGCTGGGCCAGGAGGTGAGCCGGTGCGGTCCGCATCGAATCGTAGGCGGCCGGCGCGGTTGGGTTGTTGTAGGCCAATCGCCGGCCGGCAATGAACAGCTCGACGACCAGCAGCAGGACGACAAGCCCTTTCCACCTCTTGAATCTCCCCAAGACGTCCAGTCCAACACCGGCCAGGATCGCCGCGCCAAAGGTGTACAGGAACAGCCAGCGGGCCGGGACGCGGAACAGGCTTATGCCTGGGACGAGCTTGTAGAGGAGATAGTAGGCGGGGTTGTACAGGCCAAGGGCCAGGAAAACGCCGAGTGCGGCCAGGATCAGGGCAACCACCCGGTGGGATGAGATGCCGTGCTCTGGCGCTCCTTCATCTGGAGATCGGCGCAGTGCGGCCCACACCCCGATGGCGGCCAAGGCCAGGCCGATCAGTCCGATGTAGGCCACATATTCGCTGAAGGGTGGCTCCCAAGCCAGCGGGGGCAGAAAGGCCTTGAAGATCATCCCCGGGCTGAGCGAGAAGGACACTGCCTCACGGTAGGGCAGGCCACCGCTGCGCACCGACAGCCGCGACAGCTCCAGGACCGGCAGCAGTTGGGCAGCGGCCAGCGCTGCTCCCACCAGGCCCATCAGAACCAGCGTGCCCAGCCGCCGCAGCCGATTCCAGCGGAAAGGTCTCCCCAGCCCGCGCAGCAGCGCATAGACGGCGGCACCGAAAAGGCCGATGTAGGCGGCCTGGGTGTGCCCGGCCAGGAGCATCAACGCTACCACCAGGCCACCGGCGAGGATCGCCAGCCGGGAGCGCAGCCCACGGTGATCAGGATCGGCAGCCCTCTCGATGCACAACAGCAACCACGGCAGCCAAGCCGAGGCGTTGAGCTGGTTGACATGCTCTACCTGGGCACCCAGGAAACCGCCCAGGGCAAAGATCATTGCCGCTGCCAGCGATGCCCACCGGCCGAGCCGCACCGCCTGCCGGGCAAAGAGGTAGAATCCGGCCCCGGCCAGCCAGACATGGAGGACGATGCTCCACGCGACCTGCTTGGGCGGCGAAAGCCACAACAGCGGCCAGTTGAGGGGATAGAGCACGGCCGCCTGCGAGTTGGCCAGCAACGGCGATCCCATGAACAGGTAGGGGTTCCACAGCGGCAGCCGCCCGGCCCGCAGCGCCTCGCTGACATAGTCGCGGTAGGGGTAAAAGTAGGAATAGACGTCGAGCCCGACCAGCACCCGGTTGGTGAGAGCGATCTTGTAGAAAAAGGCGAGGGTCAGCGCCGCCAGGGCGGCCAAAGCCGCCCAGTCTTGCCACCGCCGCTTGGCTGTCTCGGTCATTGGTCCCACTCCAGTCGATAGAGCCAGCCGGTCTCGCGGTCCTGGGTGTAGAAAAGCGGCACCTGGAGCAGCGTGATGGGCGTCAGTCGCCGGCGAGCCCCCTCACGGGCAATGAAATCGGCCATCAACCCTCCGTCGTCCAAGAGATAGACCGGCCGGCCACCGGCCTGCATCGCGCCGAGAAAGGTGTCCCATTCTTCTTCAGTCCAGCTATCGTAAGGGCGGATGGCGTCGCGGCCGGTGTACATCATCACCGCTCCCGAGTTCAAGGAAGCGCCGATTACGGCGTTGGCCGGAGTCAACGTCTCCAATTGCTCAAAGGCGGCGCGGTGCTCGGCACGCATGTAGCCGAACGAGGCCCAGCCCGGCTTCCACAGGTTGTCGATCATCGCCCAGCGGGCCATGGCTAGGCTGAGGATCACCCCGGCGATGATGGCCACCGACAGTAGCGCCGGCCCCAGGCGGGCCACCGGATCGCCGACCAATGCCCGCGCCCGGCGTACCAGGATCACTGTCCCGTAGGCCACCGCCAGGTCGAGCAGTGGGAATAGCGACAGCAGGTCGCGCAGGCGCAGGGAGCGATAGGTCAGGTGGACTACCAGCACGGCGGCGAAGGCCAGCCCCAGGACCAGCGCCTCGCGGCCCCGGTCGCGGGCCAGCCGGTAGCCGCCGTACAGCGCCAGGGGGAACAGGTAGCCCCATTCGCCGGCCACCAGCGCATCGCGCAGCATCTGCCATGCGACCGGCCCGATGTGCCGCAGCCCCATCAGCGGCAGCTCGGTCGTCTCGGTATTCAGCACCCCTCCAAACACTCGCCAGCGATAGACGATGTCGGGCGCTGCCGCCACTAACGCCACCACGCCAAAGAGGGCCAGGCATTTCCAAAATCCAAGATCCAAAATCCGGTATCGCCTGGTTCGGGCTGCACCCAAGAGGATCGCCACGATCACCGGCAGGGCCAAGACTAACTGGGTGTGCCGCGCCCAGTAGGCCCAGGCAAAGCAGATCCCGGCTGCGATCAGGGACAGCCACCCGCTGATGGGTGGGCGCCGATCGCTCTCCTCCATCTGGTGCATGCCCCGGAGGGCAAAGAAGAGGGTCAGGGTGGTGAAAAGCTGGGCCGGGGCGTCGGCCATCGGCACCAGCAGCCGGTCGACCTGCTCCGGCGAAGTGGCCAACAGGACCACCGTCAGCGCGGCGGTCAGGTGCCGGACTGCTCGGGACTGGCCGCGCAGCGCTTCCTGAGCCAGCGCCCAGGCCGCTGCCAGCGACAGCAGGGCGACGATCGGGGTGGTGACGTACAGGCCGACCTCGCCGAACAGCTTGTACCCGGCAGCCAGCAGCACCGACGCGCCGGTGGCCCACACACTGGGGCAGTCGCCCAGGTCGTTGCGCGGGATGTGGTAGCCGAGCGGCTGGAGCGGCGCCCAGGCGATCTTGAGCGGGATCACTTGCTCAAACAGTGAGAAGCGGTGCAGGAAGGTGCCGCGCTCGGCCAGGTCGACGCCCATCTGGGCGTAGGCGTACGGGTCGGTGGCGGTCGCGCCGTGGGTCCGCTTGCCGAAATAGACGGCACCGGCCCAGATCAGGGTCACGGCCAGCAGGCCGGCGATGGCCCAGCGCCACAAGCCCTCCGGCCGGCCCATCTCGGTTAGTGTGACGCGGAATTGACATAACACGCTGTAAGTCACAGCCGCCAAGACGATCCCATCCACGTAGAACAGCGAGACCATCGGATTGGGGAAAGCCTGCCCCTGCCAGCCGATGACGGTGATGCCCAACCACTGATAGGCCAGCCACAGCAGCGTCACGGCGTAGGCGGCCAACAGCGGGGTGAGGGCTGCCAGCCGTGGCAGCCGGCGGCGGGCCAGCAGTGGCCATTGTGGGGCCAGGAGGGCCAGCAGAACCAACGGCGCCGTCCATACAGGCCAGCCGTAGCGGGTTGCGAGCACGAGGTCCACGCCAACCAGGTGAAGGATCATCCCCCACAATACGGTTTTCTTCCTTTCCCCAGAGGGGAGAGGGGTGAGGGTCAAGGCATAGAGCTGTTCGGCCACCCATGACCGCAGCGGCAGCCGCCGGAGGCGATAGGCCAAAACGCCGGCCACGGCCAGCAATGCCAGCGAGTAGGGCCAAATGCGCGCCGACCAACCGGCCCAGTTCAGAAAGCGTCCGATCACCGTCCCCAACCCGGCCAGGCAGACCCACAGTTCAAACCATGCCCATGCCCGAATGGAACTAGTGCTAGAGCCAGGCCTGCGGAGGAGCACCCACAGGGCAGCGGCCAGACCCGCAGCAAAGAGCACCCCGAGAGCTGCGTACAGCACCCACAGTCCACCCATCGGCCCTGGGTCGGCGACAACCAGATATTCAGGACTGATCAGTCGTTTCAACGCTTCGATCATAGGCAGATCAACGGATCACGGCCCCTCTAGCCGGTAAAGCTGAAAAGAGACGGTGCCATCGCGCCGCGTTGTCTCATAGACCGGCAGCAGTCGGATGCCGGCGTTTTCCAGGGCGGCCCGCATCGGCGCGCCGTCGCGAAAGCTGGGGAAGGCGATATAGCGCGGCTCGCGGCGGTAATCGACTGCATCCTGGATCAGGTCGGCCGGATCGGGATACCAGTGCAGGCGCAGCGGCGCGCCGTACAGGTAGAATCGGTAGTGGTAGCCCAGCCAGTGGTGGTAAAGCACCGCACCGGGCGGCACGTTGGCCCGCACATAGTCTGCCAGCCGGTCGATGCCGTCGTAGGCGCCGTGGTCACTGCCCACGGGGAGCTCGCTGTGGACAGCCAGGCTCACCGGTCCGGCTAACGAGACTAGGATGACCAGCCCTAGGCCGGTGGCATAGATCGTCCGCCACGACTGGGATCGGATAGCCTGGCCCAGCCTGACCATAGCCCGAGCAGCCAGCAGGGCGACGATCGGCACCAGGCCGAGCAGGTAGCGATCCCATACCTGGAAGGTGATGAGCCAGTGGAGGGCGAGGAATCCGATGACAAAGACCCCCAGGATGAACGATTTTGGATTTTCGATTTTGGATTTTGGATTGTCATTCTGAGCGAAGCGAAGAATCTCTCTTTGCCTCGGGGTGGCGACAGCCCAGAAAACGAATACTAGCACCAACAACCCATTGAACCACGGCGACGCCCAGAAATCGGCGATTAGGCGAAGCCAGTCGCGGGCGCGCTCGGGCCATACGTCCGGGCGGGTCAGGGCCAGGCTGCCGTAGCTGACCATGCCTTGCGTCCAAAAGCCGGGGCGCTGCATGCGCGCCGCGTCCCACCAAAAGGCTGCGCCGGCCACGGCGGCGAAAGCCAGCGCGAAACGCAGCCAGGCATGCATCCAAGACTTGAGTCTCACAGACTTTAGTCCGATCGCCACCACCAACGGGAGAAACAGCAACCCCTGCTGCTTGGTCGCTGCCGACAGGCCGGCCAGCAGCCCGGCGAGCCCAAGATGGCCCTTTGCCGCGGCCAGCAGTGCGCCGAGCGCCAGGGCGACCATCAGCGGATCGGTGAAGGCGGTCGAGGCGAACAGGATGTCGAACGGCGACAGCGCCAGCAGCAGCGCTGCCAGCAGGCCAACCTTCCCATCTCTGTACAATTGCCGGCCCACGGCATAGACCAGCGCGACTGACGCGACGCCGGCAAAAAGGCTGGGCAGGCGGGCAGCCGACTCGTTTCGCTCCAGATCCGGGGCCGCTGGGGAGCCGAACAGCAGAAAGCTGAGGGCCAGGGTGTAGGGGTGAAGGGGAGGCTTGTCTACTGGCTCATAGTCGAGCATCGGATCGGCGCCGCCGGCGATCTGCAGGCCCCAGGCGGCGTACAGCGCCTCGTCTTCCAGAAAGCGGTTATCACCCCATGGCGCCAGGCGCAACGCCATGGCCAGGAGCAGGATCGCTATCAACAAGACGAGCTGATGCTTACTGTCTGCCATTTGATCTGCACTGAGCCTTCACACGCTTTGCGTAGCGTCTCGTAGAGTCGGGAAAACTGAACCTGTGGGAGTGTTCCGGTCAGTCCACGAACCGATACTTGATCAACGTCCAAAACGCCAGCGGCGCGTCGCGCCAGCTGATCTTTTTTCCCTCGTGATACTCGCGGCCATAGTAGGAGATCGGCACTTCAAAGATGCGGTGGCCGCGCTTGAGCACCTTGGCCGTGATCTCGGGCTCGAATTCAAACCGGCGGGAGCGCAGAGGGATGCCCCTGACTATGTCGGCGCGGAAGCACTTGTAGCAGGTCTCCATATCACTCAGAATCGCGTTGTACAGCACATTGGTGGTCAGGGTGAGCAGTTTGTTGCCCATCATGTGCCAGAACATCATGGCCTTGCGCGGCCCCAAGAACCGGCTGCCATAGACGACAGCCACCCGCTTTTCGACGATCGGCCGGATCAGCACCGGGTAGTCACGCGGATCGTATTCCAGGTCGGCGTCCTGGATGAGGATAATATCGCCCGTGGCGTGCTCGATGCCGGTGCGCACTCCTGCGCCCTTGCCCCGATTCACGGCGTGGTAAAAGACTTTTAGGTCGCCCGCTGCCGCTTCTTCGGCCAGGATGTCGCGCGAACCGTCGGTCGAGCTGTCGTCTACGGCCACGATCTCCTTGTCGATCCCTCCCAGGTCCACGGCGCGCACCTGGGCCAGGATCTCACGCAGCGTCTCGCGCTCGTTGTACACCGGCATGATGATCGATAGTTTCACGGTGGTTCCTCCTTGGCGAACGCAGGTATTATAGCTTAATGAGCGAGAGATGGCAATTTTGGATTTTCGATTTTGGATTTTGGATTGGAAATTTGGTCGTTAATGTGAGCTATGGTACAATGACGGCTATGAACGAAGAGGAGTTCAAGCGCAGAACGAAGCAGTTGGCGCTGCGGGTGATCAGGCTCGTGGAGGCGTTGCCTAAGGAACCGACAGCGGACATCATCGGCCGGCAGTTGATCCGGTCGGCTACATCTGTGGGGGCTAATTACCGGGCAGCGTGCCGTGGCAAGTCGACTGCTGATGTGATCCTCAAGCTCAGTATAGTGGAAGAAGAGGCCGACGAAACGCTCTATTGGTTGGAGCTTCTGATAGAAGCCGATCTCATGCCCGAAGCCCGCCTCAAAGATCTCATATCCGAAACCAACGAAATCGTCGCCATGACCGTCACCTCCATCAAAACCCTGCGTAAGAAGAGGGTGCGATCCAACACCTAGAATCCAAAATCCCCTGGCCTGACCGCCAGGACAGGCAAAATCCAAAATCCAAAATCTACATCGATGTTTCGGCTGCTGTTCACGCCAAGGCGGGTATCGGGCGCTACGCGGCAAGCCTGGCCCGGGCGCTGATCCAACTCCAGCCGGATCGCTTTGCCCTGTTCTACAATCGTGGGCGGGACACAGCGCCGCCGGTTGGGCTGGAGACGATACCATCTCGCACGGTGCAGGCCGGGTACAAGCCGTGGCGGATGGCCGTCTGGCTTGGCCAACTGGCCCACATCGGCTTTGACCGGCTGATGCCGGGCGTGGAGCTGTTTCACGCCACCGAGCACCTTTTGCCACCGCTCCACGGTGCGCCGACAGTGCTGACCGTTCACGATATGATCTTCAAGCTGTTTCCACAGACCCAAAAACGGCTCAACTTCTGGTACTTGAATGCGACTATGCCCCTCTATTGCCGCCGGGCTGACGCCGTTATCACCGTCTCTGAGTGCAGCAAGCAGGACATAGTCACACACTATGGCCTGGACCCGGCCAAGGTAACGGTGATCTATGAAGCCGCCGGTCCCGAGTTCAAGCCTGCGCCGCCGGCCGAGCAGGAGCAGGTGCGGCAACGGTATGGCCTGCCGGAGCAGTTTCTGATCCACGTCGGCGTTATCGAGCCGCGCAAGAACTTGGCCAGACTGGTCGAGGCACTGCAGCGGCTGCGCGACGAGGGCTTGACCGTTCCCCTGGTCGTCGTCGGGCCCAAAGGCTGGTTATACGACGATTTCTTCCAGCGCCTGGAGCAGCTCCAGGTGCGCGACGCCGTCTGCTTTCCCGGCTATCTGCCCCTCGCCGACCTGGCAGCGGTCTACAGCGCTGCCAATCTGGCGGTCATGCCGTCGGTCTATGAGGGTTTTGGTCTGCCCGTGCTGGAGGCGATGGCCTGCGGCACGCCGGTTGTCTGCTCCAGGGCATCTAGCCTGCCCGAGATCGGCGGCGATGCCGCCCGCTATTTCAATCCGTTGAGTGTGGAAGAAATGGCCACCGTAATCCGCGCCGTCTGGACCGACCCCGACCTGCAGTCCGGCATGCGGCGCCAAGGCCTTGTCCAGGCATCCCGCTTCTCCTGGGATCGTGCTGCTCAGGAAACCCTCGCCGTGTACGAGTGGATCCTGGCTCGGCGGGCCAATCCATCCCCTGAAGGGGATCTCCGTAAATCAAAAATCCCTGTGCCGCCTGTGCCGCCTGTGCCTGGCGGCTATGCTTCTGGCGGCTGAAATCCAAAATCGATTTGACAGTTCCTTCGCTTTATGCTAGACTGCCTCGGCCAAACGGCTCCAAAGGATACCTCATGAAAATTCTCGTTTTGAACTGCGGTAGTTCTTCGGTCAAGTACCAGCTCTTCGATCTGGACGGGGTCGGTGAAGCCTCACTGGCCAGTGGGATCGTCGAGGAGGTGGGGCTGGGCAATCCTCGCCTGACCCACCGGCGGGCCGGTCAGAACAAGCTCACTTGGACCGACATCCCGGTCCACGATCACAAAGAGGCGATCCAACTGGTCCTCGACGCACTAGTCCACCCTGAGCATGGCGCAGTTGGCAGCGTACAGGAGCTGGAAGCGGTCGGCCACCGGGTCGTGCACGGCGGCGAGCAGTTTGCCTCGTCGGTGCTCATTACCGCGGAAGTGGTACAGGCGCTGTACGACAATGTCAGCCTGGCGCCACTGCACAACCCGCCCAACATCCAGGGCATCGAGGCCATGACCGCCCTCCTGCCCGAGGTTCCGCAGGTAGGCGTCTTTGACACGGCCTTCCACCAGACGATGGAGCCGCACGCTTACCTGTACGCTATCCCCTACCGCTTTTACCGCACCTACGGCATTCGCCGGTTTGGCTTTCACGGCACGTCCCACCGCTACGTGGCCCAGTGCGCCGCCGGATACCTGGGGCGGCCGATCGAGGAGCTCAAGATCGTGACCTGCCATCTGGGCAACGGGGCCAGCATCACCGCGGTGCGCCACGGCCGGTCGGTGGCGACCAGCATGGGTTTTACCCCGCTAGAAGGCCTGCCGATGGGCACCCGCTGCGGAGACCTCGACCCGGCCATCGTCACCTTCCTGGCCCAGCGTGAGCGGCTTGGCCTGGCCGGCGTCGACCGGCTGTTGAACCGGGAGAGCGGCGTGCTCGGCCTATCCGAGCTGTCGAGCGACATGCGAGTTTTCCAGGAGGCGATCGAGGCCGGGCCAGACCACCCCAACTATGAGCGGTCGATGCTGGTGATCAAGCTCTATACTCTGCGCGTCAAGCAGTACATCGGCGCCTATGCGGCGGCGATGGGTGGCCTGGATTGCGTGGTGTTCACCGGCGGCATTGGCGAGAATTTCTCTCAGGTGTGTGATTGGTCCTGCCAGGAGCTAGAGTTTCTGGGCATCGAAGGGGTCCGGGCGCGGCGCTCGGGAGGCCAGATCGTCGAGGCGTCGGCGCCGGCCTCGCGGGTGAAGGTGCTGATCGTGCCCACCAACGAGGAGCTGGCCATCGCCCGCGACACCTACGAGATCGTAAAAAAGAACTAGGACGCAGATTAACGCAGATTTTCGCAGACAAGCCTTATCTGCGAAAATCTGCGCCCCAGATAGATCAGTCTTCTCAAAGAGGCGTAACGCGGGTCTTGATCTCGATCCCGCGCTTGGCCAGCTCTTTCACGAACAGGTCGGGCGGCACGGCCAGCTCAACCGGCACAGCGCCCCGAGGCGTCTGTCCATGGGCCATCATGCTGGCCACGATGGCTCCATCCCAGCCGGTAGTCCGCTCCATGGCGGTGAAACCGGTCTCCTCGTCAAAAAAGTCCATGAGATCGAGGACCGCCTCTGCCGGCTTGCCGCCCTTGCGGCCGGTGGCCCGGATGCGGATGACCACCACATCCTTGTCGCCGGGAAAGGTGACCATCGGCTCAAACAGGGCATGGAACAGGTCGCGGGGCGCCACCTCGACCCCTTTGACCGGCACCGGATCGGTGCGCCACAGCCCCAGGTCGTAAAAGGCCCGCAGTTGAGCAAACTGGCCGGGGTAGCGGACCGTTTTGTTCTGATAGGTCTTGAGCTTGCCGGCAAAGGTCCACGGTGCGGTCGAGACGCCGCCCCCGGTGGTGAACGCCTCCAGCTTGCCCACGGGCGGCGGGAATTCGAGCTCTTCCGGCTCATCCATCGTCGGCACCAGCACCGGCTTGCCGTCGCGCAAAAAGACGGGCGGCTCGTTGTACTCGTTGGTCAGCCCGGCAATGTTGAAGGTCAGCAGGTAGTTGAACGGCGGGCGTGGGTTCTGCGGCAGGCCGCCGTCCCACATAAATACCTCTTCTGGCTCGTCTAGCAGGCTCATGGTGTAGACCATCAGCGTGGTGCCCATGCCCGGCACCTGGCCGCAGTCGGGGATCAGGCTGATACCGGCTGCTTGAGCTGCCGGGTCGAGCGCCAACTGCTCGCGGACGAGATCGGTGTTTCCACCCAGGTCGCACATGCTGGCCCGGGCCTGAACGGCGGCTCGGGCGATGCCCAGGTTATAGTAGTAGGGTACGGCGCTCAGAAAGGCGTCAACGCCGGTCAGGGCGGCCACCAGGGCATTGTGATCGGTCACGTCGATCTGGGCGGGGTGTGCCTTGTCGGTGTTCAGCAGGCTGTTGACCCGCGCTGCCGCCGCCTGGGCCGCTGCCAGCGATTGATCGGCCAGCAAGACGCTGTCGGCCTGGCCGAGCCTTATCATGTCGTAGGCACAGGCCGTACCCTGACGGCCGGCGCCAAGCACTGCGTATCGGTATCCCATTTTGCCCCCTGTCAAAAAGGAGACTTCCGGGGCGGCTAACGGTCGCCCCGGAAGTCTGGGTTGTTATCTAGATGCCCATCAGCCGTTTGGCGACGGGCACCGCGCCGGCTGCATCTTCGGCATAGCCGTCGGCGCCGATCTGGTCGGCCCATGCCTGGGTGACGGGCGAGCCGCCGACCATCACCTTTACCCTGTCGCGCAGGCCGGCCTCTACCAGATGCTCGATCACGTCGCGCTGGTGGAGCATGGTGGTCGTCAGCAGGGCCGACAGTGCGACGATGTCGGCGTTGTGCTCGCGCACCCGGGTCACAAACTCGTCGGCCTGAATGTCGATCCCCAGGTCGTAGACCTGAAAACCGTTGGCCGACAGCATCGAGCCGACCAGGGCCTTGCCGATCTCGTGGATATCGCCCTTGACTGTGCCCAAAACGATGGTGCCGAGCACCTTGCGCTGCCGGCCCCCGGCTTTGAGCGCCGGCTCCAGGACGGCCAGCGCTGCCTTCATCGCCTCGCCGCCCAGGATCAGATCGGGCAAAAAGTACTCGCCGCTGGAATAGAGATCACCCACCACATCCATGCCGGGGGTGTATCCTTTATTGATCGCCTCCAGAGGGTCAACGCCTGTGTCGAGCGCCTTCTGGGCCAGCGTCTGGGCCTGGTCCGTGTCGCCGTCGATTACCGCCTGGGCCATTTGCTTGAACAGTTCTTCTGACATTTCGGGTCTCCTTTGAGTCTCTTCGCTCTGTTGTGGGCTACACCGGTCGGACGGTGAGCTTGGGCAGTTCGCTCAGGTTGGCTGCCTTGGCATGCCTGACGGCGATCGCCTTCAGGTCGCGCACCAGGTCGTCGGAGATTGCCGGCAGCTCATAGGCCGCGATCAGCTCCTGGACCTTGCGATGAGCGCGGGCGTTTGTGTCCAGGGCGCCCTTGTCGAACCAGTTCTGGCGAAAGTCCCGGTCGATCACTTCCGTCGGGATATAGTCCTCCTTGCGGAAGTAGCTGCGGGTGTGCTTGTTCTTTAAAAAGTTGCCCTCGTGGCCCACCTGGCGCATCACATCCAACGCCAGCGGCGTTTCCGAGTCGTCCACCCCGCGTACCAGGCGCTTGGCCATGCCGACGATCTCGGCGTCGATGGCCAGCTTTTCCAGGCTGAAGCAGCTCTCAAAGTCCATCATGCCGGCGCCGGACATCATGTTGACCCCTGCCAGCGCGCCGAGGAGGGCGCCGGAAGCGGTTTCCAGTCCGGTCTGGGCGTCGACGATCTTGGTGTCAGACATGCCCAGGTAGGCGTGGGTCGGCAGGCCGCCCGGCTTGATCGCCTTGCCGATCTGGGCGTAGGTGCAGTCGAGCATCATCGTCGCCATAGCGCCCATGGGGGTTGTGCCGGTGCGCATGTCGAACGAAGCCGGAGACCCACCCCACACGATTGGGCTGCCTGCCTTGGCCAATTGGTGGATGGTCAGGCCGCTCAGGCATTCGGCGGCGTGCTGTACGGCCGAGCCGATGACCGTCGCCGGTCCGGTGGCGCCCATGAGCGGCATCGACACCAGCTCGGCAGGCACGCCGGTCCGCGCCGCGTCGATCAGGTTGGCGCAGGTGATGTCGCTCCACAGCAGGGGCGGCGACGGGCAGACGTCAAAGATGGCCCGTGGCTTGGCCGCCAACGCTGCAGCGCTCCCGGCCGAGGCGACCAGCAGCTCGTGCATGATCGGAAAGCTCTCGATGGCAAAGGTCCCGGTGACGATCGGCTTGCGGCCGTAGAGCAGGAGCAGGTACAGCCGGTACCAGTCGGCCATGCTCTGCGGCACGTCGCCGCAGACGATGGAGGTGGCCAGGGCGTCGATCTGGGGCAGCATTTCGGCCAAGCGGACGAAATTCTCACAGTCGGCGGTCACCGGCGTGCGTGACTGGTTGGCATTATAGTCGGCGATCTCGATGGCCGCCGATCCTGGATCGTAGTGGATGTCGTCGCCGCCATAGTGCACGGCCGGCTGGCCGTCCAAGTTGTACAGGTAGAACGAGCCCGGCGCCGTGTCCACCGCCTTTTCGGCCAGGGATCGGGGGATCTTGGCCACGCGCGTCGCCGTATCGACGATGGCGCCGGCTTCGGCCAGCAGCCGCAGCGCCTCATCGTAATGGACACGCACGCCGGGATCCCAAAGAAGCTCGTACGCTTCGTCGATGACGCGATTTACTGTCTCGCGCGACAGAAATTCCAGTTTGGGTCGGATCATTTTTCCTCCTTAGTTGCTCAGCAGGTACTGGTCGCTTCTGTGAGCTATTCGATTGATGGTGTTTTGTTACAGACGAAAAAAAGGCGTGGACAACAGACCGCTGTCAGCGGGTAGAGAAGTGTCAAAGTCCGGCTTCAAGAAGTGGGCTCAAGATCCACATCAGCTTGATTTCCTGGCACCCATGTACAGATCTGATTCAGGAACCCTCGCTGGTTCCTGGAACGCATGGTACTATAACACCGAATGGGCAAATAGGCAAATGGACAATTAGGCAAAGGGATGCTATAATAGCCACGCACCTAGACTTGGAGGATTGCCATGTTACAACGAGCTCAAACGTTGAGCGATATACTGAGCGCCTTGCGCCGCGAGGTTCACCGCCATCCTGAGCTGGCCTTTCAGGAACACTACACGGCCCAATTGATCGCCTGCCGGCTGGCCGAGCTGGGGATCGCCAGCCACAGCGTGGCCAGGACAGGGGTGGTGGCTGACCTGGCGCAGGCTGGGGTTTCTGGCCCCACCATCGCCCTGCGGGCCGACATGGATGCCCTGCCGATCCAGGAGGAGAACGAGGTGCCTTATGCCTCACAGGTCCCGGGTGTGATGCACGCCTGCGGCCACGACGTGCACGTCACCTGCCTGCTGGGCGCGGCCCAGCTCTTGGCCGAGGAAGCCGTAGCCGGCCGGCTGCCGGGGCGGGTCCGCTTCCTGTTCCAGCCGTCGGAGGAGGACTGGGGCGATGAAGGGCTGAGCGGTGCGATGCGTATGGTCCGTGAGGGCGTGATGGACGGCGTCGATGCCGTGGCCGGCCTCCACGTGTGGGCCGACGACCCGGTGGGTACCATCTCCACCCGCGTTGGGCCGATGAGCGCCCGTCCCGACAAGTTCAGGCTGGTGGTCAAGGGCCAGGAGGCCCACGGCGCCTTTCCCCAACGCGGCGTGGACGCCATCGTCCTGGCTGCCCAAGTGATCAACGCCTTGCAGACGGTTGTGTCGCGCCGGCTTGATCCGACCCGGGGCAAAGTGCTGACTGTGGGGACTATTGAGGGCGGGACGAAGGAAAACATCCTGGCCGGCGAGGTACGGATGACCGGAACGCTGCGCACCTTCGAGTCGGAAACCCGTGACGCCCTGTTGGCCGAGATGGAGCGGGCTTGTGGGGTGGCGCGGGCGCTGGGTGGTGATTTCGAGCTGATCGTTATCCCGGGCTACGATCCGGTCATCAACGATCCGGCCATGACCGAGCTTGTGCGCCAGGTGGGAGCCGATCTGCTCGGCGAGCAGGGTGTCGAGGAGGGACCCCTGGAGATGGGCGGCGAAGATTTCAGCTATTTTGCCCAAAAGGCGCCCGGCTGCTTCTTCTGGCTCGGCGGCGCCTTTCCCGGTGAGCCGAAGCGATTGCACCATCACCCCCGCTTTGACGTGGACGAGCGCTGCTTGCCGCTGGGGGCGGCGTTACTGGCTGAAGTTGCGATGCGCTATCTGAGGGCGCACAGCCGATGACTGCTCCAGATGAAACTGGCACACCGCGCATCACGAGCCTGGAAGAAATGGTGGCGGTGGCGCGCCGGGTCGGCCCGGTGCGGATCGCTGTGGCGGCGGCCCACGACCCCGAAGTGCTCAAGGCGGTGGACCAGGCCCAGCACGAGGGCATTGTCGATGCCACCCTGATCGGCGATTGGGGAGCCATCGAAGCCTACGCCGCCCAGAGTGCGGTGAGCCTGGATGGGATTGCTGTCATCCACGAGCCCGATCCTCGCCTCGCGGCTCGGCAGGCGGTGGCCCTGGCCCGCCAGGGCCAATCCGACGCAGTGGTCAAGGGCCAGATCAAGACCGCCGACCTGTTGGGCATTGCCCTGAACCGCGAGGTGGGCATCCGGGGACGGCGCCTGTTGTCCCACGTCGCCCTGTTTGACCTGCCGGCCATGGACCGGCTGATCTACCTCAGTGATTCTGGGGTGGTGGTCTATCCTGACGTTTATCAGAAACTGGAGATCATCAACAATGTGGTGGAGGTGGCTCACCTGTTTGGCCTGGAGACGCCGCGTGTCGCCATCCTGGCTGCCAGCGACACCGTTCACCCCAAGGTGCCGGCCAGCATCGACGCCCTGGCGCTGTCCAAGATGGCCGAGCAGGGCTGGGTGCAGGGCGCCATGGTCGATGGCCCGCTGGGGCTGGAGGTCGCTATCTCGCCGCGCGCCGCCCAACTGGAAGAGTCGCGATCGCCGATCGCCGGCCTGGCCGATATCCTGATCGTGCCCAATGTGGAGGCAGGCAACATCGTGGCCAAAGGGCTGCTTTACTTTGCCGGCGCCCGCATGGCCGGCCTGGTTGTTGGGGCGCAGGTGCCGATCGTCATCAGCTCGCGGGCCGACACGGCCGACACCCGCTACCTGTCCCTGGCCATGGCCGCATTGCTGACGGTTTTGACCCGCGCCTCCCTCTCCCCGGAGGGGAGACCGTAGTACAGTGCCACCCGCAGGGGAGTAGGGTTGGGGTGAGGGGGGATTTTCGAAAGGAGGAGGCTTTGAACATCATAGAATCGGGGATTGGCGAGCTGATCGAGCCGCCGGATATGAATGCCTTTCGCGAGTGGAACCGTACCCAAAAGACGCGCAAGCTGGTGGACAAGCTGATGACCGAGCGCGAGGCGATCGGCCGCTTTGTGCACGATGGCTGCTACATCGGCACTGAGCTGTACGGCACCGTCCGCTGTCCGATGACGCTGGTGCGCGAGGTGCTGCGCCAGGGGATCACGGGCCTGCGGGTCGCCGGCCAGGGGGTCACCGAGCTGGACCTGTGGCTGGCAGCGGGGATTGTCAAGGCGTTGGACCTCACCTACATCGGCCTGGAGGTGTACGGCACGTCGAGCGCCCTGCGGCGCGCTGTGGAGAGCGGCCAGGTGGAAAAGGTGGTGGAGTGGAGCAACGCCGGCATCTCCTGGCGTTTCAAGGCGGCGGCCATGGGAGTGCCCTTTGTGCCGGTGCGCTCCATGCTGGGCACCGACACGCTCAAGTACAGCGCGGCCAAGGTGGTCGAGTGCCCTTTCACCGGCGAAAAGGTGGCACTGGTGCCGGCGCTCATCCTCGACGTGGGCATTATGCACGTCCATCGCGCCGACCGCTATGGCAACTGCCAGATCGAGGGCATCACCGGCTTTGCCTTCGAGTTCGCCCGCGCCTGCAAGCGGCTGATCGTCAGCGCCGAAGAGATCGTGCCCACCGAAGAGATCCGCCGTTACCCTGACCGGACGTTGATCCCCTACTACCTGGTGGACGCGGTGGTCCATGCTCCATTCGCCTCGCACCCCGGCGAGATGGCCTATGTATACTGCCGTGACGAGCCGGAGATCAAGGCCTGGGTTGAGGCGTCCAAGACGCACGAGGGGGCGATGGCTTACCTGAAGGAATGGGTCTACGATCTGCCGGACCACCAGGCTTATCAACACAAGGTCGGGCAGGAGCGGCTGGCCCGCCTGCTGGAGGGAAGGGAGCGACGAGAATGAGCGAGCCGAGCTACAACCCAACGGAGCTGTTGATCTGCACCGCCTCACGGCTGATGGAAGACGGGACCACGGCCTTTATCGGCACCGGCATCCCCATGCTGGCCGCGTCGCTGGCCCAGCGACGGCAGGCGCCAAACCTGGTCACCGTTTTCGAGTTCGGCGGCACCGGCGCCATTCTGGAGGACCTGCCCATGGCCGTGGGCGAAGCGCGCACCTTTCACAAGGCGCTCCACGCCAGCGGCATCTGCGACGTCATGGAGGCGGCACAGCGAGGGTTTATCGACTATGGCTTTCTGGGTGGGGCGCAGGTCGATCCCTACGGCAACCTGAACAGCACGATCATCGGTCCCGTGCACCACCCGCCCAAAGTGCGGCTGCCCGGCAGCGGTGGGGCCAACGACGTTGGCTCTTTATGCTGGCACACGATCATCATCATCCGCCACGGCAAGCGCAGCTTTGTGCCCAAGGTCGATTTCCTCACCACTCCCGGCTACCTGACCGGCCCAGGAGCGCGTGAAGCGGCCGGCCTGCCTCCCGGAACCGGCCCCCTGTACGTGGTCAGCAACCTGGCGCTGCTGGGCTTTGACGACGAGACCAAGCGGATGAAGCTGCTGGCCACTCAGCCGGGCGTGACGGTCGAGCAGGTGGTGGCCGAGACCGGTTTTGAGCTGATCATCCCGGATCAGGTGGGCGTCAGCGAGGC
>DAOUGI010000022.1:0-99073 GCA_034429215.1 Anaerolineae bacterium | reverse complement strand
GTGCAGACCGGCATGGTGGACGTCAAGCCGCTGGCCACTCACCTGTTCCCCTTGGAGCGCATCGGCGAGGCCTTTGAGCTGGTTGCCGGCTACGAGGACGGCGTGCTGCGGGCGGTGATCCAGGTTTCCTGAAAGCAGGGACGGGGTCAGGGCACATTCGCTGCCCTGGCGATGTTATATGTAAGCAGGCTTGTTAGTCAGGAAGAACCTGGTAGATCAGCGGCGGCGGGCTGACCGGCTGTTCGCTCCATTCGTAGGCGGCCGGCAAGCGCTGCTGAACGCTGGCCAGTTTTCCTTCGTCATTGGCGTGAATGGTCAATAACGGCTGACCGTTATTGACATAATCTCCAACCTTGACCTGGAGCACAATTCCTACGCTGTGGTCGATCTGGTCGCCCTTCTTTGATCGCCCACCGCCCAGGAGCATGGAGGCGAGGCCGATCTCGCGCGGATCTAGGGCAGCTATGTAGCCGGAACGGGGCGCCCTTAGCTCGTGGACCAATTTGGCGCGCGGCAGGCTGGCAGGATTGTCGATCGCCGACAAATCGCCTCCCTGGGCCGCGACCCATTCGTAGAATTTGGCTAACGCCTGCCCGCCGTCCAGCAGCTGCTCCAACCGGCCGATCGCTTCCGTTTCGTCCGCAGCCTGGCTGGACAACAAGAGCATTTGGGCGGTGAGGGCCAGGCAGTGCCGCCGAAAATCCTCTGGCCCGCGGCCGCGCAGCGTATCGATCGCCTCGACCAACTCGAGTGCGTTGCCCACCGCGCAGCCCAATGGCTGGCTCATGTCGGCGATGATCGCTCGGACCTTGCGGCCCAGGTTCTCGCCGATCTCGATCATCAATGTGGCCAGTTGCGCTGCATTCTCCCTGGTCTCCATAAAAGCGCCTCGACCGGCTTTGACGTCGAGCACGATGCCGTTGGCGCCGCTGGCGATCTTTTTGCTCATGACCGAGCTTGCTATCAAGGGCGGGCTGTTCACGGTGCCAGTTGCGTCGCGCAGAGCGTACAGTTTGCCGTCGGCCGGGGCCAGCTCCATGGACTGGGCGACCACTACCAGGCCGATCGACTGTAGCTGGGCTCTAAACTCATCCACGGTCAGGTTTACCCGAAAGCCTGGAATTGCTTCCAGTTTGTCGAGGGTGCCTCCGGTAAAGCCCAATCCGCGGCCCGATATCTTGCCTACCTTCAGGCCGGCTGCGGCGGCCAGCGGGGCGACGACCAGGGTGGTCTTGTCGCCTACGCCACCAGTCGAATGCTTATCGACGACAAAGGGCGCCACATCCTGGAGATCCAGTTGCTGGCCTGAGCGAACGATGGCCATCGTCAGGTCGACGGTCTCCTGGCGCTGCATGCCGCGCCACACGACTGCCATTAACCAGGCGGATATCTGGTAATCGGGGATTGTGCCCTGATTAAACCCTTGAATCAGAAACTCTATTTCTTCCGCGCTCAGGACCATGCCGTCCCGCTTGCGGACGATGATGTCGACAGCTCGCATAAAGCTCTCCGTCTGCAGTAATTGGAAAGATAATAGCACAGAGTGGCGAATTGTGAAAATCCGTCATACTGTAGTATAATCTGGAACGAGGAGGCGGACATGACGGCACGGATTCTGATCGTCGATGATGAAGAAAACCTGGTCTACTTTCTCAAACAGGCTCTGTTGCTCCAGTTTCCCGATGGGTGTGTGGACACAGCCTATTCTGGGGAGGAAGGCCTGAGTCGCCTGGCAGTCAATGCGTACGATCTGATTATCGCCGATTATCGCATGCCCGGCTTTAGCGGCCTGGACCTGATTCGGGGAGTTCGCTACCTGGACCCGCACACGTCGATCATCCTGATGACGGCTTACGGCTCGGAGGAAGTGGGGCAGAAGGCGGAAGGTCTTGGCGTGGCCCGCTACTTCAGCAAGCCTTTTGACATGGACGATATGCTTTCGACGGTGGGCCATCTCTTGTCCAGAGCCAAGTGACATAAGTTATGTCTGACCTGGCTGTGATTGGCGGCGGCTTGGCGGGCAGCGAGGCGGCCTGGCAGGCGGCCCAGCGCGGCTTGGAAGTGACGCTGTACGAGATGCGCCCGCAGCAAATGACGCCGGCCCACATCTCGCCCTGGCTGGCCGAGTTGGTCTGCTCCAATTCCCTGGGTTCCAATCTGGTCGATAGGGCGCCGGGCCTGCTAAAGCAGGAGCTGCGGCGGCTTGGTTCTCTAATCATGGCTGCCGCCGACGCGACGGGCGTTCCGGCGGGCGGTGCCCTGGCCGTCGACCGCGAGGCATTTGCCCGGCTGGTCACGGACCGGATCGGGACTCACCCCCGCATCACAGTGCGTCACGAGGAGGTGACGACGATCGCCCGGCCTGGAGGGTATCCGGTGATCATTGCGACCGGTCCGCTCACCTCGCCGGCGTTGGTCGGCGAGCTGACTGCGCTGACCGGTTCCGATCACCTCTACTTCTACGATGCGATGGCGCCGATCGTTACGGTCGAATCGGTGAACATGGCGGTGGCTTTTCGGGCCAGCCGCTACGACCGGGGCGGTGAAGAGGGTGATTATTTGAACTGCCCGATGAGCCAGGTCGAGTACGAGCGTTTCTGTGAGGCTTTGGTAGGCGCTGAAACAATCCCCCTGCGCAATTTCGAGCAAGACGCTCGTTTCTTTGAGGCGTGCCTGCCGGTTGAGGTGCTGGCTCGGCGCGGGCTGCAGGCGCTGGCGTTCGGTCCGCTCAAGCCGGTTGGGCTGACCGATCCACGGACGGGCCAGCGGCCTTATGCCGTGGTCCAGCTGCGGCAGGACAACCAGGCCGCGACGCTCTACAACCTGGTCGGCTTTCAGACGAACCTGAAGTGGAGTGAGCAGGAGCGGGTCTTGCGGCTAATCCCCGGCCTTGAACAGGCCGAGTTTGCCCGCTTTGGCCAGATGCATCGTAACACGTTCATCAACTCGCCGTCGTTGCTTTACCCAACGATGCAGTTCCGCGGGCAGGAAGATCTGTTCTTTGCCGGGCAGATCACGGGCACAGAGGGCTATATCGGCTCGGCGGCGAGCGGATACGTCGCCGGGCTGAATGCCGCCCGGCTGGCGACGGGGCAGCCGCCTGTTTCATTTCCCTCGACGACGATGATCGGCGCGCTGTGCCACTATGTCAGCAGTCCTTGCGCCGGCGACTTTCAGCCGATGAAGGCCAACTTTGGGCTGCTGCCGGCGCTTGCCCCTCCGGTACGACACAAACGGGAGCGGTATGCTGCCTTGGCGCACCGTGCTCTGGGCGACCTGGATCAGTTCGTGGCTGAATCCGGCATTTAGGGCCGGCGCAAAGCTTTCAACTGTTTTTTGGGCACTTGTCAAAATTGGCATTTTGTGCTATACTATAACTGTGCTTTCTGACATGGCCTACAGGGTTGGGCCAGATCACCGAAATCTCTCTAGTCGAGGAGGTAAAGCGAAATGTCCCAAAAATTGGCCGCTGTGGTCGGCTTGCTCTTGGTCGGCCTTGCCCTGTGTGGGTTTTCCGGCCCAATGCAGGGAACCGAGGAATCGGCGGGGACACCGTGGTGGGTGTGGTTGTTGATCATCGTTGTCCTGCTATTCGCCGCACTCTTGTGGTGGTTATGGTGGAGCCGCCGGGGAGAGGAAAAGGGGCTGCCGGCGATCGAATCCAAGCGGGTTGATCCCGTCCATGTGCCCGAAGTCAAGGCCCCCGAAGTAAAGCTGCCCGAGGTGGAGCTGCATGAAGTGGAGGTGCCCGAAGTGAAGGTGCCTGAGGTGGAGCTGCCGGAAGTTGAGCTGCCCGATGTACAGGTGCCTGAGGTGGTAGCCCGGGCTGCTGAGGTTGTCCTGCCCAAGCCCGACGATCTGGAGATCATCGAGGGAATTGGCCCCAAGATAGCCGGCTTGCTCAAGGCAGCAGGCATCACTACCTTTGCCCAATTGGCCGAAGCGGACCTGGGGCGCGTACAGGAGATCCTCCGAGCAGCCAACCTGCGGCTGGCCGATCCTACTACCTGGGCCGAGCAGGCCAGGCTGGCGGCTGAGGGTGATTGGTCCGCTTTGGAGACGTTGCAGAATCAACTCAAGGGCGGCCGGCACGCCTAGCCGGACCGACCTTTGACAAAATTCATATCAAGGAGAGTCAAGAATGTGGAAAGAGTTCAAGGATTTTATCTTGCGCGGTAACGTCATTGACCTGGCGGTCGCCGTCGTCATCGGCGCTGCATTTGGGGCCATTGTCAAGTCGCTGGTCGAGGACGTTATCATGCCGCCGATTGGGCTGTTGCTGGGCGGCGTCGATTTTGCCAACATATTCGCCGTGCTCAAGGGCGGCGACCCGGCCGGACCTTATGCCGCGCTGTCCGATGCCAAAGCAGCCGGAGCGGTGACGATGAATTTCGGCGTGTTTATCAACACGCTGATCAGCTTCTTGATCATAGCGTTCGTGATCTTTCTGCTGGTCCGCACCATCAACCGGATGAGAAAGAAATCGGAAGAGCCGGCTCCGGCGCCGAATACCAAGGATTGTCCCTACTGCCTGTCGAGCATTCCGATCAAGGCGACGCGCTGCGCCCATTGCACCTCGGAGCTGCCGAAGGGCTAGTTGGAGCTGAATGACTAAACGGGGGTGGCCCCACGATTTCCAGGGAATCTGGTCGCCCCTACATGTAGGTTGTAGGAAAGGGGGGATGCCTGCGGACAGGACAGACCGTGTCGGCAACGACGGGCGGGCTGGCTGTCCCCAGCCATCCCCCTGTTGTTGATTGAAGGGGTGCAATCGATGGTCGATGCACCCGGTTCCAGTAGGAGGTCAAGGAGATGAGTAAGAAGCGGGTATTGGTTGGTGCGCTGCTTCTGACCCTGTTGGGCACGCTGCTTGTTGTTCCTGGAGTTCAGTTTGCCGGCGGATCAACAGAGCGGCTTACCAATGGTGATTTTGAGTCCGGCTTCTATCAAGGATCGGCCGGCTATGTGGGAAATGGCTGGAACTGGTTCAACAACGGTGGCCAGGCGACCTATGGCTACTATGACGAAACCTGGGCGCCGGTGATCTATGATGGACAGCATTCCCAGTTGCTCGAGATCAATACCTTCTGCCGGGGCGCGTCTGATGCGGACCGCTACTCCGGCATCTACCAAACGGTGGCGGTGACGCCGGGTGAGATCTATGAGCTGTCGATGTATGGCATGTTGCGCGCTCTGGCTGATGATCCAGATCGCGACAACTATAGCTACCGGGTACAGTACGGGGTGGATTACGGCGGCGGCGCCGATTGGACGGCCGTGACCAACTGGGTAGAACTGCCGTGGGACACAGTATACCCCCGCCTGGAGCCCGGTTCGATGGATTTCTACTCGACTACGATCGAGGCTACCGGCTCCCGCCTGACCCTCTTTATCCGCGTCTGGAAAAAGTGGGGCACAGCGAGGCGTGAGCTGGACGTCAATCTGGATGCCATCAGCCTGAAGGGGGCCACACCGTCGGGCAAGGTCGCGCCCGTGGACAAGGCCAAGCCTGGTGTCAGTTTTGCTGCGCCTGCGTTCCCCGTCGCTGGCTGGAGCTACACGATCGCCGTGAATGCCAGCAACAACGTAGGCGTCACCAAGCTCGAGTTCTACGATGGCAGTGAGCTGGTGGGCAGCGCCGGCTATGACGTGGGAATGCTGAGCCTGACCCACAAGTTCGTCTGGACACCCGCGACCAGTGGATCTCATACCTTAAAGGCGGTGGCTACTGACGCGGCTGGCGCCACTGCGGCGCACAAGGTCAGCGTCGTGGTGGGCAATGCCGGGCAGTTCTTGAAGAACGGCGACTTTGAGGGCGGGTTCCACTCCGTTTCAGCTCCCGGCGATGTGGGCGATGAGTGGGGCTGGTTCAACAACGGCGGGCAGGCGACCTACGGCTACTACGATGAGACCTGGACGCCGGTGATCTATGACGGGACCCACTCGCAGTTGTTGGAGATCAACACCTTCTGCCGGGGCGCGTCGGATCCTGACCGTTATTCCGGCATCTACCAGACGGTGACCGGGCTGACTCCAGGGGCGACCTACAAGCTATCGCTCTACGGGATGCTGCGGGTCCGGGGCTTTGACCCTGACCAGCAAGGTTACAACTATCGTGTGCAGTGGGGGTATGATCCAAATGGCGGCACCGACTGGACGGCGGTGACCAACTGGGTCGAGATCCCCTGGGACACGGTCTATGACCGGTTGGACCCCGGCAGCATGGAAGGGTACGAGGCTGCCTTTGAAGCGCCATCGAGCCAGGCCACCATCTTTATCCGGGCCTGGAAAAAGTGGGGCACGGCCAGGCGAGAGCTGGACGTCAACCTGGATGGCATCACCCTGACAGGGTATCAGAAGTAACAGCCAAGCCTGCTGTTGGAAAGGCTCGTTGCTTTGCGGAGGGGACCGGCTTCCCTCCGCAAAGCCTTTTATAACCGGTTTGTCAAAAGCGCGTGATTGTGTTATCATGGGGCCACGAGGTTCGATCGTGAGACAGGATCTGGACGTTTGGCGGTTGATCGTGTGGTCCCTTGTTTTTGCGACTGCCGTGGGTGTTCTTTCCCTTGCGGCTGTGGTCGTAATCCGCTGGGCGCAGCAGGATGACCAGGCCGCTGCCGTGCCGGTGCAGGCCGGCGAGGCGCCGCCGGTGGCTGGCGAGGTCCTGCAAATCGTCGCTCCGCTGGGCAGCGCACTGCATCGCGGGACCAAACCGATTATGGTCAGCGCTGTGCTGGCCAAGCCGGGAGCCCTTAGGGCCGAGCTGGAGGTAGATGGCCGGAGTGTAGCGGTCATTGCCAACCCGCAGCCCCAGACCACCCCCTGGCTGATCGAGCTTGCTTGGGAAATGCCCATTGAAGGAGCCCATGAGCTGGTTGTTCGAGCATATGGGGTCGAAGGATCTCTCGCTGTATCGGCGCCGGTTGCCATGACGGTGGTGTTGTCAGGGCAGTTGGTGTTTGCCAGCAATCGGGAAGGTGGCTATGCCATCTATACGATCCAGACCGACGGCCAGGGCCTCACCAGGCTGATGCCGGCCTCTGGCCCTGCCCGCCAACCGGCCCAACGATCGGACGGAGCGTTGGCCTGGGTAGCCAAAGGGGATGGCCCGCAGGACCTTATCCGCTTTGTTGCAGTGTTGACCGGCACGTCCGAGATTGCGGATCTGTTCGCCGGACAGGATCCGGCTTGGGCGCCGGATGGCTCGCGCCTGGCCTATGTCTCGACGGTAGCCGAAGTGAATCAGATATTCACCGCCGACGCGATCGCCTCGATGCAGGTGACCAACGAGGAGGTCTACGCCGGACAGCCGACCTGGGCGCCAGATGGGACGCGGCTGGCCTACGTCGCCGAGCGGGACGGGAACTGGGATATTTGGGCCGCAGACCTGGTGAGTGGCGCTCCACAGCGCTTGACCGACGATCCGGGCCGGGACTGGGCCCCGGCTTGGTCCTCGGATGGCGGCCTGATAGCCTTTGTTTCCGACCGCGGAGGAAGCCATCAGATCTATGTCATGAAGGCTGATGGCAGCGGCGTGCGGGTGCTGACCGGCCTGGCCCAGGGCGCCGAGTCGCCCTGCTGGTCGCCCGATGGCAACTGGTTGGCGTTTGTGGCTTATACCGGTGATGCGGTGGGGGTGAACGCGCGTGAGCTTTACCTGATGCGCACCGATGGGCGCGATCAGGTGCGCCTGACCTTTGACAATTTCGACGATACCGAGCCCGACTGGGCGTGGCTACCTTGAGTTCAGAGGATGCTAATGGAGCTATACAAGATCGAGTGCCCCAATTGTGGGGCAAAAGAACTGGTACCAGACGAAAACGGCTACCTGGTGTGTACGTTTTGCCATAGCAGCTTTGGCGAGGTCACGCGTGTCTGCTCAAACTGTGGCGCCTATAACAAAGATCAGGTGCGCTTTTGCGAGCAGTGTGGCAACCCGTTGGTCCGGGATTGCCCGGTATGCGGCGCTGATAACTGGATCCTGGCCGAGCACTGTGTCCAGTGCGGCCGCAGTCTGGATCTGATCGAGCAAATGGCCCGTCGCTGGCAGGTGACGACCCAGAGTCGCCTGCAGGACTGGCAGGGAGAAGTAGCTCAGGTCAAGGCCGAAGCGGAAAAAGCCTCTGAAGAACGGATGGCGGCCTTGATGGAGGCCGAGCAGCTGCGACAGGAGGCTTTGGCTCTGGCTCGGGCTACTCAGCGCAATCGTGACCAGCAGATCTATACATGGCTGGTTATCATTTTGGGGGTGTTTCTCATCATTGTCGTGTTATCCCTGATCCTGTCCTGGATCGGGCGTTAACCTCAAGTCAGTCTTTTCTTGCTGGTCTGTGCAGCCAGGCCGTCGAACGGTTGACCCACAACCAGCACAGGTTGCGGCGCAGCCGTGTCCACAGGGCCTGTATCTGCCTGCTCTCCTGCTCGCCGATCGGCTCGTTGCCGTACTGAGCCCGGACAAAACTGCCTGTCAGTTGTTCCGCATCGGCGCCCGCCTGGGAGGCTCTTGACTGCAAGTTGGTGCGGGCAGCCAGACCTGCTTGCAGGGCAGCGCCATATTCATGCGGAGTTTGGCCGTCCTGGGCCGGATGTCCCAGCCGGCGCCCCCAGGCCAGGAGGCGCGCGTAACGGTCGCGGATAAGGTCGGCGGCCGAGATGGCCGGCGTGCGATGTGGACGCCACAGCCGCGCGATGGCAACTGCCAGCAGGACCAGGATGCCGCCCAGGATGGCCAGACCCCAGGGGATAGCTTCTGTAGTCCCTGCCGTCTCTGGCGTCAAGCCTGTAGGGGTGGTTGCTCCCTCGCCGCTGCGTCGCACGATGGGATCAAGGCCGGCCGTTGGCTCGAATTCCACCCAGCCGATGCCCTCGAAATAGACTTCAACCCAGGAATGGGCGTTCAATTCGGTGACCTGCCAGCGCTCGCGCTCGAAATCGTAGGTGCCTTGCGCATAACCGCTGGCATAGCGCGCCGGCACGCCTATCGAGCGGGCCATGACCACCATCGCCGTGGCGTAATAATCACAAAAGCCCTTCTTCAAGTCAAAGAGAAAGTAATCTGCCACGTCGCGGTCCGGTGGCGGCAGAGATACATCGAGCGTGTAGGTAAATGTCCGTAAATAGTCCTCTATGGCTCTGGCCTGATCGTAGCGGGTTTTGGCTCCGGCCGTCACCTGTTGTGCCAGATCCCGGACTCGCTGCGGGATAGTGTCGGGCAGGGCCGTGTAGCGCTGAGCTAGGTTGGGCGGCAACAGGGCCGGCGCGGTGCGCATGTCGTGAATGGTAGGCTCGGGGGGCACAGAGATCACGGTGTATTGGCCGGTGTCGCCGTCCAACTGTGCCAGGTCGCCGGGCTCTCGCCACCAGGCTCGGACGGGATGATCGACACTCAGGGGCGCGTTGGCAGCGTACAGCAGCGACCCCGATGAAGATACGAGCTCAAAATCCTGGCGCAGCTCCGGGCCGGCAGGTAGATCTGGATCCAAGAGCCGGTCGGCTTGGTAATTGCGGCTTGTCAACTGGCTCTGGCTCCAACCGTGGCCTGTGTATAGGTCATAAACTACCCCTCGCCAGTAGCGCGTCGGTGTCAGAGCGGCCAACATGCCAACCTCTTCCGCCTCGGGTGGCAGTGGCGCCGGATCGTCGGTCTTGACATAAAGTACAATGGCCTTGGCCAATTCTGGCCCGCCGCCGAGCAGGTGCTCGTTAGGCAGTCGGTTGGGAAAGCCACCTGGGTATGGGCTGCTGATAACACCAAAGAGCCGGTTGGATACCTGCTCAATTGCCGACCAGGGACGATAGAGCAGCCGTCCAAAGGCGACGCTCGCCGGGCGGACTTGCAGGACGGGGAAAAAACCGGCCACAAATAGGATCGCCACAAGCCATGGGAAGACGACCTGGAACAGGTCCACACCAAGGTCACCTGGGTAATCGGTGCCGGTCTGCTCCCACTGCTGCTGGCGTGTCCACAGGTGGACGGCGGCCAGGAGCCCCAACAAACAAAACAGGTAGGCGATCAGAAATATCGTTCCCCCGCCGCTGAGAAAGACGATCAGGACCACGCCGATGCCGCTTGGCAACAGGCCGGCGATGGGTGCCCGTCGCCGGAAAACTTGCCAGGAGCCGAATAGGCTCAAGCCCCAGGCTGACAGGGCCGCCAGCAGCAGAAACCCGATGCGATCTGTAGATTCGCCGGCGAGCACGGCCTGGGTCCAGGCCCATAACCGTTCGCCAAAATCGACAGCTCTTTCCCAGAAAAAGTCGGCGGTGGCGTAGGGGAGGGGTATCGTCAGGGGATGTTGCTGCCATCCTCCGCGTTGCAGCCAGGCCATCAGACTTTCAGCTTCTGTCCACAGAAGCGATAGGGGCGGCAGTAGTCGGCCGAGAACGACGGCGATCAAGCCGACGCCCAGCAGTGTGCCCACCAGCGCGGCCCAGCCTGCCGGCAGCCGCGAGCGGGCCAGGGCGAGGCCGATCAGGGCGGCCACGCAGGTGAGCATCAACAGCCGCTCGGCGCCAATGTCTCGGGTCACCTGCATCAGGGCGGCCGCAGGACAGACAAGCGCTGCCAGGACCATGAAAAAGATGATCCATCCCTCGCGGGGTCGGAGGCGCTTCAGAAGCCGCTCTAGCAGTGGGAGCATTTTGACTATCGCTCCACAGTTATGACCCGACCTGTGCCGGGCAGAACGCGATATTCGGGCCGTCCGATCCGCCGGTGCTCCACAAGCGGCTTGAAAGGTATTCCCTTGGCGATGACGTGGCTGGGAACGCCCAGTTGGGCCAGCAGCCCCCGCAGAGCGTCGACATTGCCTGTGCCGCCGAACGATACGGGGTCGAGAAGCAAGACGGCAGGTGCGATGCCCCGCCTCATCGGCGGCACAAGCCCCGCTATCCAGGCTGGGTCGCAGGAAGGTGTGATGACGGCCAGGGCCATGCCCCGGCCGAGGTTTTTATCCATCTCGGCCAGGACGCGAGCCAGCGGCCATGCTCCCCCGGCGTGGACCGCGGCGAGGGCTTGGAGGATACGCCACTGCTGCGCCATCCCTTTTTGGGGCATGGCCAGGGTCGGCAAGGGCTCGGAATCAGGGCTGGCAGTGTGGCGGCCGTATGCCGCCAGTCCAACCGCGCGATTCTCGCGTAGCGTTTTGTCGGCCAGGGAAGCGGCCAAGATCACGCCATATTCCTCTGTGGATTCTTCTCCTTCGCCGGCCCGTACGGCGGCGTCCAGGTCGAGCAGGATCCACAAGTCTCCCGACGGTTCGAGGTCAAAAGTCTTGACCATCAATCTATCCAGGCGGGCAGTCGTCGGCCAATGGATGCGGTTCAGGCTGTCGCCTTGGGTATACTGCCGGACACCGGCTGCATTGATTGTTACGTCCAGTGCGCGGCGGCTGGTCCGGCCTGTTCCTGTCGCGGCGCCTTTGGGCAGGGGAAGTGTGGGCAGGTGCACGACCTGTGGATAGATCAGGATAGACCGGGTTTCGGGGTAATCGAATGTGACGAGGAACAGGCCGAAAGGATCGCTTATGTGCGCCTGCCACGGCCCCAGGGTAAAGAGACCGCGCTGGCGGCAGATGCCCTCAGTCCGCCATTCGAGCGTCTGCTGACTGCCGGCGCTGCGCACGGAACGGGTGGTATAACCGGGCAGGTCAGAGTGGTCATCTACTTCCACCCAGACGACGGGAAGAAAGCTGGTGTTGCATAGTGTAAAGCGCTCTTCCAGCAGATCCCCTACGTGAACCCAGTCGTAGTGCTGCTCGCGGGTCAGCGTGACGTTGCCGGCCATCTGCCGCGCCCAATAGTAGCCTGCGGCCAGCGTACCGCCCAGGCTCAAGATCAAGGCGATCCAGGCCCGGCTGGGAGTGATGATCTGCAGCACAATTACTAGGGCAACCAGTCCAATGAGCCAGCGCCTTCTAAACTGGATGATCGGCTCGGCTTTGCGGCTCTCCATGGCTCAAGTATACCCTGACTCCCGTCTATTTGCCAATCCATCGATTCAGAATTGACATACTTACGGCCTCAAGGTATAATGGGGCGCCTGCTAAGAAAGGTAACTGCAAACAAAGGGAGTGTTAAACGTGAGTTCTGCTGGATCGATCTCGCTTGCCGAGCTTGCCTCGGGTCAACAACTAGAGGGTACGGTCAAGAAATTGACCTTGTCAGGTGCCATTGTGGAGGTGGGGGCTGCAGTGGATGGCCTGCTGCACATTTCCGACCTAGACAAGCGAGTGAGCCGCACATCTGATCTGCTTGCCGAAGGCCAGGGTATCACCGTTTGGGTCAAGAAAGTGGACCTGGTCAGCAAGAGGCTAAATCTGACCATGGTGCCCCCCCCACGTTTCCGTTGGGACGATCTCCATCCTGGACTCAAGACAGAGGGCAAGGTCGTGCGCCTGGAAAAGTTTGGGGCGTTTGTCGACATTGGGATGGAGACAGAAGGCCTGGTGCACATCTCAGAGATGGCTTCTGGCCGGGTCAACAAGCCTTCAGACGTTGTGTCAGAAGGGGACGTAGTGTCTGTGTGGGTGAAGGAGGCCGATCGCAAGGCAAGGCGCATCAGCCTGTCGATGGTCGAGCCGCCTGCGGTTGACCTGCGCTCACTCAAGCCCGAGATGGTTCTGACCGGCAAGGTGGTCCGCCTGGAGAACTTTGGGGCTTTTGTGGACATTGGCGCCGGGCGCGACGGCTTGGTCCACGTGAGTGAGATGGGGCGCGGCTATGTCGGCAGTCCATCCGAGGTCATGTCGGTAGGTGATCAGGTGCAAGTTCGGGTCGTGGAAGTAGATCCGCGTAAGGGCCGTATCTCGCTCAGTATGACCGACTTGCCGACTGAAGAAGTGATGATGGAAGAAGGGGAAGAGGCCCCCTCGTCAATAGAATTGGCCTATCGGATTGCCATGGGCGAGGAGGGGGTGCCCTACCCGATCAAACCGGACCGGCGGCGGCAGCGCGGGTCAAAGCGGCAGCGCGACCGCATGCAGGACGAGATCATGGAAAGGACATTGCGCGAGCGCCGGTAATAGAGGCGTCGCGCCTTCTTGGTGAATAATCAGAGCCCCTCGTCTGGATGAGATGAGGGGCTCTGTCGTTGATCGGGCGGGAGCCGGAGGGGTAGAGATGATCGCATTCGTGTTTAGCGGGGGCGGCAGCCGCGGAGCGATGGAGGCCGGTGGGGTGAAGGCGCTGTACGAGCATGGCATTCGCCCCGACATGGTAGTCGGCAGCTCGGCAGGGGCCATGAATGCAGCGTTCCTGGCCATCGACCCAACGCCTGAGGGGGTGGAACGATTGTGCGGCATTTGGCGCGACCTGCGAAGCCGCGACATTGTGCCGGGCAATGTGGTGTCCAAATTCTGGCGGGTGATCAGGGGCAGACCGAGTATTGTCACCGGCGACGCTCTTCGTGCATTTGTGGAACAGCACATTCCCGCCGACAAACAGACCTTTGGCAATCTGTCTGGCCTCAAGCTGTACATAACAGCGGCAAACCTCCAGACTAGCACGCTGTACCTGTATGGCGAGGACAAGAATGCATCGATAACAGATGCTGTAATGGCCAGCTCTGCTTTTCCCGGCGTCTTTCCGCCTGTTCAGATTAGCGGCTGGCAGTATGTGGATGGCGGCCTTATTCTGAATGTGCCGATCAGTATTGCCATCGACAAAGGGGCTACTGAGGTTTACGCTTTGGATGTGGCCTACACGGGCGGAATCTATGGGCCGGCGAAAGACCTGCTCACCGTTCTGTTCCGCGTGGTCAGCGTCGCCCTCCACCAGGATCTGTTGGCGGAATTAAAGTACGCGGCGCAGGTGCCGGGCGTCAAGGCCCACCACATCATCATTCGAGGGGTGCCAGAGGCCGGTGATTTCGACTTTGACCACGGCGCCGAGATGGTCGATGCCGGCTATGAGGCGGTCAAGCGCTACCTGGTCAGCTTGCCACCTGGCGGGCTCGGAACCTATGTCCTGCCTGAGATCCCGGCGGTCGAGGCCGCGCCGCCGCCACCCGGCGCCGAGGTCTGGACCCCGCCCAACCGGTGATAGAGGGCTGCTAGTTCGTCCTCCATTTCATCCAGTTGGATCAACATGCTGGGCGGTGGGGTATGCTTGGGTAGGCGCGCCTTTAGCTCGGCTATCTGCTCCTCTAGTTGGGTGATCCGCTGTTGGTCAGTCATGATTTGACATGCCTCTGGCTTTCTGCTATACTGTAGTCACATACCCCCACAGGGTATGTGGTGGCGGATGGATCATAGCATGTCACCAGGATTTTGTCAAACGTGGTGTCGGGGGGAGTAGTGATGCAGGCATTCGGTCAGTGGCTTGTCAAAGTGGGGCGCGGCATTGTCCGTGTCCTGCGCGGCAACTGGTTGTTGCTGCTTCTCATCGGAGCGATGGCCATCGCCTACCTGGCTCTGCGCACGCCGGCCAGTGCGGTCGCCTCGGTGGCCGAGGTGGATGGGATCCTGCTCGGCGGTCAGCCGGTCTTGGTCGAGTTCTTCTCAAACACCTGAAGCTCCTGCCTGCTGGCCAAGCCTGTCGTTGACAGGCTCGAGCGTGACCTCCGCGGGCGGGCGGCGGTGCTCCGCCTGAGCACCGCAAGCCGGGTGGGCCGCGAGCTGGCCACCCGCTATGGCGTGCGGGGCGTGCCGACGTTTCTTCTTTTCGACGGTGCGGGAGAAATGGTCCATTATCAGGTTGGTCGCCTTGATTCGGACCGGATCAAGGCCGAGATCCAGGGAATAGGAAGGTAGTAATATGCCAATCTACGAGTACACGTGCCTGGACTGTGAAACGCACTTTGAAAAGCTCGTCCGGTCGATGTCCCAGGTGGTCGAGGTCCGTTGCCCCGAGTGCGGTGGGACGCACGTGAAAAAGGGCTGGTCGCTCTTTGGCACAGGCCAGGTGGCCGGCGGTGATGGGGCGATGGCCTCTGCGGCCGGCGGGTGCGCGCCGACCGGTACCTGAGGCATTAGACATTGAGAGCCGTGCGCTCTCACAAACAGGAGGTATAGTAACGATGTCCGCTTTGAGTTGGGAAGTTTTGGTGCCGATCGCCGTGCTGGTCGGCTGGGTTGTGCTGATGCGTGTTATCTTGCCGCGCTTTGGCGTTTCGACCTGAATGTCCTCGTCGTGCCGCGTGGCGTCGCCGCGCGAAAACGAGGAGCAGGTCACAGAAGAGTGACCTGGTATCTTTGAAAAGGCCGGTATCCTGCAAGGGTGCTGGCCTTTCTTTTTAGGCAAGCTCTGCAGCCTGGTTGTAATGTGCTTTGACAATTCTCCGGGGGCATGTTATAATCAGCCACCGTGTTGAAAGGTCAGATGGGGCCACGATGCCTCTATCTCGCAACCGGCTCGAGGAGGAAGGAGCAATGTTAGACGAAGCACGCCCGGTCTATACGATCGGCACAGCAGCCGAGATTCTGCACGTTCACCCCCGCACTCTGCGTTTGTATGAAGATGGTGGACTGCTCCGGCCTGCCCGCAAAAACAACCGCCGTTTCTATTCGGCCAACGACCTCAAGTGGGTGAATTGCGTCCGTTACATGATCCACGAAAAAGGCCTAAACCAGGAAGGCCTGAGGCGGCTGTTGGCGCTGACCCCCTGCTGCGACATCAGAGGCTGTTCGCCCGAACAGCGGGCTGCCTGCGCTGCTCCGGCCAACCACTTGACGCCGTGTTGGGATCTGGCCCGCCAAGTCGGGGACGAGTCAAAAAGGTGCTACGAGTGTCGGGTCTACCTGTCTGCAGCAGATCGCCTGTTGAGCATGGCAGAGCTGGAAGCAGCGTCCGGCTACCTGGGCTCCGACTAGTTTACAACCCATTTCCCGGTTGCTGCTGCCGGTGTTCACGCGAGATGCCGCCTCCACCAACTGCTCCACAAGCTGATGCCGGCTTGAGCCAAGCCGGCTGGCCGTCGCCGGCCGGCGGCCAATCAGAATCGAGTCTGCCCCTCAACCCCATAAACAGGGGACGGCCTGACAGACGAGACCTCCTGATTTTGGCGTTGTTGTGCCTGTTGCCGGTCATCTCCTTCTCCGCGTTGTTATTCTCGAACCAGGTGCTCTACCGCGACGATATTAGCTGGATCCACTATCCGCTGAGTATTCTCAAGGCCCAGTTGCTGCGCTCGGGCCAGGTCTTTCTCTGGAATCCGCATATCCAATTCGGGTTCCCCCAGTTGGCCGATCAGGACGTGCTGGCTCTCTACCCCCTCAACCTGCTTTTCCTCCTGCCGGTCAAGCCTTCCCTTGCCTTGAGTCTTTTTGCCATTGCCCATTATGCCCTGGCCGGTGTCTTTAGCTACTTGCTGGCCTGCTCCTTGTCCATCGGCAGAGGAGGTTCTCTCGTCACCGCGCTGACCTTTGCCTTTGGCGGTTACCTCATGGCCCAGTTGACCAACCTGTGCGTCATGACCAACAGCGTGTGGCTTCCTCTGATACTCCTGCTCTTTATCAAGACGCTCCGTGGCAAGAGCCTGCTCTATGCTGTATTGTGTGGTGCGGCGATCGCCCTGCAAATCGTGGCCGGTCATCCACAGGTCGTTTTCTACACGGTCCTGACCCTGGGAGCTTTTGGTCTCTTCTGGCTGGTTAGGTTGTGGCGGGGCAGCGAGATCGCCGTCCGGCGGAGGGGCAAGACGGCCATCGCCCTCCTCGCACTCATGGCCGTGGCCATTCTGGCCGGTCTCCTTCTGGCTGCCGCCCAGATACTCCCTACCTGGGAGCTGACCGGGCTTTCGCCCCGCGCCACAGGGATGGCTTATGAAAACATGACTTCATTTTCCCTCACCCCCCACAACCTGCTGGCCTTCCTGTTCCCGAATTTCTTGGGCAATCCGGTGATCGGCTATGTTGGGGAGCTGACCTTCGAGGAGCTGCATGCCTACGTTGGCATCCTGCCTTTGCTGTTGATCCCGTGGGCCTGGGCCAAGAAGAGGCGCGACGGCCATGCGACCTTCTTTGCCATCCTGGCCGGTACAGCTCTGCTGCTGGCGCTGGGGGGCTACACACCCTTGTACCGCCTGCTCGTCTATGTGCCCGGCTTTGACTTTTTCCGAGTGCCTGCTCGTTGGTTGTTCATCGTCAGTTTTTCACTGTCTATCCTGGCCGGTTATGGCTTTGATGCCCTGGCAGGAGGCCACGACAGGACAGTATCCCGTCGCTTTGCCATCTTTTGGAAGATCCTGTTCTGGCTGACCCTGGGCATCATCCTCGCGCTGGGAGCGTTGCTGATCGGGGGCCAACAAGCCATCCAGGCCCTTGAGAGCCTGGGCAAGGGGTTGCTTTCCGAACGAGCCCTCGCATGGGCGTTGATTTCGGCCCAAGGACTCACCCGGCTTCCCTTGCTCCAACCCTCCAGGTCCCTTGCCACGACCTTGTCGTCGCTCAACCCATCGCTCCTCTTTGTGCTGTTCAGCGGCTCCGGGTTTCTGCTCATCTATTTGTGGAACAAGAGGAGGATCGCTGCACCCGTGTTCAAGATCCTGGCGGTAGGGCTGATCCTTGTCGACCTCTTTCTCACGGGGGGAACCACCGTCAACCCTGTGCGCAGCGCCGGCTACTTTGAGATGCCGATCGAATCCAGGACCTTCCTGCAGCAAAACGCCGGCCTCCACCGGATAGCGCCCCTTGTCTACGGAGATCAGGTCGTGCACCTGATGAACGACATCCCGACCGCATATGGCCTGTACAGCGCCGGCGGGCACATCTCTGCGCTGGTTTTAGAGCGATACAACGACCTCAGTATGGTGCCACAATTCCCTGCCCCATTGTGGGATCTGATGGGGGTCAGGTACATGATTGTGGAAAAGGGGCAGACCTGCTCGGGATATCTCCCGGCCTTTGACGGCAAACAGCTCGAGATCTGTGAAAACGAATCGGTCCTGCCCAGGGCCTTTATCGTTCACCGCGCGGAGGTCCTGCCTTCCCAGCAGGCAGCCTTGGAACGCTTGCTGGCCGGCGACTTTGACCCACGTCTCGCCGTGATCCTGGAAAAGGAGCCCTCCCCGGATATCGACCGGTCCGTCCCGCCCGAGTCCGATCTGCGTGGAGCCGAGATCGTGGTCTATTCCCCCAACCGGGTTGTCATCAATGCAGATCTGAAAGCGGACGGTTTTCTGGTGCTGTCCGACGCCTATTACCCTGGTTGGGAGGCGTTGGTCGACGGGCAAGAGGCCGAAATCTACCAGGCCGATTATCTCTTCCGGGCCGTCTCTCTGGAGCAGGGAGCCCACGTCGTCGAGTTCAAATATCGTCCCCGCTCCTTTAGAACCGGTGTGGCGATCTCTTTGATCAGCGCCGCCGTTCTATGTGCGGCCTGTCTTGTTCTATTCCTGGCAAATCGCTCCGCTCGCCGTGCCAGGGGCTCGTAGTAGCGACCTTACGGACTTTTACCCCTCGTACTCGGGCGGCGGCGCGACATATCCGGCCTGAGATTGGGAGCTGGTGAAAATCTGCTGGCTAAAGTAGGCGGCGCGGCGGCTGCTCTCCTCGACGGACAGAAACACATAGATCGATTCGCCGATGGCATACAGGACCAGGAATTGGATGATGGCCAGGAGCAGGATCACGACAAAGGCGACGACGCCGGCCACTGGGCCGCCGAAATTGACGCCGGCTGCATCAAAGTCGAGGGTAAGGGCTGCCACCAGGACCAGGATGGCCCCCAGCAGGCCGAGGAGCAGGGCGATCCAGCCCAGCACCTTAAAGATCGTCCCTATAACCCGCAGTGCAGTGAATCTTTTTCCCATCGAAACCAGTTCCTCCCTTTCGAGCCTCGGTTCTATGCGCCGGTCAGCCGATTATAGCACAGACTTGATAGCGTTCAAAAAAGCCCCTGCGCCCTCATTGGACAGGCTTGAAGCGATGTAGGTCGCGCCTCCAGACCTTGTCCAGCACCTGCTGGAGGCTGGTTTCCAGGTCAATACCCTGCGAGTTGGCCACACAGATGAGCACAAACAGGATGTCGGCCAGCTCCTCGCCCATTTCCTGCGAGTCCTCCTCGGGCTTTTTGGGCTTGGGGCCGTACTGGTGGTTGATCAGGCGGGCCAGCTCGCCCACCTCTTCGGCGATGCGGGCCAGGTTTACGTGGGGCGACCAGTAGCCGCCGCCCGGGCCCTGAATCCAGGCATCGACGTCGGCTTGTAGCTGCTGCATTGTTCTTCCAGGCATTGTCTGTCTCCTATCTAAACGGCAACCAGAAAAAACTACATCCCCATCCCCTTGAAGGGGTCTACCCATGCTTCCAGCGCTGCCTTTAGCTCCGGACATTCCTTGGCCGCTTCGTCCAGGGGACGGCCCTGCAGCGTCGCATCGATCGCTTGCCGGAAGGCCTTGGCCCCGGCCACCGGCCCCTGTGGATGCGCGTGAATGCCGCCGCCGGAGCCGATGACAATGTCCGGCCCCAGGTCCTTGATCACATTGGGCACCATCCTGGGTGTGATCCCCCCGCTGGGCATGGGGAAGGTCGGCTTGAGGTGGTAGAGCGGGAAGGTGAGGTTTTGCGCCACCCGCTGGAACTTTTCCGGCAGCACCGGCGCCTTGCCATAGGGCGCGGGAAAGACGACGACGTCGGCTCCGGCCAG
The DNA here is from genome assembly GCA_034429215.1 of Anaerolineae bacterium. GTDB lineage: Bacteria > Chloroflexota > Anaerolineae > JAAYZQ01 > JAAYZQ01 > JAFGOG01. Next base: position 79,491 of record DAOUGI010000022.1, on the reverse strand, counting down.
GCGGGGCAGCTTGCCCAACACCAGGTGAGAAGACAGCCCATGCCACTCTGAGGCATACAGCGCGCCCGCCACGTCCATGTGGGCCAGGATCGGCACGTCGATGGCGGGATCCTCCGCCAGTGCCCGCAGCACCGGAAAGCCGGTCGCCAGGTAGTTGACCATGATCGCATTGCAGCCCAGCTCCACCGCCCGGCGGGCATTCTCAAAGACCTGGGGGATCTCGTCCGTGACATTGACGGTGTACAGCGTGTGCTCGCCCGTCTCCTCGTACACCTGCCGTTCCGCTTCCATGTACAGCTTGACCCGCGCCTGTATCTCATTGAAGGAAGCGTTGGCGATCAATTCGTCGTCCTTGATAATGTCGCACCCACCCATGGCCGCAGCGCGAAAGAGCCCCACGCCCACCTCCGGCGGGTAGCCGGTGCACGGCTTGATCATGTTGTTCAAGAGCGGCCGGTCCTTGACGCCCAAGAGCTGGCGCACGCCCTTTATGCCAAACTTGCAGCCCTGGAATCCGGCGACATACTTTTCTGGGAAGCGGATGTCCAGCACCTTGATTTTTCCGGCCATCGAAATGTTGCCGACGACCGCGGTCAGCAGCATCGGGATCTGCAGGCCGATATTCACCTGCGGGAAAGCGATCTGGATGATATAGTGGCGTTGTTCCACCTCGAGCGGTACCATCCACTCATAGTCCGGCGCCTCATAGACGCCGATGACCTTGGCCACGTGGCAGCGCCGCACCTCGGGTGTCTCGCCCGGCACCGCCACCCACGTGCCGGTGGATTGCTCGATGGCCAGCCCCGGGGCCAGCTTTGGCACCGGGATCGCTTTTGGATAGGAGGCCATGTAGGTCGCGATCAAGTAATCGTCATAGCTCACTCCATCGGGCAAGGCCATCGGCAAAGATTCCACGTCGATTTTCATCTTTTCCTCCTTGTAGTAGCGACGTTAGTCGCTTTTCGCGAGAACCGGCTAACCATGGTTGACAGCCTACCGGGCGCCCTCCCGGCATTTGCGAAACCGCTCCTCGTTCACCTCCCGGTACAGGCAGCGCAGGCAGCCATACAGCTTTCGATAGGCTCGGTACAGCCCTTCGTAGCACTCGGCATTGCATGCCTGTGGCTCGAAATCCCGCTCCACGCGGACGACCTTGGTCAGGGATTGAAAATCTGGATACAGCCCCAGGCCAACGGCCGCCGTGAGCGCCACGCCCACCGCGCCCGCTTCCTGGGGATGAGCGACCGACTCGACCCGCCGCCCGGTCACATCGGCGATAATCTGCATCCACGGCGAGCCCCGCGCCCCGCCGCCGATCACCCGCAGCACCGGCAGCGGAAAACCGAACGATTCCTCCACGATCTCGATCAGCCAGCGTAGGTTGAAAGCCACCCCCTCGTACACCGCCCGCAGCATGTGCTCGCGGGTGTGATCGGCGCTAAGGTTGAAAAAGGTAGCCCGCACCCATGTGTCAGGGACCGGCGCCCGCTCCCCAAACATCCACGGCGCACAGATCAGCGAGTCAGAGCCCGGTGGCACCGTCTGCACCTTCTGATCCATCAGGGCATAGACGTTTGGAACGCCGGGGTCGGCCTGCTCGGCCTGGTAGAACTGGTCGGCGACCCATTTGAGGCACGCCCCGGCGGTTTCCATCTCGGCAAACAGGAACGCCTTGGCCGGATCGGCCGACTGCATGAGCACCACCCCGTGGCGACCCGTCGGCCTCTTGCCGGTCATGACCCCCACCCACGCCGAAGTGCCGAGGTAGATGTGGCCTGCCCCTTCGCCCACCGCCCCCGAGCCGACTGCCGCGTCCTGGGCATCGCCTCCACCGCCAAAGACGGGGGTTCCTGCCCGCAGCCCGCACTCGCGGGCTGCTTCGGCGGTCAGCCCGTCGGCCGGATCGATCGATCGGACCAGCTCCGGGAACTTGTCCTGGTCCAGCCCGATGTAGCGGATGATCCCCCGCATCCAGTCCTTCTTTTTCAGGTCAAAGCCGATGGCCGAGGCACACGACCATTCCATCACCTGCCGTCCGGTGGCCCGGTAGGTGAGGTAGCCGTTGACGTCGAGGAAGCAGGTCATTCGCTGGTAGACTTCCGGCTCGTTCTCTTTGAGCCACAGCAGCTTGGGCAGGCCGTCTTTGCCCGACATCGGCGTGCCCGCCACCATGGCAAAGACCCGCTGGCCCAGGAACCTGCGCATGATCCGCACGGCCTGCTCGGGTGCGCGGCAGTCCAGCCAGATGATCGCCGGGCGGAGGGGATGGCCGTCGGCGCCCATGGGGACGATGCCAAGAAGCTGGGTGGTGTGCGCTATGCCGATGATGTCGCCGGGTGTGGCTCCTGCCCGCTCCATCACCTGGTGAGTGGTGGATACAATGGCCCGCCACCAGTCTTCAGGGTCCTGTTCAGCCCAATCGGGACGAGGATAGTGGATGGGGTATGGGGCGAATGCGGTGGCGCACACCTGCCCCTTCGCGTCCACCAACACTGCCTTGTTGCCGCCGGTGCCGACATCGTGAGCAAGTAGATAATCCATGGCTACCCTGCCTTCCTGCTCAACCTTCCCTGGATCGTCTGGTCACCGCAAAGGAAGCGATACTCCGCAGGACAGGCGACCACGAGACGACCCCAGTATACCACAACACCGCCGGATAAGCAACGGTTGGACATTGACAATTCGCCCGGCCTGGACTATACTACGGCGATTTCAAGACCGAAACGACATGGACGCATTGTGACAACAGAGAGCAAAACAGCGCGCGCGATCGGGATTGTGATCGTCGCCCTCATTGTGACCGCAACCCTGACCGGCGCCGATGCTTGGGCTGGGGCGCGGAATCCTTGCCAGGAACCAGGCCAGGTGGCATTCAACTGTGGCTTTGACACCTTCACCGAACAGTCGTGGGGCGGCAAAACGCTTCGCGTCCCGACGGGGTGGTGGTATTTTGTCCTGTCAGGATCCCCTGACTTTAGGCAGGCGGAGGATACCTATTGGGGGGCGCCGTCGCTGTGGTTCGTAACAGACGGCGTGCCCTACATAGCCGGGATCTACCAGGTAGTGCCGGTAACGCCTGGGGTGGTCTATCAGACCGACATCGGCTGGGCGGCGGCCGCCTGCAACGGCGCGGTGTGTGACAACATGCAGCGCCGGCTGGGCCTCGATCCGGCCGGGGGCACCGACCCTCAGGCCCCTTCCGTGGTCTGGAGCCGGATCGAATATGGCGCCGACAAGTGGCCTGATCTGACCGTTTCGGCCAGGGCATCGGGCCCCAACATGACCGTTTTTCTCTGGGTGAATCGCCCTACCAGCTCTGGCCTCGACGAGATCTTTTTGGATGCCGTCGGCCTGTGGCCCGATACCAGCCAGCCTGCTGCCACCAACACACCCCCGCCCACCGCGGCACCCACCCGCCGGCCGCCGACCAGCACGCCCGTCCCGGCCACTGCTACCACGGCTCCGACCGACACGCCCACGCCAGAGCCGCCAACCGATACGCCTGTCCCAACCGACACACCTTCGCCGACCTCGACGCCGACCTCTACCCCGATCCCGCCGACGGCTACATCTACGCCAACCTCGACGCCCACCCCGATCGCCGTGCAGGTGGCGCGGTCTTTCCAATTGTCCAACGTCGAGGATGCCCCTCTCTTGCTGCCGGAGCGCGAGCAGGACACCGGCTCGGGCAAGCTGTGGCTGATCGTTGCCGGCGCAGCGGTGGCCCTTGCCTGCCTGGTAGTCGCCGCCGCCGCCGTACTGTGGCTGCGCGGCTCCAAAGGCCGTCAAGTGTCCTAGGTGCGCTTTCCGTTCATGCGGTGCATTTGATCGCATCCAGGTGCGTTGCACCAACAGAAGGTGCAACGCACCTGATCAGATAATTTTCGAAAGAAGGAGCCCATGTCTGCGAATCGCTCAAAATGGTGGATCGCCGCGTTGCTGGTCCTGAGCCTGCTCCTGGCCGGCTGCGATACCGCCACGCCTGGCGCGGGGTTGCCGCCCTCGACCGTGGCCCAATCGGTTCTTCAGTCGCCGCTGGCATCCCCGACCGTCGCACCCACTTTAGCGCCTACCCAGGTGCCTACCTTGGAACCGACCCCGACTCCGGCCCCGACCGCGGCGCCCGTCCGGTTGACCGTGCTGCACACCAACGACAATTGGGGAGAGACCGAGCCCTGTGGCTGAGGGAACAGCCCGACCGGCGGGTTCCGCCGGAGAGCTACCTTCATCAGTGAACAGCGCATCAAGGCCGACAATCTCCTGTTGCTCGATACGGGCGATGCCCTGGTGGGCAGCGGCAAGCTGGGGACGGCGACAAGGGGCGAGGTGATCGTCGCCGGCATGAGCCTGATGGGCTATGATGCCATGGCCCTGGGCCCCAAGGAGCTGTCGCTGGGTGTGGACCTCCTCCGCCAGCGGATAGGCGAGGCAGCCTTCCCCATCCTGTCGGCCAATGTCGTGCTGGCCGGTACGGAGCAGCTCGTGACCGAGCCCTACGCTATCCTGAAGGTCGGCGGGCAGTCGGTGGGGATCATCGGCTTGACGCGAGTGGAAGCTGCTGCGCCTGCCGGCTTCCAGGTGCTTGATCCACAACAGGCTGTAAATCGCTTCCTGTTCGAGGTTCGTCAAAGGACCGGTACAATTATCGTCCTTACCAACCTCGACTACAACTCTGCGCTGGCTCTGGCCCGGGCAGTGCCTGACATCGACCTGGTCGTTTGTGCTCTGCCCAGTGGGTCGCCTACCCAGTCGGTGCGGGTGCCCGACACCAATACCCTGGTAATCGTCGCCGACCTGGCTACGGCAGGCCATTCTGGCCGGCGGGTCGGTGTGTTGAATGTTACCCTTGGCAGCGATGGCTCCCTCACCGGTGAGTCCTGGAGCTCACCCTGGATCGACAAGACGATCGCCGACGATCCGGCCATGCAGGCCCTGCTGGACAAGTACAAATAGCCTTGCGCGCAAGGGGGCTACCGCCGCCGCGGATCGATCGCGTCCCGCAAATAATCCCCCACCAGGTTGACCGCCAGCACGGCCAGGGCGATCGCCAGGCCGGGCGCAAACGTCACCCACGGCGCGCCGCGCAGGTAGCCGCGCCCTTCGTTCAGCATCGCGCCCCACTCGGCCATGGGCGGCTGGGCGCCGAGCCCCAAAAAGCTCAATGCCGAGGCGTTCAGGATAGCCCACCCGACATCTAGCGTGGCCAGGACCACGATCGGGCCAAAGACGTTGGGCAAGATGTGCCGCAGCAGGATGCGCAGGTCGCTGGCCCCCACGGTGACCGCCGCCCGGATGTACAGCTGCCGCCTGGCAGTCAGGACCTGGCCGCGCACCAGCCGGGTATAGGTCGGAATGCCGGCAATGCCCACCGCCACAACCACGTTGGCGGTGCCGGGGCCCAGGGCCGCGACGATCACCAGCGCCAGCAGGATGCTTGGGAAGGACAGCATCACGTCCACCAGCCACCCGATCAGCCGGTCGGGCCAGCGTCCATAGTAGCCGGCGATCAGCCCCAATGCGGTGCCGGGCACCGCAGCGAACAGCACCGCCACCAGGCCGATCCCCAGCGAGATCCGCCCTCCATACAGGATCCGGGCCGCCACGTCCCGCCCAAACAGGTCGGTGCCCAGTGGGTGTTTGGTGCTGGGCGACAGGAACTGCTCGCCGGGCGACATCTGGAGTGGATCGTACGGGGTCAGCAGCGGCGCGGCCACCGCCGCCGCCACCAGCAAAAGCAGGCAGGTCAGGGCGGCAAGCGCGGCGACGTTGGTCCTGACCCGGCGAGGCGGCGGCACATACACGTGCCGGGGCACGGTCCGGCGGGTCGGGATCGGGTAGCGCCTAGTCATAGCGGATGCGAGGATCTAAAAAGCCGTAGGCTACGTCCACGGCCACGTTGACCATGGTATAGACCAGCCCGGCCAGCAGCACCACCCCCTGCACTACCGGGAGGTCTTTCCACAGAATCGAGTTGACCAGCAGCCGGCCGATCCCCTGCCGGGAAAAAACCGTCTCGGTCACCACCGTCCCGCCCAGCAAAAAGCCGAACTGGAGGCCTGCGATCGTCACCACCGGAATGAGGGCGTTCTTCAGGGCGTGGCGGGTCAGCACCATCCCCTCGCGCAGCCCCTTGGCCCGTGCCGTGCGGATGAAATCCTGGTCCAGCACCTCCAGCAGGCTGGCGCGCACCAGCCGGGCGATCGACCCTGACGAAGCCAGCCCAAGGACCAGGGCCGGCAGGACTAGGTGATCGATCCCCCCCTGACCCGTCGCCGGCAGCCAGCCCAGGCGCAGGCTGAAAAGCCAGATCAGCAGCAGGCCTGACCAAAAGATCGGCACCGACACGCCGGTGACCGCCAGGGCCGTCGCCGCGCTGTCGATCCAGGTGCCGGCCTTGACCGCTGCTACTATTCCCAACGTGGCGCCCAGGATCGCGGCGATCAGCATGGCCGCCAGCGCCAGCCCGATAGTGCTGGGCAGCTGCTCGGCGATGACCGTCGCGACCGGGCGGTGGGCAAACAGGGAGGTGCCCAGGTTGCCCTGGGCCAGGTTCAGCAGGTATTGGCCGTATTGTACGATCAACGGCTTGTCGAGACCCAGCTCAACCCGCAGTTGGGCGATCGCTTCGGCCGATGCGCCTGCTTCGGACAGCATCAGCGCGGCCGGATCGCCGGGCAGCAGGCGGAGGATCACGAAAACCAGGGTGGCGACCCCCCACAGCACGGTGATCGCCACCGCCAGTCGCTGTCCGATGTAGCGTAGTGTCACTGTTCCAAATGGACGTCGTACAGCCAGGGGAACCAGGCCCGGCGGTCGTATTGCAGGCCCTTGACCTTGGCGCTGGCGACATTTAAATTGACATAATCACGGATGGGCAGCACCAGCGCCAGGTCCATGATCCGTTCTTGTGCTTGCATATACAGGTTGGCCCGTTGAGTGAGGTCGGTCGCACCCTTGGCTTCGGTGAGAATCCGGTCCAGTTCCGGGTCGCGTAGCTTGGACCAGTTAAACCCGCCGTCGGCATTGGCCGACAGGTAGGTCGAGTTGAGGATGCTCGGATCGCTCCCGGAAAAGACCATGGCCGCCAGGTGGTGCTCGTTGTTCTTGGCCGCTTCCACCGCAGCAGGATAGGCGACGACCTGCACCTGTAGATCGATACCCACCTCCTTGAGCTGAGCCTGCAGCATCTCCGCTACCTCTTTGAGATAGCCCCACGTCTGGGCATAGACTTGCAGGGTCAGCGGCTGGCCCTCTTTGTCGCGGATGCCGTCGCCGTCCGAGTCGGTCCAGCCGGCCTCGGTCAGCAGCGCCTCGGCCTGGGCCGGGTCGTAGGCGTACATCTCTTCGACGGCCGGGTCATAACCCATCGTGACGGCCGCCAGCGGCCCGTAGGCCTGGGGAGAATAGCCCATAAAGATCGTCTGGACGATGGACTCGCGGTCGGTGGCGTACAACAGCGCCTGGCGGATGCGCAGGTCATCGGTCGGAGCTTTGGACGTGTTCAGGAAAAACTGCAGCGGATGGCCGGGGACCGGCGCCCGGTACAGCGTGAACTTGGGGTTGGTTTCCAGGCGGGCGGCGTCCTGGGGCGGCATCTCGCCCATCACGTCGGCCTCGCCCGACTCTAGCGCCAGGGCGCGGACCGCCGCGTCGACAAAGAAGCGAAACTCGATCTCTTCCAGGTAGGCCGGGCCGTCGTGGCTGTAGATGTCGGGTGCCCAGTTGTAATCGGGGTTGCGCACCAGCGTCAGGTGATCCTGCGGCACATACTCTTTGAACATGAACGGGCCGGTGCCCACCTGGTGCAGTTGATAGTCGGCGCCCCACTGCTGCACGGCAGCCGGCGAGGCCATGCCCACATAGACCTGGCTCATCGAGTCCAGAAACGGCGCATAAGCTTGCTGGAGGTAAACCTTGGCCGTGTATGGGTCCGCCACCTCGGTGTGGTCGTACGGGCCCAGCATGCCCTTTGCCTTTTGCGACTTGGTCTCGGGATTGGCGATCCTGTCCAGGTTAAACTGCACCGCCTGAGCGTCGAACGGCGTCCCGTCGTGGAACTTGACGTCGTGGCGCAGGTAGAAGGTGTACACCAGCCCGTCCCCCGACACCTCCCATCGCTCGGCCAGGCCCGCCACGAAACTGCCGTCCACCTTCTGGTAAATCAGCGTATCGTACACACTTGTCAGCGGGATGCCAAGCTCCGACGACGCGCCGGCGTGTGGATCGATGTTCGACGGCGCCAGCGTCAGCCCGTACACCAGCTTGCCGCCCTGGGCGACCGCGGGCGCGGCCGTCGCCTGGACCATGACAGGGCTTGGCAGGGCTGTCGGCTCTGGCGTCAGCGCTTGCCAGGCAAAGTAGCCCAGCGCCCCCACCACGCACACCGCGGTGAGCGCCAGCAGCACGATGACCACCACGGGGGCCTTGCCTGACTGCGGGCGTGATCCTCTATCAGGGTTGCTCATGGTTGATGGTTGTCTCCCTTCCTGAAAATCTGCAAATAGGGCAACTGCGCAAATGTCTTGACTGGGGCATTATACCCCAAAAGTTGGTAGATACAAACAAGCAACCGGCTTTGATCGTTTCGCTAATTGAGGTATAATGCCGGGGTTCAGCAAACTGCACTCAGGTGGAGGTTCGGGATCTTGTTGCGATACTACTATCCAGAACATCTGGAGGGGTACGAGCGCATCAAGGCGGAAGGCAAGACCGCGTGGGCAGAGATCCACGGGCAGGAAGGATTCGACAACTTTTGTTCACGTGCCTTCCTTGAGACTGTGCTGCCGCGCCTCACCTTTTCGGCGCCTGTTCCGACAGCTTTCGAGTATGGCTGTGGGACAGGACCCGGTGCTTGCTTTCTCGAAGGGTATCGGCGCGAGTATCCCGACGCCACGTGCATTGCGGGGCGGTGGTACCTGCCCTATCGGCGACATTTACGGTCCACTGCCTTGGAAGCCGAGCTCGCTACAGCCGGTTTCACCGTCGTATTTCGCGACGAGCAACATGCCGGGAGCGTAGCTTGCATATCCAAGAGCTGCGTTGCTCCACAAAGCGTTGCGGCGAAAGCAGACGAGGTGTGCCGTTGAGCTTCGACGATCGATCCTATCATCGCGGCAGGAGGAATGCGTGCCGGACAACCCCTGGATTGTGCTTGCCCTGTTTCTCCATGCACTAATAGTCACGCCGGTCACCACCTGGTTGGATGCTCGGCAGCGATTATCCCAAGAACAGCATCTTGAGGGCGCCTGGCGCCCGAAGGATCTCCGCTCCCTGGCAGCCGCTCTGGTCTGGCTGCTGATCCTCTTTGTCGCCGGCCTGATCGCCGCCCGCTACATCGAGCGGATCCCCTATACCACCGCCGGTTTGGGGCTGTTTGTTTTCGTCGCCTTCTTTGTCTCGATGGCTCGCGCCCGCCTCTACCGGCATGCCCGCACGGCGCAGAGCCAATCTCTGAGGAGGGCCATGGTGCCGTACATCCTCTTCATCCTTGCCGTTCTCTTTGTGCTGCTCCTGGCCGCCATCCCCATCGCCGCCAGCGACCTGTTCCGCCGGCCCTACTCCTCGGTGTGGCGCACCATCAACCGCACCCTGGACCGCATCAACTACACCTACAACCCGTCCGGCGGTGGGCAGACGCCCGAGTTCCCGCCCTGGCTCACCCCAGGCGATGCCGGCCTCGACTATCGCGACGTCACTCTCTCCACGGCCGATGGCCTGCGCCTCGCCGCCTGGTACGTCCCTGCTTCCACATCCAATGCGCCTACCATGCTTCTGGCCCACGGATTGCAGGACAGCAAGTGGACCCTGCTGCGATTGATCCCCTGGCTTCACGAGGCCGGCTACAACGTCATGGCCTTTGACTTTCGCGGCCATGGCCAGAGCGACAAGCGCCCCACTACCGTCGGCCGCGAGGAGGTGCTCGACGTCCGGGCCGCGCTCGACTGGCTGGATGCCGAAGGCGTCGGCGATAAGGTAGTGGCGCTGGGGCAGAGCCTGGGCGGGGCCGCGCTGGTCAACACCGCCGCCATCGACGACCGCCTGGATGCCCTGGTCCTGGACAGCCTCTTTGCCGAGTGGAAGAACGTGGACTATGCCAAGGGCTACCGGCTTTCACCCCGCTGGTTGGTGCCCGGCGTGCCCGACCCCGTCAAAGTGATCCGGCGCGTGCACGTCCCGGTCTTGGTCATCCACGGCACCGCCGACATTCTGGTGCACGTCGACCACGCCCAGCGCCTCTACGGCGCGGCCGGCGAGCCCAAATTCCTCTGGATCAACGACTCGGGCCACGCCTGGTCGGCCTGGACCTACCCCGACCTCTACCAACAAAAGGTCCTGGACTTTCTACGGCTTGCATACCAATCGCATACCGGTGAATGCGTTTCAACGCTTTTCCGATACCAGGCTGCGGATGAATCCGCCGCCGGCCCGCCGCCGGATGGTCATAGCAACCTTGCGCGCTAGTTCTCGTATATACTATGGCTGTATCACCAGCCGTGAGAGTATACGCCGGATAGATCGCACCGAGAGTCCCGGCCTATCAGGCCGGGGGAGGAGGAAGGACAACATGTTATGGTGGATTGGCGCATTCGTGGCTTGGCTGATCGGCGCTGCTTGAATTGGCTACATCATGGCGGACGTGTTCCGCGGCAAATACTCTGGTCTGAGCCTCAAGCTGTTGCCGGCCTATATGTTCCATGGCGCATTTGCCGTCCTGGCCCTTTGGCTCATGCTCAAAGCGTTGGGCGCCTAGGAACTGGAGAAAGGAGTGCATCATGAAGATCGTTCTGAGAGTAGTAGGTGCCGTGCTGCTGCTTGCCGGCTTGATATGAATGGTCTACATACTGGGGGGCGTGTTCTCCCGGGCAGAAGGGTTTACCACACTCAGGGGACTGTGGGGGCCGATGGCTTTTCACGCAGTGTGCACTGGTCTGGGCGCGGGCTTGCTTGGCAAGATCGCTAGTCCCAAGGCCGCCGTGCAGCGCTGATTGTCGGCTGGAGCGGTGCGATCTATCCGGCAAAATACATCCCCCGCCGCAGCATGCAATCCAAAATCCCTGTGTCGCATGTCTATGGCGGCCAAAATCCAAAATCCAAAATGACCAAGTCTGCCCGTTGGTGTCTGGCAATCCTATCCCTGCTGTTGCTTGCTTCTAGCCCCGACGCCGAGGACCTTCCCGTCTATGTCGATGTCCTCGCCGCCGCCTGGGAAGACTGGTCATGGGACACCACGGTCAACTTTTCCAACCCCAGCCCGGTGCACGGCGGCACCGCTTCGATCTCTGCCACCTTCACTGCCGCGTGGGGCGGCCTCTACCTGCACACCACCGCTCCCCTGTCGGCTGCTGACTATGAGGCTGTCCGCTTTTGGATCCATGGCGGCGGCAGCAGAGGCCAGTCGATCGCCTTCACAATCATCGACGCCGCCAACGGCAATTGGGACAACTCGGTCGCGGTCGTTCCTTCCGCCGGCGCCTGGACTGAGGTTACCGTCGCCCTGACCGACGTCGGCAGCCCATCGACCATCGGCGGCCTTGTCTGGCAGGACGGCGCGGGCAGCGCCCAGCCGGCCTTTTACCTCGACGATATCACCGCCATCGCCCGGACCGGCCCGCCGCCCGGTCCACCGGCGCTGGCCATCGACGCCGCGGCTGGACGGCGCCCGATCAGCCCCAACATCTATGGCATGAACTTTGCCGATGAGGACCTGGCCGCCGAGCTGGACCTGCCGATCTGCCGCTGGGGCGGTAATAGCACCACCCGCTACAACTGGCAGAACGACACCCACAACACCGGCAGCGATTGGTACTTTGAGAACATCCCCGAGCCCAACGACGCCCCCTGGCTGCTGCCCGACGGCTCGGCGGCCGACCGCTTTGTCGAGCAAAACCAGCGCACCGGCACCGGCAGCCTGATCACCGTCCCCCTCATCGGCTGGACCGCCAAGCGGCGGCTGGAAGATCACCCCTTCGACTGTGGCTTCCAAGTGAGCGTCTACGGCCAGCAGCAGAGCGTCGATCCCTGGGACACTGATTGCGGCAATGGGGTAGACATAAATGGGGACGACATCACCGGGAACGATCCTGGCGACACCAGCATGGCCATCGGCCCGGCCTTTGTCCAGTCCTGGATCGCTCACCTGGTCGGCAAATATGGCTCGGCCGCCCAGGGCGGCGTCCGGTACTACAACCTCGACAACGAGCCGATGTTGTGGCCCTACACCCACCGCGACGTCCACCCCGCGCTGACCACCTACGACGAGATAATCAGCCGTACCCTAACCTATGCCGCGGCGGTCAAAGCGGCCGATCCGGGCGCCGAGACCCTCGGCCCGGCGGTGTGGGGTTGGTGCGCCTACTTTTACTCGGCCCTCGACGGCTGCGCCCCCGGCGCCGACCACCAGGCCCACGGCGACACCGATTTCCTCGAGTGGTACCTTCAGCAGATGCGCGCCTACGACCAGCAGCACGGTGTGCGCCTTCTCGACTATCTGGACGCGCACATCTATCCCCAGGCCGAAGGCATCTTTTCACCCGATCTGGGCGACCCCGCCACCCAGGCGCTGCGCCTCCGCTCCACCCGCGCCCTGTGGGACCCGAGCTACGTCGACGAAAGCTGGATCGGCCAGCCCATCTATATGATCCCGCGCATGCGGGCCTGGGTTGCATCCAACTATCCCGGCACCAGGCTGGCCCTCACCGAGTACAATTGGGGCGCCTTGGGCCACCTCAACGGCGCGCTGGCCGAGGCCGACCTGCTCGGCATCTTTGGCCGTGAGGGCCTCGACCTGGCCACCCTGTGGGACCCGCCATCTGCGGACCAGCCGGGCGCCTTTGCCTTTCGCATCTACCGCAACTATGACGGCGCCGGCTCCCGCTTTGGCGACACTTCCATCTCTGCCGCAAGCACCGACCAGGATCGGCTGGCCGTCTACGCCGCCCAGCGCGCAAACGGTGTTGTGACCGCTGTCGTCATCAACAAGACCGCTGCCCCGCTGACCGGCGAGGTAACCCTGTCCAACGTCCCTGCCGCGCCGGCTGCCCAGGTCTACCGCTACAGCGCTGCCGCCCTCGATGCCATCGTCCGCCAGGCCAACCAGCCGCTTGGCCCTAACGGCTTTACCGCCACCTTCCCCGCCGAATCGATCACCCTCTTTGTCGTCCGCCCTGACCTGACCCTCTACTCCATCTACCTTCCTCTCATCGTGCGGGCAGACCTCTATCCCTAGCCGTCACTTTCCCCAGGTCGGGTCATAGTCTGGGGTGAGATTATCGGTTGTTAGCCGCATCACCTGGTCTGTGGGGCCAAACTCCAGCGCCCGTCGCACATCCAGGACACAGATCTCGTCGCTGTTGTCGCGGACGCAGTTGTAGGCGATGTATTTGCCATCCGGTGACCACGCCGGCCGGCTGATACCCGTGGGATCTGGGTAGAGCCCTTCCTCGCTGATCCGGCGTACATCGCTGCCGTCCGGATTCATGCAAAAGATCTGCCAGTGCCCGGTGCGCTTGGACCAAAAGGCGATGAGCTTGCCGTCGGGTGACCAGGCAGGCACCCAATCGTGGCCGGGATCGTCCGTGATGCGTCTCTGGTTTGAGCCGTCGGCGTCCATGACATAGATCTCCCAATTGCCGTCGCGGTTTGAGTGGAGGGCAATATACCGGCCGTCCGGCGACCAGGCTGGATAGGCGTCGTCGGCCGGATTCTTGGTCAGGTTGCGGTGCACACCCGAGCCGGTGGTATAGATCTCGAAATTGCCGTCGCGGTTGGTGTGAAAGGCGATCTCCATGTCATTCGACCAGGCCGGCCCGCCGTCATGGCCGGAATCCATCGTGATCCGCTGTAGGTACTCGCCTGTGGGATCGGTGACATAGACCTCGAAATTGCCGTCGCGCTTGGTGGCAAACGCCAGGAACTCGCCGTCGGCCGACCAGGCCGGGTCGGCATCCTCAAAGTCGTCATTGGTGATAATCTGCTCGGCTGTCATGCCCTGGGTAGGAATACCGACCAGGATGTCGGCCAGGTTGCCATCGCCGGTCACGTATGCCAGGTGCCCCAGCCCCGCTACCCCCTCTTCCAGCGGTACCAGCGTGGGCTCGGGCGTTTTCGTGGCAGTGGGCTCGGGCATTTGGGTAGCGGTCGGCAGCGGCGTTTCCGTGGCTGGCAGTGGTGTGGCCGTGACCACAATGAGCGTCACCTGCGGAGCGAGAACGGGGGTGGCCGTCACATAGATGACCTGGACGGTCGGCGATTGATCGGACCCGCAGGCTGCCAGGCCCAGTGCCAGGATCAGGGCGATCGCGGCCATCTGCATCCCGTGGAATCGTTGTTTGCGGGTGAGTCGGCGGCGCGGCCTGGGGCAGTCCTTTGAAAAAAGACAAGCAGCCAATGAGCTCAAGTTCGGCATCAGGTTTTCCCTCTCCGGCGAGTCTGACTGTTATCGTTGCTGCTATAGTATAGCATGGATCCGCTCGCAGCGCAACTCTCTTCAGGCTTTTTTCCCCCCGTTTCCACGGTTCCCCATGGAGGCATCTCCCCTAACCCTTCGCTTTTCTCCTTGATCTTTCCCTGCCCTTGGTGTATAATATCCAACAGAAACATTTCGCGCAAAGAAAGGAGGTGGTTTCTTCTGCCCGTCGTTTTTCCCCGCTATCTGTCCATAGATTAGATCTGCATAGAGAAAGGAGTGTAGCATGCAAGCGCGTATCTCGTCTATCCTCATAGTGGTGGCCCTGTTGACCCTCGGCCTTATGATCCCCTACACTGCGGCCCAGGAGCCGCCCTCAGACTCTGTCACTGCCGAGCTCCAGGCCGCCGAGGCCTTCCTTGACATCCCGCCCCTTCCGGAGGCCGGAGCCTGCTCGGCAGGCGAGCAGCCGGGCATCCCCGACGACGTTCTCTACTTCTGGGACTTTGAAGGCAGCAACGGCGGCTTTGTCGGCAGCGTCGACTGGGTGTGGGGGACCTACGCCTGGAGCGGCGCCGCCTGCGACAGCAGCAACTACCCCCCGCCGGCCGCCTATTCCGGCACCGGCATGTGGGGCACCCGCCTCAACGACTGCTACCAAAACCTGGGCAACAACTCGGGCTACAATACCTGCGCCAACGGCAACCCCGCCGACGACAGCATCCTTTCCTTCTCCATCGACCTCACCGCCGTGACCGGCCCCGTCGAGATGAGCTGGTGGGAATGGTACGACCTGTTCTCGAACTGGGACTGGGGTGAGGTATATGTCAACGGCAGCGTGGTCTTTCAGCATTGTGAGGCGAGCTTTGTCCAGCCTACCGCCTGGGTCCAGCAGGTTGTCGATCTGACCCCCTACGTTGGCAGCGTGGCCGACGTTCAGATCCACATGATGGCCTCTTCCGTCGTCAACCATGCCGGGTGGTTCATCGATGATGTCTCGGTCTACACTGTCGCCCCTGCCCCAGACATCGAGGTGACCGCTCCGCCGCTGGAAACAGTGTTGTGCCCTGAACAGACCGCCACACTCGATCTCACCATCTGCAACCTCGGCGGCCAGTCGCTGGACTGGGCGCTGTCCGAAGTGCTGCTGGTCAAGCTGAGCGGCTTTACCACCGCGCCGTCTGCGGCCGGGACCCGACCTATCGAGCTCAAGCTCGACGCGGCGCCGGGTCCGGGCGGCAGCGTGTCTGCCGGCCTGTTGGCGCCTGATGCGCCTATCGCCCTGGTGCTGGACGATGGCAGTTCCGAGAACTATATCGGCCTCAACGACGGCACCTACGGATACCAGTTCCTGTGGCTGAACCGCTTTACGCCCAACCCAGCCGATTTCCCGTTCAGCTTGAACCAGATCTCGGTCGTCCTGGGCGCTACCGGCGTCGTGGTGGGCGACCCGATCGACCTGGTGGTCTACCAGGACACCGACGGCGACAGCGACCCAAGCAACGCCGTCTGGCTGGCCACATACCCCGTAACCGTCCAGTACAACGACGGCGCTACGTGGAACGACTATCCGTTGGCGACGCCGTTGGCCCTGGCCGGTCCGGGAGACGTGCTGATCGGCGCCATCAACCGCTACCAGGTCAGCGGCGTGGATCCATCCGACTTTCCGGCTGCTCTCGATCAAGGCGCGACGCAGCAGCGGTCGTGGGTGGGTGCCTGGAGCGCCGACCCGCCCGTGCCGCCCGTGCTGCCGCCCGATGCCGGTGGGCTGTGGGGCCTGATCGATGCCTACTTCCCCGGCAACTGGATGGTCCGTGGCTACGGCGAGACCCAGGCGTACGACATCCCGTGGCTGACCGAGGTGCCGACCAACGGTGTTCTCATACCCGGCGGGTGCGTGACGGTCGAAGTGACCTTTGATTCCCACTCCATGGCCCCGGGCGACTACTATGGTAGCCTGGTGATCAACAGCAACGATCCTGACGAGCCTCAGATTACCCTGCCGGTGACTATGACCGTGTTGGATTGCGCCTGCTGGCTTGAAGGCTATGTCACCGACGCCGAGAACAGCGGTGGCGATCCCACCTGCACTCCCGCTACTGTCGACGTCGAACCGGGTGGCCTGACAGTTCCCGTGGACCCGGATGGCTACTACGCGACGACCCTGGCCGCCGGCACCTACACCGTCACCGCCACGGCGCCTGGTTATTCGCACGAGACCGCCGTCGTGAGCGTCTCCACCGGCGTCACCACCACCCAGGACTTTGCCCTGCGCCGGCCGGTCGTCGACGTCGATCCCCTCGCCTTGGTGGTCGATCTCGCTGTCGGCAAGTCCGTCACCCTCCCGCTGACCGTCGCCAACCTGGGCCACCTGGGGCTGAGCTGGTCCCTTGAGGAGCAGCTTCCCCCGGCCCACCTGGCCGATCTGCCCTGGGTGAGCGCCGACCCGGTCAGTGGAACCGTTCCGCCGCAGAACCACACCGACGTCGATGTCACCTTCACCTGCCTCGAGATCGGCAACTATGAAGGAATCCTGTTCTTCACCGCCAACGACCCGTGCGCCCACCACGTCCCTGTCTCCCTTGCCCTCCACTGCCGGCCCGCCTACTACGTCTACTTGCCCGTCGTCCTCAGAAATCCCTAGAGTGCCGGTGCGTCGCGCCTGCTGTTGGTGTGACGCAACTTAATCACCTGCCGGTGCGTTGCGCCTGCCGTTGGTGCAACGCACCGGATGCAGGTTTTACTTTCCCTCCCGATTTGCCAGCTTGGAATACCCGTGCCATGTTGTGCTACATCTATCGACTACCCCCACCCTGGCGCTGTTGAGGCCGGGCCGGTCCCTCTTTTTGACGAAACGTCCCCTGCTGCATATACTGGTGCTCATCCTTGTTGCCTTTGTGGCTAGAGCGTTCCAAAAGGAGGCTTCCATGCAAACCCGTGAGCTAGGCAAAACCGGTCTCTCCGTCGGCCTCGTCTCGGTCGGCGCGGACCACCTGACGCACGCCAGCATGGCCGATACCCAGGCCATCGTCGACCTCGCCATCGACCGCGGCGTCAACTATTTCGACTTGATCGGACCCTATCCCGAGTTTCGTGACCGGGTCGCCGCCGCGCTGCGCGGCCGGCGTGACCGGGTGCTGCTCACCTGCCATCTCAACGCGGCGACCAAGAACGGCCAGTACTGGAAGACGACCAACCCCGACATCAGCCGGGCCAACGTCGAGGACTATTTGGCCCGCTACCACACCGACCACATCGATGTCCTGTTCGTTCACAACATCAACGGCATGTCCGACTATGAGGCCATGCTCCGCCCCGGCGGCATCATGGAGCTGGCCCACCACTTCCGGCGCCAGGGAATAGCCCGCTGCGTTGGCATGAGCGGCCACCTCTCGGAGGTGTGCATCCATCCCGTGCGGGACGGCCTCATCGACGTGCTGATGTTCCCCGTCAACCTGAGCAGCCACGCCGAGCCCGGCCGCAGCGCCCTCCTCCAGGCCTGCGTCGAGCATGGGGTGGGCGTGGTGGCCATGAAGGCCTTTGGCGGCGGCAAGCTGCTGCAAACCAACCGCACCGTCCAGTTCGTGCGCTACCAGACGGGCGGGCCGTCGTTCAAGAAAAAGGTGCCGCGCACCCTGACCCCGGTGCGCTGCCTCAGCTACGTTCTCACCCAGCCGGCCGTCGCTACGACGGTCGCCGGGGTGGCCACCTGTGCCGAGCTGGAGGCGTCGCTGGCCTACCTCGACGCCGGCGACGAGGACAAGGACTTTAGCGACGCCATCGCCGGGTTTGAGCAGTATCATACCGGCGAGTGCGTCTACTGCAACCACTGCCTGCCCTGCCCGGTGGCCATCGACATCGGCCTCGTATCCCGCCTGGTTGACACCTTCACCCCTGCCCTCCAGGCCCGCTACGACGCCATGCCGGTCAAGGCCTCAGCCTGCACCCGCTGCGGCGCGTGCGTCAAGCGCTGCCCCTTCTCCGTCGACGTCTTGCCCATCATCGACCGCGCCGTTGCCCTCTACGAGTCGCCCGGTGCTCTGCACACCTCCAAGGAGTAGCCATACCCCTTTTGGTATCACTAGGCATGAAAATGGCGTCCGTTCGTAGTAGTGACTTTAGTCGCTCCATTTTCATCCTTTGTCGTGTCTAGACAGACATAGTAGCTTTATGGTTAGATTATTTTCAAGCGGGTAGACATCATGAGGCATCTTGAAAGGCACAGAACAGATCGCATCGGCTGGCTTCGCGCCGCCGTGCTTGGCGCAAACGACGGTATTGTGTCCACTGCCAGCCTCGTCCTGGGCGTAGCGGCGGCAGGCGCCGGCTCAAAGAGCATTCTGGTTGCAGGAGTTGCCGGCCTTGTGGCCGGTGCCATGTCGATGGCTGCCGGCGAGTATGTATCGGTCAGCTCGCAGGCCGACACCGAGCGCGCCGATCTTGCTCGGGAGCGCCAGGAGCTGGCTACTGCGCCCGAGAGCGAGCACAAAGAGCTGGCCGCAATCTATGTCAATCGCGGGCTTGATGCCGGGCTCGCCTCCGAGGTCGCTGCCCAGTTGATGGCGCACGATGCGCTCGGCGCGCACATGCGCGATGAGCTGGGTATCTCCGAGTCAATGACTGCCCGGCCGGTTCAGGCAGCATTGGCCTCGGCCGCCACTTTTGCAGTCGGCGCTGCCCTGCCTCTCTTGGTTGTGCTCTTGGCGCCGGCACCTGCAATCTTGTGGGCCGTTGCGCTTGCCTCGCTCCTGCTCCTCGCAGTATTGGGCTCCTTGGCTGCCCGTGCGGGCGGCGCTTCGGTGCTCAAAGCTGCGGTGCGGGTCACCTTCTGGGGCGCGTTGGCCATGGCGTTGACGGCCGGGGTGGGCGCGCTGTTCGGAGTAGCCGCCTAGAGCGTCAATCAAAATGGGTTTGCTAGTGCAAGCTCCGCTGACCTGTTCGGGCTTGCTGTCAACGGATTTCGGGAGCGGAGTGAGCGGACGGGGCCGTTGCTGCGCACCCAGGCTCGCCCAGAAAGCCGAAAAGGTTGCCTGATTGTGCACTAGGCACTCTCAAAGCCTCTCACAAGATCGCAATGCCCCCGTTGCCCGGCACCAAGCCGGCCAGGTGATCGCCTGCGGCCTTATTGGATCGGCTCCAGGGCGTCGATGGCCGGCAGGTACACCAAACCATATAGCGCGTCGCGCTCCTTGGCGCTGCTCTGGAGCAGGACTATGTACCCCCGCCCTTCCCCCTCCGACAGGGCAAAATTGATCTGGAGCCCCTGCACCTCCACCGCGTACAAGTTCCAGGTGAGGCCGTTCGCCTCCCGTTGGGCCGCCGCCTCCGGCGCTGCGGCCAGGCCAAACTGCTGGGTCAATAGGTCCAGGAGGTCCTGGGCCGTGCCGGCCATCGACTGCATCAGTAGGGCGGTCACATCGGTGGCGGATGCCCCCCGGCCATACACACCTATCTGTGCCTCAGTCCAGCCGTAGGGCACCAGGCCCTGGATGGCCAGCGTTTCGTTGGTGAACGTCACCCACTCTACCGCGGTCAGCCCCGAGGGTATCACAAACTTCCAGTCCTGCATGCCGGCCAGGCATGCATCGTCAGGCGCCGTTGCCGGGTCGTCGAGAAAGTCGATCATCATCTCCTGCGGGCAGCCCGTAGAAGCGCTGGCGCCGTGTCCCACTCCTGGGTACTCGAAAAAGTAGCTGTTCTTTAGCGTCTCGCCGACCTGCTTGCCCCAGGCCGGCGGGGTGATCGGATCGAACTCGCCGGCCATGATCAGTGTTGGGATGCCGCTCGTCACCGGCTGGGTCAGCGTTTTGTCGGCCTGGCCCACCTGCCAGCCGGCGCACAGCTCAAACCCCAGGTCTCCCAGGACGCTATCGCTGAAGGCTCGTTCCAGCTCGGGGTGTTCGGCCAGGGCTGCCTCGAATTCCTGGGGTGAGCTAAAGGCAACCTCGTCGTGGCACAGCACCGAGAACTGCTGGCCCTGGCTCATCGCTTCGCCTGATACCAACAGGGCGCCGAAAAGCTGGGCGGTGGTGGCATAATCCTCCTGGTTGACCTCGTACAGGATCTGCGGCAGGGATGGGATTATGCTTGTGGCATACAGGAATTGAAACAGCAGGCTGGCGACATTGTCGCCGGTCATGACCAGATCGTAGCGCTCGCCGGTCAGGGGATTGGTCACCTGAAAGTGGGCGGGCTGCTGGTTGAGTCGATAGACGGTGTTAAGATAGACGGTCCGCAGGTCGGGGAAGGCGCCGTTGCATGCCTGATCTGCCGCGCAGGCCTCAAAGAGCAGGTCGATGGAGCGCGCCGCGTTGGCGGGCGCCTCGGCGGTCAGGTCCTGTTGGGGAGGGTAGACCGAATCGAGCACTACGGAGCGGATCCCCTCCGGGTAGCGGCGCATCACCTCCAGCGCCAGCCAGGTCCCGTACGAGGTACCCCACAGGTTGACCTGGTCGTATCCCATCGCCTCGCGCAGGTCGTTCACGTCGGCAGCGCTGGCTGCGGTGTTGTACGCCGCAAGCTCGGCTGCCTTGGCCAGGTTCTGCCGGCAAGTCATGGCTTCATTCGTGTATAGGTCGAGCGCCTCTTCCTCGCCGATCTGCTGGCCGTCGATCTCCTCGTCGAGCAGCTCCAATCCCAGCTCCCTCAAGCCGGGGCATTCGAGGGCCGGCTCGGAAAAGCCCACGCCGCGCTGGTCGAAGAGGATGATGTCGCGGCCGGCCTCCAGGAGCGGCCGGAACTGCTCGCTGAAGGTGAGGTACAGGAACTCCAGCGCGCTGCCGCCCGGTCCCCCTTCCAGGTAGACGATCGGATCTGGCAAAGGGGTGCCGCTGGGGTGCAGGATGGCCACCGCCAGGCGGATGGTCGGGCTGCTGGTGTCGCTGCGGTCCTCCGGCACGACCAGGTAGCCGCACTCGATCGTCTTGCCTTCAATCAGGCCGGCCGGCAGGTCAAAGGGGCAGGCTCCCTGTTCGAGGCCTTTTATCGCTGCCGGTGTGGCCGTCGGCGGTGGTTCGGTTGGCACTGGCGTAGCCGTGGGCGGCGGTTGGGTTGGCGCCGGCGTGGCCGTAGGTGATGTCGCACAGGCTGCCAGCATGGGCAGCAGCAGGATCAGAACCGACAGCAGAACTGTTGTGGATCGAACCAATTTCACCGTTCACCTCCCTTGAGAACAGCAGGCCGGGCTCATCTGTGCTGCATGTCTCTGGCGGCCACGCCCGGCATTTAACCCACTGTGTTGCTGGGCAGGGGTATGGTGGCTCCCCGGAAAATCTGCAAATGCACAACTAGCCGCTATCCGTGTTTTGTTGAAATGAGCGGGTACAAGCCGGTGAAGGAACAAGTCAGGCCCAGGTTGGACGCATCTCTGGATGATATCATACGCGATAGGGAGTGTTTTGTCAAGAGCGCTGTCTTAAACGTTCAGGACTGCCAAGTCGCCCTCCACACAGCCGCAAGGACACGAATTTGTCACTCTGAGTGGCAGCGAAGGGTCTTGGTCAAGAAGAGACGGTCTCCGTTCGCTTTGCCGCCGCGAGCGGCCCTGTATGTCAGAATGACAGGCAAGGGAGAATGCAAGCCGTGCCTTAACCCTTACCGGGCCTCGCATTTCGTAGGGGATTTGGGTTTTTGAGCATTGGCAAAGTCTGCTATAATGGGACTCTCGTGTATGGGGGAGGAAGAGTGACTACACAGCCGGCGATCAAAGCGATCATCTTTGACCTGGGCGGTGTGCTGATCCAGGTCTACCAGGAGGAGCGGTTCCGCGGCATTGAGGCGCGATGGGGGCTGCTGCCGGGACAGTTGGCCGAGATCCTGTGGGGCTCGCCCGATCACTGCCTGGCCGAAGTGGGCGCCATCACCGATGCCGAATACTGGCGGCGCATTGCTCCACGGCTGAGCTTGCACACGCCCGAGGCGCTTCGCGCCTTTCAGCAGGATGTCTACGGCCCTGTTGTGGTTACTGCGCCCATGGTCGACCTGGTCCGCCGGCTGCATGGACCTTACCGCACCGCTCTGCTGAGCAACGCCAGCGATGTGGTGACCCCCGCGTTCATTGCCGAGCGCTATGGGCTCGGTGGGCTGTTCGACATCGAGATCGTCTCGGCGCTGGTCGGCCTGGCCAAGCCCGATCCGGCTATTTACCGCCTGGCGCTGGAGCGGCTCGGAACGGCCCCTGAGGCAACGGTGTTTGTGGATGATAACCGGCCCAATGTGGACGCTGCCGCGGCGTTGGGCATCCGAGCGATCCGCTTTACCGAGTATGAGGCGCTGGTCGCCGAGCTGGAGCAATGGGACGTGATATAAGGCAGTACGCCGATCTCCTGGTCACCTATTTGAGACCGCAGTGGCCCAGGGCCGTCTTGCTGGCGGTGCTGATCCTGGGTAGGATCGGCCTGCAGCTGGTCAACCCGCAGATCATGCGTGATTTCCTCGACCTGGCCCAGGCCGGCGGCGCGGCCGATACGCTGCTGCGCTTGGCCGTGCTGTTCATCGGCCTGGCGGCGACCCAGCAGGTTGTGTCACTGTTGGCCACCTGGGTCAGCGAGAATGTGGCCTGGCTGACCACCAACGCCCTGCGCGCCGATCTGGCCGGCCACTGTCTGGGGCTGGACCTGTCGTTTCACAACAGCCACACTCCGGGTGAGATGATCGAGCGGATCGACGGCGACGTGACCGCCCTGTCTACCTTCTTTTCCCAGTTCGTGATCCAGGTGGCGGGTAATGCCCTGCTGCTGGTCGGCATCCTGGCCCTCCTTTTCCGCGAGGAGTGGCGGGTGGGCCTGGCGATAAGCGCTTTTGTGGCCATCGCCGTATTCGTGCTGGGCCGCTTCAGGGGTCTTGCCGTGCCCCATTTGAAGGCAGAGCGGCAGGCCAGCGCCGAGCTGTTCGGCTTCTTGGAAGAGAGGCTGGCCGGCACTGAAGAGATCCGCTCCAATGGGACCGAAGCCTATGTTATGCGCGGCTTTTACCGGCTGATGCGCGAGCTGCTGCGCAGATCGCTGAAAGCTGGGCTGATGATCAACATCCTGTTCAACACCACATTCCTGCTGTTTACCTTGGGCAATGCGGCCGCCTTTGCCGTCGGAGCTTGGCTGTTCCAGGCAGGGGTGATCACGATCGGGTCGGTGTACATCATCTTTTACTACACCAACATGCTGGAGCGGCCGATCCAGCAGATCGTCCGCCAGATGGAGGTATTGCAGAAGGCCGGGGCCAGCATCATCCGCATCCGGGAGCTGTTGTCCACCTCCAGCAAGCTCCAGGATGGGGAGGCCGATCCGCTCGGCGGGCTGCCTGCCGGCCCGCTGGCAGTCCACTTCCAGGGTGTGTCGTTCGGCTATGCGGACGGCGGACCGGCGGCAGTCCCGGCAGAAGGCCAGGCCGAGTCCCCTTCTGAGAAGGAGATGGTGCTCCAGGATGTTTCATTTGACCTGCTGCCCGGCCGGGTGCTGGGGCTGCTGGGACGCACCGGCAGCGGCAAAACGACGCTGACCCGGCTGCTGTTTCGGTTCTATGACCCCGATCGTGGCCTGGTCGGCCTGGGCGATGGCGCCCAAGCGGTGGACATCCGTCAGGTGCCCCTGGCCGAGCTGCGCGGGCGGGTGGGCATGGTCACCCAGAATGTCCAGCTCTTCCATGCCTCCGTCCGTGACAATCTGACCTTCTTTGATGACCGCGTTTCTGATGACAGGATTCTCCACGTGATCCACGATCTGGGGCTCGGGGATTGGCTCAAAGCGCTGCCCAATGGGCTCGACACGGTGCTCGAGTCAGGCGGTGGCGGGCTGTCGGCTGGCGAAGCGCAGCTGCTGGCCTTTATGCGCATCTTTCTCCAGGATCCCGGGCTGGTCATTCTGGACGAAGCTTCGTCGCGCCTCGATCCGGCCACCGAGCACCTGTTGGAGCGGGCGGTGGGCCGTTTGGTGCAGGGCCGCACGGCGATCATTATTGCCCATCGCCTGGGGACCGTCCTGCGTGCTGACGAGATCATGATTCTGCGAGACGGGCGCATCAGTGAGCAAGGAGACAGAGCCGCCTTGGCCGGCGATCCGGCGTCGCAGTTTTGTGGCCTGCTGCATGCCGGGTTGGAGGAGGTGCTGGTGTGAGTCCGACGAACTCAGCATCTTACCTCCCTGCGGCAGAGGCCGGAGCACAGGGCAGCCGCCTCAAGACTTGGCAATATGTATTCCAGTTGATCCGGTTCCGCCCGTGGCTGTACCTGGCCCTGGGCGTTCTCGAGACCCTGTTCTTTGGTGTATTCCCCCAGATTGTCGGTTGGATCACCTACAGCTTTTTCAACACCCTGACCGGCGACGCCCCGGTCAGCCTGGGAGTGGGTGGACTGATCGTCCTGCTGGTGGTGACGGCGATCGTGCGGGTGGCCGCTATCTTTGGCGACGTTGCCGTCTATTTCACCTTTCAGTACCACATCGCCGCGCTGCTGCGCAAGAACCTGTTCGAGTATATCTTGAAGCGCCCTGGAGCGCGGGCGGTGCCCGGCTCGCCAGGCGAGGCGATCGGCTGTTTCCGCGACGATGTAAACGAGATTGCCGGTTTTATGGCCGAGTCGTTGATCCTGACCGGCTTCACATTGGCCTCGGTGGTGGCTGTGGTGGTCATGCTGTCGATCGACGCGCGCACTACCGTCGTCGTCTTGATCCCGCTGGCCGTTGTCACGTTGGTGGTCAATCTGGCATCCCAGAAGATCGAACAGTACCGTGAAGCCAGCCGCAAGGCGATGGGCGATGTGACCGATTTCATCGGCGAAGCGTTTGGCGCGGTCCAGTCGGTGCAGGTCGCTACGGCCGAAGAGCGGCTGGTCGGGCACTTTCGCAAGCTCAATGAGGTACGCCGCCAGGCGAGCGTCAAGGATCGCCTCTTTAATCAGCTACTAGAATCGGTCTTCCAGAATACCGCCACCCTGGGCACCGGTGTAGTCCTGTTGTTATCGGCGCAGGGGATGCGGTCCGGCGCCTTTACGGTGGGTGATTTCGCGCTCTTTGTCTACTATCTCGACGTGCTGACCAGCTTCACCGGTTTGATCGGGCAGCGTTGGGCGTGGTACAAGCAGGTGGGGGTGTCGGTCGATCGCCTGGTGGCGCTGATGTCCGACGCTCCGCCTGAGACGCTGACCAGGCACAGCCAGGTCTATATGCGCGGCGAGCTGCCCGATGTGCCGTACGCGCCCAAAACGGCCCAGGATCGGCTGGAGACGCTCGACGCGACAGGGCTGACCTACCTCTATCCCGATTCGGGGCGGGGTGTCCAAAACGTCGATCTGCGCCTGGCGCGCGGCTCGTTCACGGTCATCACCGGGCGGATCGGCTCGGGCAAGACAACGCTGCTGCGGGCGCTGTTGGGGCTGTTGCCCAAAGATGCCGGGGAGATCCGCTGGAACGGTCAATCTGTCGAAGATCCGGCGACCTTCTTTGTGCCACCGCGCAGCGCCTACACGGCCCAGGTACCGCTGTTGTTCAGTGAGCCGCTCCGGGACAATATCCTGATGGGTCTGCCGCAGGATAGGGTTGACCTCGATGGCGCCGTCTGGCAGGCGGTGATGGAGCAGGATGCGGCCGATCTGGATCATGGCCTGGACACGGTGATCGGTGCCAAGGGGGTCAAGCTGTCGGGGGGCCAGCGTCAGCGTGTGGCCGCGGCGCGCATGTTCGTGCGCGATCCGGAGCTGTTGGTCTTTGATGATCTGTCCAGTGCCCTCGATGTGGATACCGAGCGGATCCTGTGGGAGCGGCTGGCCGGCGTGGGTACCCCGACGTGCCTGGTCGTATCGCACCGCCGCCCGGCGCTGCGCCGCGCCGATTGGATCATCATCCTTCAAGACGGCCGGGTCGAGGCTGAAGGAAAGCTGGAGACCCTGCTGGAGACATCAGCAGAAATGCAGCGGTTGTGGCGGGGCGAGATCGAGAGTTAGGCAGTCGGGCTATTCGTTCTTCATGCCGAGCTTGAAATAGTGCACCCGGCTATAGTCCCGGCCCATCACTATAGCGATCTGCCCGGTTTCCATGTCATAGACGATCGACCAGATGGTGCTCGGCTGGGACACGTCCTCCAGGAGGGCCATGGCCTCCTCCTGTGACACCTGTCCTTGCGCCTGTTCGAGTGTCCTGGAAGCAGCGGCATACCGGTCGCATTGCAGCACAGCGCTCTCTGGGTTGTGGAAGGACAGGCTAAAGTTGGTGGCTACCTGCCACAGCTTTTCGCTGCGCAGGATCTTCACCTCGCCGTTGACGAACTCGACCACCGCCGAGTTTGCACGTGAGTCGGCGATGAGATAGTGCAAGGGCGGGCCGCTTCCCCAGTCGATGTTGTACGCCGCTAGCAACGACAGCGCTTCGTCTACCGATTGGGCCTTGTCCAATACCAGCCGGATGGCTGCCAGGCTGTCGATGGTCACCTTGCTCCTATCGCTGCCGGCCTGGGCGCTCGGTACGGCCATCATGCCCACCGCCAGGCCGCGCTCGTTCATGCCGTCAAAGGGCCAGTAGGGCGCGTCCAACAGCCTCAGCCGGTCGCTCCACGACGGCTCGCTGGTGCTCAATCCCAGGTAGGAGACATCGACCATCGACACCGAAGCGTACCCGTGCGGGGGATGGGTGAACAACAGGAGCGCCGGATGGGTGTACCAGTCAAAGTTGCGGCCCAGGATCGCCTGGCCTTGCTGGCCAAAGGCCGAAAAGCAGGTGCACGCCCAACGCCCAACGGTTGGCTGCGGGTCAAACGGCAGGGCGGCATCCACCTGTGTCCCTGTTTTCAGCCAGTCGTCGAAATGGTAATCCTCGTACAGGTGCATCACGTACAGTGGATAGGCGTCGACCCGGCGGAAGGTCAGCAGCGATCTCAGCGGGCTGCGAAACAGGATGGCCAAGCCTACGGCCACCACCACCACGATCCCGACGACGACGGCAATCGATCTCTTCATCGGTTCAACCTCCGGTTATTCTAGCACGGGTCTGCATCCTTGAAAAGAGAACGCCGTTCGCGCCTTTCGCGTTCTTTCGCGGGTTTCGTGGTCCGGGTCGTTTGGTGTATAATCGCTTTTTTCGACCGGCATCTGTGAGCATGAACCTACATTACTCTGCGTCCTACAGATTCCTGACCATCCGGCGGGTGGAGGTTTCGTAGCCGAGCGCCCGGTAAAAAGCGAGGGCGGGCTGGTTGAATTCGAACACGTTCAGCTCGACGTCGACTGCCCCCTTGGCGATGGCCCATGCGTGGGCTTGGCTCATCAGCGCCTGGCCGATGCCGTGCCGCCGGAACTCTTGCCCGACCGCCAGGCTGTCGATAAAGGCCCGGCGGCGGGGTACGAGAACCGGCCAGGGCGGTGTGTCGCGTACTAGGACGTGGACAAAACCGGCGACCTGTCCCTCGATCTCGGCAACGAACAGGCCGACGTTGTCGTCGGCGAGCAGCCCAAGAATGTACTCCTTGTCGCGAACCGGCCCGGGTGGTTTCTGAAAGATGTGGGGCATGCGATCGCGGTGCAAGGTGTCTACCTCGTCGATGATGGCGCACAGGGCGTCATAGTCTTCAGCGGTGGCCCGGCGGATGATGATCTTTGTATCGTTATCCATCGATGATCCCTCCACCCATCACGGCGTCGTCCTGGTAGGCGACGACGGCTTGACCGGGCGTGATGTCCCTGAGCGGGGCGTCGAACTCGACGCTGGCTTGACTGTTGTCCAGCGGCGTCCAGGTGGCGTCGGCCAGGTTAGCCTTGTAGCGGATCTTGGCCTGTACCCGAACCGGGCCGGACGGCGGCTCATCATGGACATAACGCACGCCTGAGGCGAGCAGGGTGCGGCGCCCCAGGTCATGGGCTGGGCCGACGATGACGGCGTTGGCTTCAAGATCGAGACGGATGACGTACAAGGGCTCTTCCGCAGCAATGCGCAGCCCGCGCCGCTGGCCAACGGTGTAGGCTGCCAGGCCTTGGTGACGGCCGATCTCCCGGCCGGCAGTGTCGAGGATGGGACCGGGGTGAAAGGCCTGGGGGGCACGCTCGCGCACAAAGCGCCGGTAGTTATCATCGGAGACGAAGCACAACTCCATGCTTTCTTCTCTGTCGGCGACAGACAGCCCTCTATGGCGGGCCATCTCGCGGACCTGAGGTTTGGTGTAAAGGCCGAGCGGGAACAGGATGTGGCGCAGCTCAGCTTGCCCCAGGCTGTAGAGCACGTAGGATTGGTCTTTGCGCCGGTCGACCGCCATTCGCAGCCGGTAAAAGTCGCCGGCCAGGTCCACCTGAGCATAGTGGCCGGTCGCCAGATAGCCGGCGCCGAGCGCCTGGGCGTGGCGCAGCAGGTGGCCAAAGCGGATGTGACGGTTGCAGGCCAGGCACGGATTCGGCGTCCGGCCTCGGCTGTACTCGGCGACAAAAGGATCGACGACGGAGGTTAGAAACTCGGCCTCAAAGCTGAGTAGGTAGAAGGGGATACCCAACTGGGTCGCTACGTGCCGGGCATCGTCGACCGCCTGGGGTGCGCAGCAGCGGTTTTCGCCCTCGCTCCACAGGCGCATCATGATGCCGATCGCGTCGTAGCCCTGCTCGACCAGCAGGGCGGCGGCCACCGAGCTATCCACGCCGCCGCTCATGGCCACGATGACTCGATCTTGCCCGGGAACAGCAGCCCGGGCCAAGGCTGCTACCAATCCAGCTCCTTGATGTTCCCCCAATCGCCGACCTGACAATAGATAATCGCCTTGCTGAACCCCTGTCCCCGATAGTTTATGCCCCGGTATTCAAAGTCGAATTCTTTGGTCTCAGGGTTGCCCAGGTCGTGCAGGCGGGCATATTTGGGGAAGGCGGCTGCTGCGTTGAATGGGATGCCGCCGGCGTTCCACGCCGACTCGCGGACTATATTCTCTGGGACGGCAGGTATAGCGTCATAGATGCGGGCGATCATCTGCGTGACAGGAAACCCGCGTGGGTCGGTCTTGCCGGCAGTTGAGATGTCGGCGTGGGTGACGATCCATTCCCGCGCGATGTTGTGTTTCTCAACCAGGTAGCTGACTAGCTTGACCATCGACTCGAACTGTGCGGCCGGATAGGGATCCACACCGTCGTTCAAGTTGACGATCTCAATGCCGATCGAAAAGGTGTTAAAGTTGCGGCGGCCCTGGTAGTCGCTGCCGCCGGCGTGATGGCCGAGTTTGTCTTCCTCGACCATTTGATAGACGTCACCGTCCTTGCCGACGACGTAATGGGCCGATACGCCGCTGGCTGGATTGGCGAACCATGACAGCGTCCCGCTCAGGCCGCCAGCGGTGGCATGCAGGACCACGCAGTCGATGTCGGTTCCGGCCGGTCGCTCACCCTGGTTTTCGGCAGCGGCGGGCCGCCAAACAGCTTGTGGATAATCGGGTTTCATGCGCGTATCTCCTTTCCATATTATGCAAAGAGTGCGATCTCTAGCTCACGCAGGCGGCCGACGCCCTTGATCTCGTCGGCGAACAGGGGCAAATGGGTGATCGCCAGCCGCCCGCCATACCGTTCGGCCAGCAGGTCCAGGTATGGGCGCTGCATCGCCTGGCGTTGGCGATGGAATGGGCAGTCGCCTTTGGCGATCACATGGTTGACCACCAGGTGATGGACTTGCAGTCCCAAGCCATCCAGCTCGGCCAGCACCCGTCCGGTCTGGTATACACCCAGCGCCTCGGGAATGGTGACCAGGATGAATTCGACGCTGTCCGGATCCCGGAAAAAGTCGGTGACTTTTTGCGAGAGTTCCCGCCAACTGGCGATCAGGTCCAGGAAGGGTACCTTGTTCAGCTTGAGCTTGTCGCGCACGCCCAGGTACATCTTGGGTGCGACGCGCAGGTGTTCCAGAAATTTGTAGGGCAACTCCAACAGGCGGAGGGTGTCGCCGGCCGGAGCAGTGTCCCAGATTACCAGGTCGTACCGGCTGCCCTCGATCCGCTCCAGGATAAAGTCGAGCATGAACTCTTCCTGGATGCCGGGGGCCATGCCGACGTAATCGACCAGGTCGTCATAGGGCATGTCGACCATGCTCAGGGCGGCGTCATAGATCTGGGGGCCAAATTTGATCTTCCAGCGGCGCATGACCTCGTCGGGATCGATCTCCAGGCCCCACAGGTTCGGTACGGCGGGAATGGGCGTCTCGACGGCGCCGATCTGGGTTTCAAAGATGTCGGACAGGGATGGTGTCAGATCGCTGGAGATGATCAGCGTCTGCTTGCCACGAGCAGCGAAATGGAGGGCGGTTGTGGCCGAGGTAGTGGTCTTGCCGACACCGCCCTTGCCGCCGAACATCAGGACATGGTGCTGAGCCTGGTCTAGTGCTGTGAGTGACATGCACCTATTGTACCTCAAGAACCGATTGGCGGCAAGATGGAAAGCGTGAGGTGAGCAAGATGGCGATGAAGAAGGTAGCAAGAACCGCGCTGCTTGGGGCTACCCCAAGCAGCGCGGTTCGTTGTTTGTGGCTAACTGTTAGCCCTGGTATAGAGGGCTCATCCGCCGGAGCTTGTCGATAATGGCAGGCAGGATGTCGAGGACGTAATCCACGTCCTCGTCGGTGTTTTCCTTGCCCAGGCTCAACCGCAGCGAACCGTGGGCTATTTCGTGGGGATACCCCATGGCGGTCAGCACGTGGGAAGGTGCCAGTGAAGCGCTGGTGCAGGCCGATCCGCTGCTGGCGGCTACGCCCAGCAGATCAAGGTTGAGCAGGATCGACTCGCCCTCGATAAAGTTGAATATAAAGCTGGCGCTGTTGGGCAAGCGCTTGGCTAGATGGCCGGTCAACTGGCTGTGTGGGATACGCTCGAGCACGCCGGCCACAAGGCGGTCGCGCAGGCGGGCGATGCGGGCGTTGCTTGCCTCGGATTCTTCGTAGGCCAGCCGGAGGGCGGTGGCCAGGCCGACGATGTAGGCAACGTTTTCGGTGCCGGCGCGACGGTTGCGCTCGTGGCCGCCGCCGGTTTGCATCGGCAGAAATGGAATGCCTTTGCGGGCGTAGAGCAGGCCGACCCCTTTTGGACCATAGAACTTGTGCGCCGACAGTGACATCAAGTCCACGTTCAGTGCTTTCACGTCCAGATTGAGTGTGCCGCCGGCCTGGACGGCGTCGGTATGGAACGGCACCTTGTAGGCACGGGCGATGGCGCCGATGTCGGCAATCGGCTCAACCGTGCCCACTTCATTGTTGGCGTACATGATGCTGATCAGTGCTGTGTCGGGCTGGATGGCCTTTTCCACAGCAGCAGGGTCCACCAAGCCGTAGCGATCCACCGGCACGTAGGTCACGTCAAAGCCGAAATGCTTCTGCAACTGCTCGACGGTGTGGCCGATGGCGTGGTGCTCGATGGGTGAGGTGATGATGTGGTTTTTTTTGGTGCTCTGGCGCCGCTCAAAGGCCACGCCGCGCAGGGCCAGGTTGTCGCTTTCGGTGCCGCAACTGGTAAAGATGACCTCGTTGGGCGAGCAGCAGAGGATGTCGGCCACCGTTTGGCGAGCCTGGTCCATGGCGTGATGTGCTTCGCGTCCTACACGATAGATGCTCGACGGGTTGCCGTAGCGCTCTGTCCAGTAGGGCAGCATGGCCTCCACAACGCGCGGATCGACGGCGGTGGTGGCGGCGTGGTCCAGATAGATGTTTCGGTCGACTTGTTGGCTCATGGTATCTGTTCACTCCAATGTTATGGTTTAATGGATCTGGTCAATCAAACAGCCCGGTGCTTAGGTAGCGTTCGCCGGTGTCGGGAAGCACGGCGGCGACGGTTTTGCCCTCTCCAAGCCGCTGCGCCACCTGGATGGCAGCCCAGGTCGCGGCTCCGGATGAGATGCCGACCAAGATGCCCTCCTCGCGGGCCAGACGGCGCGCCGTTTCGGCGGCGTCCTCATTGCTAACCTGGACGATTTCGTCAATGATGCTGGTGTTCAATATCTCGGGCACAAAGCCGGCGCCAATGCCGGCGATCTGGTGGCGGCCCGGTTGTCCCCCTGACAGCACCGGCGAGGCTGCCGGCTCGACGGCCACAAACCGGCAGCCTGGCCGGCGTGCCTTGACAACCTCGGCCACGCCGGTAATGGTTCCACCGGTGCCGACGCCGGCAGCAAATGCGTCCAGGTCCGGCAGCTGGGCCAGTAGTTCGAGGGCGGTCGTCTGGCGGTGCGCCTCGGGGTTGGCCGGGCTCTTGAACTGCTGGGGCATGTAATAGCCACATTGGCGGGCCAGCTCCTCGGCCTTGGCGATGGCACCTGCCATACCCTCTCCGCCCGGTGTGACCACCAGCTCGGCGCCATAGGCTCGGAGCAGGGCTCGGCGCTCGGCGCTCATCGTCTCGGGCATGGTCAGGATGAGCCGATAGCCCTTGACGGCGGCGACCATGGCCAGGCCAATGCCGGTGTTGCCGCTGGTCGGCTCGACGATGACGCTGCCCGGGCCTAGCTGGCCCGAGCGTTCGGCGGCCTCGATCATCGCTTTGGCAATGCGGTCCTTGCTACTCCCTCCTGGGTTGGCCCGCTCCAGTTTGACCCACACAGCCGCCGAGCCTGCCGACGGCAGGCGGCGGAGGCGGACCATCGGTGTGTTGCCGATCAGATCTAGGACGGTGTCTACAGTTCGTGCGATCACGTTGCCGGTTCCTTCCGCTCAGCTATCGGTATGCATTCAAGCGGTACATGTCTGTCTTTATTGCTGTCAAATGGCGTGACCTGGCGCAGCTCTCTCACTTGTGCTTCCAGGATTTCGATCCTGTCTACGAAGCACTTTAGCGTCTCAACCACCGGGTCGGGCAGGCGGGAGTGATCTAGAATGTCGCGTGGTTCGGGCCGGCGGCCGTTGATGCGCACAACTCGCCCCGGCACGCCGACCACAGTGGCGCCGGGAGGCACAGGCGCGACGACCACTGAGCCGGAACCGACCTTGGCCCCATCACTGACGGTGATGGGGCCAAGGACCACGGCGTTGGAACCAATGACCACGCCGTTGCCGATGGTTGGGTGGCGTTTGACCCGTTCGGATGTGGTGCCGCCCAAGACCACTCCTTTGTAGATCAGCACATCATCGCCGATCTCGGCTGTCTCACCGATCACGACTCCGGCGCCATGGTCGATGAAGAACCTCCGGCCGATTTGAGCGCCAGGATGGATCTCGACGCCGGTGGCAAAGCGGCCTAGATGCGAAATAAGGCGGCTCAAGGTCTGGCGGTTGCGCCGCCACAGACCGTGGCTGGCGCGGTGCAGCCAGAGAGCGTGCAGGCCGGGATAGCAGGTCAGCACCTCAAAGGTGGTGCGAGCTGCCGGATCCTTGGCGAACACCGTCTGGATGTCCTCCCGCAGCAGGTCGCGCCAGCGGCGGAGCAGGGCAGGGCGCTCATGTTGGTCTGCCCCCTCGCGGTCTAGGTGGAGCATCGGTAGCGTCGAATCGGTCATTCGTTATCTTCCGTCTGTACCAATGTCGGCTCTTGCAGATCGGCCAGGGTGATGCCATCCAGAGTTTCCACGAGCCGCCGGCTTACCGTCTGCCATACGTTGCGCGCCGTGCACTCGGTCTGACTGTGGCAGGGCGTGCAGCGACGCTCCAGGTGCTCAGTCGTGCATAGGACCGGCAAGATCGAGCCCTCCAGGGCGCGGATGATGTCGCCGGCCGTGATGGCCTGAGGTGAGCGGGTCAGAAGATAGCCACCCTGGGCGCCTCGCTTGCTTTCCAATAGGCCGGCCTTGCGGAGGCTAGCCGCGATCTGCTCCAGGTAGTCCAGGGAGATGCCTTGAGTCCGCGATACCTCGGCCAGGGAGATTGGTCCCTGGTCGAAATGCCGAGCCATCTCGGTCATGGCCCGCAACCCGTATAGCTCTCTAGCTGAAACCCGCACTGCACCCCTCCGTTTAGCGCCGATTAATTCCTACTAAAATTTCGGAATTATTCTAGCACAGGGATGGGCCTGTGTCAAGTAATCGACGCCACATGGAGATCTGGTTTGCGCTTTTGTTCCTTTTGGTGTATCATCGATATCCAGCGAGGCGGTTTTCACCGCTTGGCGATCGAGGAGCGGACAAGGCCATGCTCGACATGTTTTCCAGCCCGAAGGCTGTAGCTGTGATCGGTGCCTCTCGGGAGCCGGAAAAGCTCGGTTATAATGTTCTGCACAATATTGTCCAATATGGCTACGCCGAGCGCGGCGCTGTCTATCCGATCAACCCCAATACTCAAGAGATCCTCGGACTTGAGTGCTATCCCAGCGTGCTGGCCGTCCCGGGAGCGATCGACCTGGCTGTGATAGTCATCCCCAGCCGGCAGGTGATGACTGCCCTGGTCGAATGTGGCGAAAAGGGGATCAAGGGTGCTGTCATCATATCGGCCGGTTTCCGTGAGATGGGCCATGAGGGCTGGCAGAGGGAACGCGAGATCGTCGGTGTTGCCAGACGCTATGGCATGCGGCTGGTAGGCCCAAACTGCTTGGGGCTGATCGATACGATAACCGGTCTGAATGCCTCGTTCGCCGTGGGTATGCCTCGACAGGGCACTATTGCCTTTATGTCGCAGTCGGGGGCGCTGTGCACATCCATTCTGGATATGGCTCTGGCGGACGAGGTGGGTTTTTCGCGGTTTGTCAGTCTGGGCAATAAAGCCGACCTGGATGAGATCGCCTTTATTGAGGAGTGGGCGGACGATCCTTACACGCGGGTCATCATTGCTTATCTGGAGGGTATTTCCGAGGGGGCCGCATTCATGCGCGTGGCCGGGCAGGTCAGCCGGCACAAGCCGATCATTGCCATCAAGGCGGGAACGACGAGCGCCGGCTCGCGGGCGGTGTCGTCACATACTGGAACACTGGCCGGCCTGGAGCGCGCTTACGAGACTGCATTCCGGCAGAGTGGGGTCATCCGGGCCCGGTCGGTGCAGGAGCTGTTCGACTTTTCGATCGCTTTTGCCCGCCAGCCGCTGCTTCAGAATGACCGGATCGCGATCGTGACCAATGCCGGAGGGCCGGGCATCATGGCTACCGATGCCTGCGAGCTGGCCGGACTGCAATTGGCTCCGCTTGAGGCGGAGACAATGGCCAACTTGCGGTCCTTTTTGCCGGCAGCGGCCAGTGTATTGAACCCGGTAGACGTACTAGGCGATGCGCGGGCTGATCGTTATGAACAAACGGTGAGTCAGGTGTTGAACGATCCGAATGTTGGGGGCGTGATCGTCATCGTCACACCCCAGGTCATGACTCAGGTTGAGGAAACGGCCCGCGTCGTGGGCCAACTGTCCCAGGAACACAAAAAACCGATCCTTGGCTGTTTTATGGGTAGTGGAGCGGTGGCGCACGGGATCCAGATACTAAACGAGAATGCCGTCCCGAACTACCCCGTACCGGAGCGGGCCGTGGCAGCTATGGCCGCAATGATGGTCCACCGGCACTGGCGCGTCCGGCCGGCGGCACAGTTGGAAACGTTCGCGGTTGACCAAGACAGGGTGCGGCGTGCCTTGCGGCGGGTTAGAGATGAGGGGCGGGTGGCGATGGGCGACGCCGAAGCCTGGGAGATCCTGGATGCATATGGGATTGCGACGCCCAAAACACGGTTAGCCCACAGCCCGGATGAAGCGGTGCGCTTTGCCGAGGAGATCGGTTTCCCTGTCGCCGTCAAGATCGCTTCGCCTGATATCCTGCACAAGACCGACGTGGGCGGCGTCCAGCTCAATGTCGCGACATCCGCCGACGTGCGCAAAGCGTACGATCTAATGCTCTACCGGGCCGAACAATACGCGCCCAATGCAGACATCTGGGGCTGCCTGGTCCAGGAGATGATCATAGGTGGCAAAGAAGTGATCATGGGCATGCACCGCGATCCTCACTTTGGCCCGCTGATGATGTTCGGCTTGGGTGGTATCTATGTAGAGGCGCTGCGTGACGTCGTGTTCCGCGTGGCGCCCTTTGACCGGCGCGATGCTAGGGAGATGATCGGTGAAATCAGAGCTTCAAGTGTGTTTCGGGGCGGGCGCGGTGAGGGTGCATCGGACCTTGAGGCTCTCGCCGAGGCGCTGCTGCGCCTGGCGCAGTTGGCTGCTGACTTTCCCGACATCCTTGAATTTGACATAAACCCTGTAACCGTCTTTGAGGATGGGCGAGGGCTTGTTGGCATAGACCCGCGATTAGTACTCGGCTAAGGAGGCAAGAATGGCTACTCTGTATGTGACTTCGACCGAGACGTTTTCGGGCAAAAGCGCGCTCTGCATTGGTCTGGCTAGACGGATGCGGAGGGATGGTTTGAGCGTTGGGTACTTGAAGCCGCTGAGCGCCGGGGCACGCCTGGCGGCCGGTCTGGTCGATGAGGATGCCGAATTTTTCAGGCAGACGCTCGATCTGTCCGATCCGATAGAAGACATGGCACCGGTGGGCATCTCTCCGGCTATACTGGAACAGTATCTGAAGGAGAGCGATGTCACCGACTTTCGGGAAAAGCTGCGGTCAGCCTACGAGCGGATAGCCAAGGGACGTGATGCAGTGATCCTGGAGGGCGGCAGCAGCCTGCGCGAAGGTTATGCCATCGGCCTGCCTCCTTTTCTGGTGGCCCAGCTCCTGGATGCTCGTGTCCTGGCGATCATCCATTACGACGAGGATCTGCAGGTAATGGACGATCTGTTGGCTGCCCAGGCTCAATTCGGCGACCGGTTCGTTGGGGCGGTGCTGAACGGCGTGCCCCGGCAGCGGATGCCGTTTGCTCAGGAGGTCGCCAAGCCGTCGCTGGAGGCGCGAGGACTGCCGGTGTATGCCGTCTTGCCCCAGGAAAGGCTGCTGTTGTCGATCAGCGTGAATGAGCTGGCCGAGCTGCTGGCCGGAGAGATCCTGTGTTGTGCCGATCAGGCCGACGAGCTGGTCGAGCATTTGATGATCGGGGCTATGGGTGTCGATTCGGCACTGACCTACTTCCGGCGCAAGCCCAACAAGGCGGTCATCACCGGCGGTGACCGACCTGATATCCAACTGGCTGCCCTGGAGACGAGCACCAAGTGCTTGATCCTGACTGGCGACCTCCACCCTAGCCCGATCATTGTCGGTCGGGCGGCCGAGGTGGGTGTGCCGATGATCCTGGTCAAGCAGGACACGCTGACGGCGGTGGAAGTGATCGAGCGCTATTTTGGCAAGACCCGCATCCACCAGGCCAAAAAGATCGAGCGCTTCGAACAGATGTTAGAGGATCGGTTTGATTTCGAGCGGCTGTATGCCGCTCTAGATTTACGGAGGAAAGAATGACGTCAATTGAAGAGATCATAGGTCGGGAGATCCTTGACTCGCGGGGTAACCCAACGGTCGAGGTCGAGGTGGTGCTGGAAGAGGGAGTATTTGGCCGGGCGGCGGTGCCGTCGGGTGCCTCGACCGGTGCCCATGAGGCAGTGGAGCTGCGTGACGGGGATGCCGAGCGCTACTCGGGCAAGGGTGTGCTGTTGGCGGTGGAAAATGTCAACGCCATCATCGCCGAGGAGCTGTGGGGCTGGGATGCACTGGATCAGGTGGCGATCGATGAATATCTGATTGCACTGGATGGGACACCCAACAAGGGCCATCTGGGCGCTAATGCCATCCTGGGCGTCAGCCTGGCTGTGGCCAAGGCGGCTGCCGATCTGCTCGGATTGCCGCTCTACCGCTACATCGGCGGCGTGTCGGCGCGAACGCTGCCTGTGCCGATGATGAACATCCTGAACGGCGGCAAGCATGCCGTGGACGGCCCAGACCTGCAAGAGTTCATGGCCATGCCGGTTGGGGCGCCGTCGTTTGCCGAGGCGCTGCGCTGGGGAGCCGAGACGTACCACGCTCTGAAAAAGGTGCTCAGTAAGCGGGGGTATGGCACCAGCGTGGGCGACGAGGGTGGCTTTGCGCCATCACTCAAGTCGAATGAGGAGGCGCTGGAGGTCATCCTGGAGGCGATCCAGAAGGCAGGTTACCGGCCGGGGCAGGATATCTATATCGCTCTGGATCCTGCCGCGAGCGAACTGTTCGACGACGGCAAGTACCACCTCAAGAAAGAGGGCCGCACGTTGAGTGGCGAGCAGATGGTCGATTTCTACCAGGCGTGGGTTGACAAATACCCGATCATCTCCATCGAGGACGGTCTGGCCGAGGATGATTGGGACAGCTGGATCCTGATGCGACAGCGGCTGGGCGATCGGATTCAGATCGTGGGCGACGATCTGCTGGTGACGAATGTCGAGCGGCTCAAGATGGCCATCGAACGGCGGGCGGCCAACAGCATTCTGATCAAGCTCAACCAGATCGGGACACTGACCGAGACGCTGGCAGCCATCGAAATGGCCAAGCAGGCAGGCTGGACGGCTGTTGTATCCCATCGTTCAGGCGAGACCGAGGACGCGACGATCTCTGACCTGGTGGTGGCGGTAAATGCCGGGCAGATCAAGACCGGCGCCCCGTGCCGGAGTGATCGGGTGGCCAAGTTCAACCAACTGCTGCGCATCGAAGAGGAGCTGGGCGAGACGGCAGTGTACGCCGGGATGAGCGCCTTTTACAACATCAAGAGATAGGCGGCTCTTTCTTTCTGTTCGGAGGGAGCAGCTTCCATACCAGCCCGGCCGCTCCGGCGAGTGCTCCGGAGGTCAGTAGGAACGGCAGTCGTAGGCCAAATCCGGCTGCTGCGCCGGCGCCTATCATCGGCCCTACTGCGTTGGCCACTGAAGTAGCGCTGGCATCTAGGCCATAGACAACTCCCTGGCGGCCCTCAGGGGCCAGTTTGGCTTGGAAAGCGGTGGTCGAGGTAACCATGCCGCCCAGCGTAAAGCCAACAGCAGCCTGTAGGATCAGCAGCTGCCAGGGAGTTGTCACTGCTGCCTGGGGAGCATACAACACCGCTGTCGCTGCGGTTGAAGCCAGCAGGACCCCCCAGGGACCAAAGCGGTCGCAGGCCCGGCCAAGTAGGACGGCGCTCACAGCACTGGTGGCGGCTGTGATCCCGGAGATCAAGCCGGTTAACGATGCCACGCGAGCATCTGGTCCTGCCAGGTTCTGGATGAACAAAGGCAAAATGGGTGATGTGATACTGGTGCCCAGCCGGGTAATGACCCGAACACCGAGAAGGGCCACCAGACTGCTCACGGTCATCACCAGCCGGATACCGCTCCACATGCTGTCTTTGGAGCTGCGCGCGTCACGGGGCGGTGGTGTGAAATCCTCTTTTACAAATAGCCAAACTGTCAGGCCAGATGCCAACAGGAGTGCGCCCGTGATCCAAAAGGCAGCACGGTAGCCCCACGCGTCGGCTACGAGACCGCCGATCAGCGGCCCGACTGACCCACCGATCCAGATTGCCATCTGAAGAAGGCCGAGCGCATGGCCGGATCGCTCGCGGGGCGTCGAGCTGGCGACCAGGGTCATGGCGGCTGCCACGGTTCCAGTTAGTGCTCCCTGCACAGCCCTGAGGGCCGCCAGTTGCCAGGCGTTCTGAACAAAGCCCATCGCCGTCAGGACGATGGCTCCGCCAAAGGTCGCTCGCTCGATCATCAGCTTGCGCCCGTAGCGGTCGGCCAGCGAGCCCCAGATGGGAGAAAAGATGGCCATGGTCACCGCCTGGGCGGCAATGATGATCCCCGACCACATCTCCACTTCTCCAGGCTTGGTGACGCCGAGCTCCTGTACGTAATAGGGCAGGAAGGGAAAGGCCACCGAGAAACCGGCGATTGCCAGAAGCTCGGAGGCCCAGACGACATATAGGTTGCGTTTCCAGGTCTCCACAGCGAAATCTCTTTTTGTTGGTTGAAAAGCAGTTGCCAAGTATAACACAGTTCAGGCCGCCGGCAAACCGGCGGCTTGCCACTGGCAGGCGGATGTGCTATACTGTCTGGAGAAGACGATGACCGTCCGCACCCCACTGCCGGGATTGGAAGGGGTGGTTAGCCTGCACTTTGGCGCCGTAAGGTGGGATGTGGTGAATCAGAGGGGGTTGTGATGACTGGCCCCAAACTGCGTGACGTGGAGATCCAGCCGATCCAACACCGGGGGCAGGCGATGATCCTGTTGCGCGATCCGCTGCGGCTGGGTGAAGCCGCGATCGCCATTCCTCAGCCTCTGGCGCCGTTGCTGGGCCTGATGGACGGCACGCGCGATGAGGCAGCCTTGCAGGCGGCGTTCACCATCCGCATTGGGATGCGCCTTGCCCCTGGCTTGTTGTCCAAGCTCGTAGCCGACCTG
The DNA here is from genome assembly GCA_034429215.1 of Anaerolineae bacterium. Classification (GTDB taxonomy): domain Bacteria; phylum Chloroflexota; class Anaerolineae; order JAAYZQ01; family JAAYZQ01; genus JAFGOG01. The sequence goes on along the minus strand of DAOUGI010000022.1, from coordinate 38,918 downwards.
GACAAGGCCTATCTGCTCGACAACGAGCGCTCTGCGGCGGCGATTGCCGCAATCCTAAAGGTCTATCGGGAGGCACCCTTTCGTCCCATGGAATCGGCTGGATCTAGTTTTCCAGACGATCCGGCAGAAGCGGCGGCCAAGTTGCAGGGGTACGTAGATGCGCTGGCGCCCGCCGCGGCAGGCCAGGAGACGGGGCCGGTCCGGGGCGCGATCAGTCCTCACATCGATTATCAGCGGGGCGGGCCGGTATATGCCGAGGTGTGGCGCGCGGCAGCGCAGGCAGCCAGCGATGCCGAGCTGGTTATCATATTCGGCACCGACCACCAGGGCAGCAACGGCGCTCTGACCCTGACCCGCCAATCGTATGCCACACCCTGGGGTGTACTGCCCACCGACCATGCGCTAGTCGAGAGGTTGGCGGAGGCATTGGGGTCGGAGGCCGCCTTTGCTGAAGAGCTCCACCATGCCCACGAGCATTCGATTGAGCTGGCCGCGGTGTGGCTGCATTTCGTTCGCAGCGGCAGGCCGGTGGCACTTTTGCCCATCCTGTGTGGCGGTTTTGGTGGTTTTGTGGCCGGAGAGGGTGATCCGGCAATTTACGAGCCGTTCAACGCGCTGTTGGAAGTGCTTCGAGCGGCGCTCGGAGCCCGGCGGGTGTTGGCGGTGGCTGCCGCCGACCTGGCGCACATTGGCCCGGCGTTTGGCGACCCGTACGGGCTGGATTTTGTCGCCAAGGCCCAACTGCGCAACGCCGACGATCGGCTGCTGGCAGCGGTTTATGCCGGTGACGCGGCGGCCTTTTTCGATACGCTCAAAGCTGAGCGTGACCGGCGGCGGGTGTGTGGCATGCCGCCGATCTATTTGACGCTTCGGTTATTGGAAAACGCCAGTGGCCGGCCGGCCGGCTATGCCGTTTGCCCGGCCGATCCGCAGGGATTGTCGTTTGTGACTATTGCAGGCGCAGTTTTGCGTTAGTGTAGATCGGATTATGCCAGGAGGAATGATGACGAACCTACCTATTACACATTTGACGCTGTACAAGCACGGCGTCGGCTTTTTCGAGCGCCGGGCAGGACTGAGCGGCGAGGAGGTGGAGCTTTCTTTCCGTGTGGAGGAGATGAATGATATCTTGAAAAGCCTGACTGCCATCGATTGGGGTGACGGGCAGGTGCTGGGCCTGGAGTATGCCACGCCCCAGACCCGCGAGGAGCGCCTGGCCGGCTGCTCGATCCGGTTGGGTGACGACCGGAGTCTGCGCGACCTACTAGTGGGGCTGCGCGGGCGGCGGGTCCGGCTCCTCCTGGACCAGGTGGAACAGTTGGCCGGCACGCTGCTGGGCCTGGACGAGCTGCCGGAGCGACAGCCATTAGCCACTTCGCTGGTTTCGATCCTGCTCGACGCACCAGAGACTGACAAGGCTCACCTTGCCGGGGTGCAGGCTGTGAGCCTGGGTCGGGTCCAGGGCGTAGAGATCCTGGACGAGCGTGGCGCAAGTGACCTGCGCTTTTTCTTGCAGACGGCGCTGAGTCAGGAAAACTATCGCCTGGTCAAGATCCGCCTGACGCCAGGGGAGCACGACCTGTCGGTCAGCTACATCGCGCCGGCACCCACGTGGCGGGTCAGCTATCGCTTGGTGGCCGACCCGGAAGCAGGCGGCGGGCCAAAGGCGCTGTTGTTCGGCTGGGGCATCTTTGACAACCGGCTAGAGGAGGACTTGGAAGGCATCTCTCTCTCCCTCGTGGCCGGGATGCCGATCTCCTTCATCTATGAACTTTATCACCCCTTTACCCCGAGTCGGCCGGTTGTCGAGGAGGAAGCACGCGTGGCGGCGGCCCCCGTGGAGTTTGAGGAGGCGGCGTTGGGAGCCGGGGTGGCGATGGCGCCGATGCGGGCGATGTACGACGCGGCCCCGGCGCCGGCGCCGTCCCCGATGGCAATGAAAGCGATCAGCCGCGAGGCGCTGGCCCAGGCAGCGCCAGTGACGACGACCGGCGAGGCGTTGGGCGAGCTGTTCCAGTATGTGATCGGCACTCCGGTGACGGTTGGCCGCGGCCAGTCGGCCATGGTGCCCATCGTGTCGGCCGATCTCGACTATCGCAAAGACCTGCTGTACAACGGCGCCAAGCTGCCGGCCCATCCGGTGGCCACACTGCGGCTGAAGAATGGGTCTGGGCTGACGCTGGAGCGCGGCCCGGTCACTGTGCTGGAAAAGGGCGAGTATGTGGGCGAAGCGGTGCTGCCCTTTACTGTGGTCGGGAGCGAGATGGCTGTGGCGTATGCTGTGGAGCTGGGGGTCAAGGTCCGCGAAGAGAGCGGCGCCGGTCGCGAGATCCGCGGCCTGCGGATCCGGGGCGCCTATCTGCTGATCGAAGAGTGGAACATCCAGTGGCGGGAATACCGGCTTACCAACAGCACGGGCCAGCCGGTGACAGTGTTGATTGAACACCCGAGACTGGGTGAGTATGAGCTGTTCGATACGCCAGAGCCGAAGGAACACACCGACGAGCATTTTAGGTTCGAGATAAAGGTGCCGGCCCGGGGGGAGAACGTGCTGCGCGTCCAGGAACGCCGCCTGATGAGCCGCCACGAAGAGCTGCGCCGGCAGTCATACGAGGGGTTGCAGCACTACCTGAAGCAAGGGCTGCTCGATCGCAAGTCACATGACCAGGCGGCCGAGCTACTCAAGCTGTGGGCCAAGATCGCCGACAATGAACTGCGACTGGCCGAGCTGGACAAAGACCGGCAAAAGATCTACAAGGCGCAGCAGCAGATCCAGGGCAACATGGCAGCCTTGTCTGCGACCGGCAAGGAGGGCGCCCTGCGGACTCAGTACGTCGATCAGTTGCAGGCTACTGAGGAGCAGTTGAAAGCGCTGAGCCAGCAGGAGGCGGCGCTCAAGGCCGAGATCGAGCGCCTGAAGCAGGAGGTCGACGCCAAGCTCAAAGTCCTGGGCTAGATGACGGAAACCCGGTTCCTCTGGTCGGGGGAACCGGGTTTTTCTATTGATGTGCTAGCTTGCTGCTTCGGCCAGCATCTCCAGGAGCGCCTGGCGCTGGTGAGCGTATAGCTCCTCGCCGAAAAGTGGCATGCAGACCTCGGGCTCGGCCGCGCCGACGGTGACCTGGCTGGCAAAGGCAAAGCAGGATGGCCGGCCGCACAGCTTGCAGTTGGTCTGGGGCAGCAGCTTGTAGATCTCCATGACCACCAGGCGCTTGCGGGCCGTGTAGCGAGGCGTCAGCAGGTCGCGGTCCATCCAGATGCGGTTGATCTGGGCGATCAGCTTTTCCATCTCGACCGTGGCCGTGTCGCGATCGAGCAGGTTGCTGATCGTAATTGCACCTGGATTGAAGGCTACCGCCCGGTCTTCAATACGGCAGGCCAACTGCTGAGCCCGGGGGTTGTAGTGAGCTCCCTTCCACACGGCGTTGAGGTAGGGAAACACAGCGCTGATGTCGTAATCGAAGCGAGCCGTGGCATTCCAGTGCTCTGCGCCAGGCGCGCAGCCGGGCGTCTCTAGACGTAGCTCATAGTTCTTGATAATGAACATAGCTCCTCCTCCCAGTTGGTCTCTATTATAATCTGACTGCAACTAGATGGCAAGCAGGCGCTCAAGATCTCTTACGTGATTTGTGTAGGTGCGCTACGCGTGCTGTGGAGAATTCCCGTTGTTCCCCTCATCTTTTTTACGTACCCCAAATCCGCGCTTTAGCCGATGACAGCCCTCTTCCCTTTTGCTATACTGTGGACAAACATCGTCTCCATTGGTTGAGAGCGTTCGGAGGTGGGGCGCCGTCTGAACGCTCTCTTCCTGTAAAGGGTTCGTGGGCATGCCGTCATGCCCTGTGTTACATGAGTATACAGGAGGTGAGACTGCGGGCTAACAATTCCGAGTTGAACGAGAGGACAGACCGGCCGCCTCTCTCGGTGGGTTACCGCACCCAGGTTGAGAACCGCTGGCCGCACCCAAACTACCATGTGAAGGAGGAGAATCCGATGTGTAAGAACAAGTGGGCGAGCCCTATCGCCCTGCTGATGATTGTCACTCTGATCCTCGCTGCTTGCGGCCCCGCAGCCACTCCCGAGGAAAAGATCGTCACCCAGGTCATTAAGGAGACGGTAGTGGTTGAAGGCGCACCGCAGGTCGTCGAAAAGCAGGTGACCGCGGTGGTCAAAGAGACCCAGATCGTCGAGGTCCAGGTGACCCCAACGCCGGCACCGGTGGATCGCACCGGCGCCTGGCTGGACATGGTGATCATCGTCGAAGACCCCTCGGCTGATGCCGGGGTAGCCCGTGTGGAGGCCGGCGAGCTGGACATGTACGCCTATGGCGTTTCCAAAGCCTCTCTCTTTGAGAAGGTCAAGGCCAATCCGGACCTGGCATACTCCATGTCTTATGGCTCGCTCAACGTGATCATGTTTAACCCGGTCGGTCCCACCTTCCCGGCGACCGGCAAGCTCAACCCCTTCTCAGTACCGAAGATTCGTGAGGCGGTGAACTGGCTAGTTGACCGCAAGTACATCGCCGAGGAGTTGATGGGTGGTATGGGCGTTCCGCGATTACTTCCTGTCGTCACTGCCTTCCCCGACTATGCCAAATATGCCGACATTGCCCGGAAGCTGGAGGCCTACTATGCCTATAACCCGGACAAGGCCAAAGAGGTGATCACCCAGGAGATGGAAACGCTTGGTGCGACGCTGGTCGACGGCAAGTGGCAGTACAACGGCGAGTCGGTCGAGCTGATCTTTCTCATCCGCACCGAGGACGAACGGCGAGATATCGGCGACTATGTCGCCACTCAGCTCGAATCGATCGGTTTTACCATCCAGCGCGACTATCGGACCGGTGCCGAGGCATCGCCGATCTGGAATCAGAGCAACCCTGCCGACGGCTTGTGGAATGCGTACACCGGCGGCTGGGTGAATAACTGGATCGTGCGCGATTCCGGCGGCAACTTTGACTTTTACTACACGCCGCGCGGCTACCCCTCGCCCCTGTGGATGGCCATGACACCGTCAGCCGAGTTTGACCAGATCGCGGACCGGCTGAACCGCAACGATTTCACGACCATGGCCGAGCGCAGGGAGATGTTCGACAAGGCGCTGACTCTTGCCCTGCAGGACTCGGTAGAGCTGTTCCTGGTCGACCGGCGGAGCTTTACGCCTCGCCGGGCGGAGGTGATCACGGGGTACGACCTGGCCTCAGCCGTCGCTGGCTCCACCATATGGGCCTACACCCTCCGCCGTGAAGGCGAGGTGGGTGGGGCGATGACCCTGGGCGAGCCCAGCATCCTGACCGAGCCGTGGAACCCGATCGCCGGCACCAACTGGCTGTACGATGCTATGATCCACCGGGCGATAGCCGATGTTCCGGCCATGCCCGATCCTCACACCGGATTGCGCTGGCCGCAGCGGATAGAAAAATCGGAGGTGTTTGTCAAGGAAGGGCTGCCGGTGGAAAAGACCCTTGATTGGGTCAGCCTGCAGTTCGTCCCGGAGAACCAAGTGCCGGCAGATGCCTGGGTTGACTGGGATGCCGCGGCGCAAAAGTTCATCACCGTCGGCGAAAAGTACCCCGATGGGCTCACTGCCAACCTCAAGGTCATCACCACTTACCCCAAGGATCTGTTCGGGATCACATGGCACGACGGCTCCACCATGTCCGTGGCCGATTTTGTGATGGCGATGATCATGGCCTTCGACCAGGGCAAGCCGGAAAGCGCTATCTACGACGCGTCGGCGGTGCCGGCTTTGGAGTCGCTCCAGTCTCACTTTAAGGGCACGCGCATCGTCTCGACCGATCCGCTGGTCATCGAGTACTATAGCGATCAGATCCAGCTGGATGCCGAGCTGGCCGCTCACGCCGGCGCCGTCTGGCCAACCTGGTTCCCGACCTATCCGTTCGGATCTGGCGCCTGGCACAACATAGCGCTTGGCATTCTGGCCGAGACGAACAAGGAGACGACCTTCTCGTCGGCCAAGGCCGACGAGCTGGGGGTCGACTGGATGAGCTATATCGCCGGGCCAACCGTGGCTATCCTGGAAAAGTACCTGGGGCAGGCGGTGGAACAGAATTACATCCCCTATGCACCGACCTTGGGCCAGTATATCACTGCTGAGGAGGTCACGGCCCGTTATGCCAGCCTCCAGGACTGGTACGGCCGCAAGGGGCACTTCTGGATCGGCACCGGCCCATACTACCTGGAGAAAGCGTTCCCGATCGAAGGCACGGTCATTCTCAAGCGCAACCCCGACTATCCTGATCCGGCCGACAAGTGGGCTGGCTTTGGCGAACCAAAGATCGCCCAGGTGGAGATCGACGGCCCGGCCCGGGTCACGATCAACTCCGAGGCTGCTTACGACGTGTACGTGACCTTCCAGGACCAACCCTATCCAGTGGCCGAGATCGTCGAGGTCAAATACCTGGTATTCGACGCCAAGGGCGAGCTGGCCTTCACCGGTCAGGCCGAGGCTGTTGAAGATGGACTGTGGCAGATCGCATTCAGCTCGGATCAGACGGCCAAGCTCATGGAAGGCTCAAACCGGTTGGAGGTGGCGGTGGTATCCAAGCGGGTGAGCATTCCCACCTTTGCCGAATCGGTATTTGCCGCTGCACCCTAGACGGACCGCAGTTGGAGCAGGGTTCTCTCGTTTCAACTGCGACAGGGGCAACCGGGAGGGGCAGGGTCTCCTCGCCCCTCCCGGGACCGTGTCAGAAAGTGAGGAACAGCATGGCTGAAGCAACCTTACCCCTGGAGCCGGGGGCCGATGCGACCGATATGCCTATTGGGGGACGGTTCAAATACAAAACCGCTTCCAATACCTTTTCGAGAATCGCCAAGTACGCGATCTTTAAGATCGTTGTCCTGTTTATCACTGTTGTCGTCGGTGTGTACTTGACCATCCTCGTCGCCAACATGGGGGGCTATGTCGACAATATCCGGCGGGGACAGATTCAGGAAGAGGTCGCCCAGGTGATCATGAACAACCGGGAAATGCAGCAGATGCCTCTTGCCGAGCGCAATCAGCGCATCGAGGAGATGGTACAGATTCGGGAAAGGCAGCTGGGCCTGGACCAACCGTTTTTCGTGCGTAGCTTGCGCTTTTTGTCTGATGCCTTGACTCTGAGCCTGGGGCGAGCCGAGAATATGACCAGCGATACCGGGTCGAAACAGGTGCGGCTGATCATCCTGGAACGCTTGCCATCTACCCTGTTGCTTTTTGCTACAGCTAACCTCCTGAACTTTTTCCTCAGCATCTTTGCCGCGCTGTCGCTGTCCAGACGGTACGGCAGCGCGATGGACCGGCTCGTCATCGCCCTGGCGCCTACGTCTGCTGCGCCTGCCTGGTTTTACGGCCTGTTTTTGATCCTACTCTTTGCCTCGGTACTGGGCATCCTGCCTTTTGGGGGGATGGTGGATCCACTGCCGCCGTCGTCACCGGTGGCTTATGCCCTCAACCTGCTCAAGCATATGATCTTGCCCGTTGCGGCCATTACCCTCAGCGCCTTTTTCTTGAACGTCTATGGCTGGCGGACCTTTTTCCTCATCTATTCCAGCGAGGACTATGTGGAAATGGCCAAAGCCCAGGGCTTGACCTCCAGGACGATCGAACGGCGCTATATCCTGAGGCCGACTTTGCCGACTATCATCACCAACTTTGCCCTGACCCTGATCGCTTTGTGGACTGGGGCCATCATCCTGGAGACTGTCTTTAACTGGCCTGGGCTGGGGCGGCTCTTTTTCCGGGCCATCGGCTCGTACGATACGCCGGTGATCGTCGGCTCGACCGTGATCTATGCCTATCTTCTGGCGATCACCGTCTTTCTTCTCGATTTCATCTATGCCCTGGTCGATCCCAGGGTGAAAATCGGGGATGAAGGGCATAAAGTATGAAGACATTCCGCGAAATCACGCGTTATCCATCCGCTATAACTGGCTTGGTGATCATCGCCGCCTTGGTCGGCCTGTCGATCTATACGGTGGTTACCATGCCGTATAACGAAGCGATCCGGTTGTGGCGCGGCGGGGAAGATGTCTGGCACGAAAGCCCCAAGAACGCCCGGCCGATCTGGACCAACTGGTTCGCCAAAACCAAGCTGCCGGAGACGATCATCCTGAACAGCCAGGATGGCTCGGCGGCCAAGGATGTCAAGGCTGTTTCGACGGCGCTGACCGATGTGACAATGTCATTCGCCTTCGACTACCCGTATGACGCCTTTCCACAAGATCTTGTCATCTACTTCACTGCCGTCTACAGTGAGCAGCAGCCTCTCGTTTCCTTGTCGTGGTTGACCCCTGATGGCCGAGAGATCCGGATGGGCGACTATTCGATCACGCAGGATGAGACCTACCGTGCTTCTCAGGACGGCCGTCTGACGCGCCGGCTCAAGGGGCAGCCGACCATGCAAGGATTGTTTGTCAACCCGGCTGCTGAAACGCCGGTTGCCCTCAAAGGCCGTTACGAGCTGCGGATCGTGGGCAGCCTGTTCGAAAAGGACGCCGACCTGGACGCCAAGCTCGTGCTCCATGGGCAGGTTTACGGGCTGGCCGGGACGGATCACCGCCGCCGGGACTTGACCGTGGCCTTGCTGTGGGGCACGCCGATAGCTCTGGCTTTTGGGCTCCTGGCTGCCTGTGGCACGACTATCAGCACTATGGTTCTTGCTGCCATCGGCGTCTGGTTCGGCCGCTGGGTGGACGGCATCATTCAGCGCATCACCGAGGTGCACCTGATCCTGCCCGTTCTGCCGATCCTGATCATGATCGGCACCTTTTATTCCCGCAGTATCTGGCTGATACTGGGCGTCGTCATCATCCTGAACATCTTTGGGGCCCAGATCAAGACCTACCGGGCCGTCTTTCTCCAGGTGAAGGACGCGCCGTACATCGAGGCCGCCCGGGCCTACGGCGCCGGCAACTGGCGGATTATCCTTCGCTACATGGCTCCGCGCGTTGTGCCGATGTTGGTTCCTCAACTGGTCGTCCTGATCCCCAGCTTTGTTTTTCTTGAGGCGTCGCTGGCGGTGCTGGGGTTGGGCGATCCTGTCCTGCCAACCTGGGGCAAGGCGATCAACGATGCTTACACCAACGGCGCGCTGTTTCAGAAGCAATACTATTGGGTGTTGGAGCCTTCGGTCCTGCTGATCCTGACCGGACTCGCCTTTGCCATGGTGGGATTTGCCCTGGACCGTATCTCAAATCCAAGACTGAGAGGTTTGTGACATGTTAACAGAACATCCTCGGGTGGTCATTGCTCTCGGCTTTATCCTGGTGCTGTTTGGGGCCATCAGCCCGTGGCTGATGGTCGTCGGCGCCGTCTCGCCCAGCTTTGTCCTGTGCTTTCTGTCCTACGGGGCATCGGTGGCAGGGTTGATGCTCGGGCTGATCGGCATGGCCCTGAACGGAGAGGTTCGCCTGAGACCAGGGCGCTGACCTGGCTGTTTGCCAAACTATCGACGGGCATCAGCAGGAGTTGCCTCTATATCCTGTCGATCTGTTCGGCTTTTAGCCAGGAAGTGCCCCACTCATCGGCGAGCCATTGCGCATGGACGAGCAACGGCTGCCAGGGCGGTGGCGCCTTGGCAGCTCGGTCCCCCTTGACTGTGATAAAGGTGTCGCCATCGCCCAGGAAAAAACCCTGGCCGCCGGTCCAGCCTGGCAGGCGGATACCCACTACCGTGACCCGTCGGCCGGCCCATTCCGGCAGGCGGTGCAGCGGCAGGTGCTCGGGCAGGCGGTCGGCCAGCAGTTCCAGGGGGTGGATGCTGACCGGCTGGCCCAGCAACTGCTGCTCCCAGGCCAGGCGTTGGGCCGGCGGTTCGGGGTCAACCTCCCGCCGGCCAAAATCAAAGGCCATCTGCAGCGCACTGCCGGCCCGCTCGGCCTCTGCCGCCTCGGCCAGCAGCGCCGCCCGGCTCGCGCCCAGCCCGTCCAGCGCTCCGCACTGGATCAGGTGAGCCATCTCTTTGTGCTGCAACGGCACCCGGGCCGCCAGGTCGTGCACGCCGGCAAACGGCTGCCGCCGCCGCTCGCTGCCGATGGCCCGAACCGACGCCTGGCGCAGGTCCCGCACCTGGCCCAGCCCCATCCATAGGACGCCTCGTTCTCCTTCCCAGCTCAGGGTAAAGTGCGCGCCGCTGTGATTGACGTGGGGCGGGCGCACGGCCAGTCCCAGCCGGACCGCTTCGGCCATGTAGATCGCCGGGTGGTGAAAGCCGCCATAGTTGGCCAGGCGGGCGCACAGGAAGGCCGCCGGCCAGTGGGCTTTGAGATAGGCGCAGCGGTAGCTGACGTCGGCGTACGATGTGGCATGTCCCTGGTTAAAACCATAGCCGGCAAAGGCCAGCACCTGCTCCCACAGTGTCTCGGCCTGTTGCGGGGATAGGCCGGGACCGCCGGGCGGCAATCGCCGGCAGCCGGCCACGAACGATGCCTGCATCTGCTGCATCTCCCCATAGCCGAAATGGCTCATCCCTCGCCGCAGGTAATCGGCCTGCTCCCAACTGAGGCCGGCGACGTCGCGGGCGATGCGCAGGATCTGCTCCTGGAAGATCAGCACCCCCTGGGTCGGTCGCAGGATCGACTCCAATGCGGGGTGCAAAAAGCCGACCGGCTCCTCGCCCCGGTAGCGCCGGACAAAGGTGTGGGCCATGCCGCCGGTGGCCGGTCCCGGTTTGAAAAAGGCATTGGCCACGGCCAGGTCTTGCACCGTCCGCGCTCGTAGTTGAAGCAAGGTCCGCCTGGCCCCGTCCGACTCGCACTGGAACACGCCGATCGTCTCGGCCCGGGCCAGCAGGTCGCCGGTGAGTGGGTCGTCGGCCGGGATCTGCTCCAGGCGAAAGGCCGGGTCGTGGTGCTGCTGCACCAGGGCCGTCGCATCGGCCAGGACGGTCAGCGCCCGGATGCCCAGCAGGTCGAGCTTGGGCAGGCCGATCGTTTCGATGTCCCGGTGGTCGAACTGGGTGATCAAGAAACCCTTGGGCGCCCACTGGACCGGCACCACATCGGTCAGCGGACCGGGGGTGATCACCACGCCGCCAGGGTGCACGCTCAGGTGATGGGGCTGCTCGACCAGGTGAAAGGCCTCTTCCACCACCCTGCGGAGCTGCGGGTCGTGTATGCTGGCCAGTATCTCCTCGACGCTGCGTTGGTCCCGGCGGCGCGGGTCGGGGTGCCAATGGTGGGGCAGCAGGGCGGTCACGGTGCGGATCTGTGCCTCGTCCAGGCCGTAGGCCTTGGCCGTCTCGCGCACTGCCGACAGAGGGCGCAGGGTGCTGATGGTGCTGACCAGCGCCACGTGGTCGGCACCGTAGGTTCGCCGCACGTAATCGAGCACCTGGTCGCGGCGGCGGCTGCAAAAGTCCAAGTCGATGTCGGGCAGGTCAGAGCGGGCGGGGTTCAAAAAGCGCTCGAACAGCAGGCCGTTGGCGATCGGGTCGACGTGGGTGATGCCGGTGCAGTAGGCGACCAGCGAGTTGGCCACGCTGCCGCGGGTGTTGATCGGCACGCCGGCCCGGCGGGCAAAGCGGGCGATGTCGGCCACGACCAGGAATAGCGGCGCGTAGCCGCGCCGGGTGATGGCGGTCAGCTCGGCCTGCAGCCGCTCCTGCACCGTAGCCGGCGGCGGTTGGTAGCGCTCGGCCAATCCGGCCTGGGCCAGATCGGCCAGGGCCTGGTCTGGAGTCTGACCCTCGGGCAGCTTCAGGGCCGGCCAGATCGGCCGGCCGTCGGGCAGTGCCGGTCCGCACCGTTCGGCTATTTCTGCGACATTTCCCACAGTTTCGGGGAGATCGGCAAAGCGGGCGGCGACCTCCTCCCGGCTGAGCCAGTGGAGATCCACGTCCGGATCGCCGCCGGCCGGCAGGGCCGCGGCAGGCACTGCGTCGAGCGGGCAGTTGTGGTCGATGGCCGCCAGCAGCCGCAGCCGTGGGGCGTCGTCGGGTGACAGGCAATAGACCGGCTGCACGGCCACCGGCCGCAGCCTCGAGCGCTGGCCGATGGCGATCAGCTCGCGGGCGACGGGCAGGTCGCCAGCTTGATGCAGCTCTAAATTGACATAAGATCGATCGCGATAGATCTCGGCCAGGCGGGCGGCGCAGCGGGCGGCGGCTCCCCGGTCACCGGCCCGCAGATGACGCTCGATCCAGCCGGTGCGCCCGCCGCTCAGGCAGATCAGGCCCTCGTTGTGCGCTGCCAGGTCCTGCCAGGTCAGGCCTTGGGCGGCCAGCGACTCCCGCTCGGGATGAGCCTGGATCAGCGACGACAGCCGGCACAGCGACCGGTAGCCGGCCGGTCCCATCGCCAGCAGCACCAACTGACCTGGGACGGCGGCCGCACCGAGCGACTCGCCAGGCTGAGCCACCGTCACCGTCATGCCCAGGATCGGCTCGACGCCAACGGCCCGGCAGGCCCGGTCAAAGGCCACGGCGCCGTACAGCGCATTGGTGTCGGTCAGGGCCAGGTGGCTCATCCCCTCGGCCGCGGCGCGCGTGGCCAGGGCGGCCACCGGCGCGGTGCCGCCCAGCAGGGTCAGGTTAGAGTGAACCTCGAGATGGGTGAATCCTCCTTTTTCCCGGCCATGCCCATCTGAGAGGTGACTACCACCGGTCACGATGGATGCGGCTCTCGTCGTAGCGGTCGGCCGGCCCCTTGTGCTCGGCCGGGTAGCCGATCGACAGGACCGCCAGCGGCGACACCTGCTCCGGCAGGCCGAGCAGTCGGCTGATCTCTTGGATCCGCTCCTCGCGGGGGTAGACGCCCAGCCACACCGCGCCCAGCCCCTTGGCATGGGCGGCCAGCAGGATATTCTGTGTGGCGGCCGAGCAGTCCTGGACCCAGTAGCCCTCCATCGGCTGCCGCTCGCGGTCGCCGCACACGACGATGGCCAGCGGCGCCTGCTTGAGCATCTGCCCGTAGGGCAGGATCGCCGTCAGGGCGTCCAATTGCCGGCGCTCGGTGATGGCCACGAAATGCCACGGCTGCCGGTTGCTGGCCGACGGCGCGCTCATGGCCGCAGCCAGCAGCTCTTTGATCAGCTCGTCGCTCACCGCCTGCGCGGTGTAGGCGCGGATGCTGCGGCGGGTCATAATAGCTTCGTAAGCGTCCATTGTTCCTTCCTTTCCAGAGTCATCGATGGGTTTATTATAGCCGAATTCAGGCCGAGTGGCAAAAACAGGCCGGGAAACCTGGATTCCTGCTTTTTGGTGGCTCTTCCGATCCGTGGTACAATCGAACAAGGAGTCGTGTTACTGGATTTCACATTGACACTATCATGTGACAGAGTGGACAACAGCACCTGAACGCCAAGCGTCCGCAGTGGGTTATTTGAATGTGATAAAGGGGGTGCCACTGGATGAACGTCACTGTCTTTCAACCGGAACACCTTGAAGCTGCGGCCGGCCTGGTCGCAGCCCGCTACACGGCCCTGCGCCGCCAGGTGCCGTCCCTGCCTGCCAAGTACGAGGACGAAGGCACCATTGCGTCCATGCTGTGCGAGCTGGACGGGACGGCCGGAGTCGTCGCCCTTGAATCCGGCCGGCTAGTAGGGTTCATGGCCGGGTTTGTGCTGCCCGAGTTCCTTGGCAAGCGTAGCTTTTACTGCCCTGAATGGGCCAACGGCGCTGAGCCGGCGAACAGCCGGCGGATCTACGAGGAGATGTACCGGCACGCTTCGGCGCGCTGGCTCGCAGACGGATGCGCCGTCCATGCGGTGACGCTGATGACCAACGACCGGGAAGGGATCGAGTGCTGGCAATGGCTCGGGTTCGGCCTGGCTGCCATGGATGGGGTGAGGGGCCTGGCGCCGGTGCAGGGCAGTCCGGCCGGCCTGGATATACGACAGGCCGGCCCGGAGGACGCTGGAGAGGTGACTGCGCTTGATCAGGCGATGGGGCGGCACATGGCTGCCCCACCTGTGTTTTGGATCCACGACGACGAGGATCGCTACGAATGGCTGCAGCAGCCGGACAATGTGGCATGGCTGGCCTGCGAAGGTCAGATGGCGGTGGGCTGCTTGGGATTGGAGCTTGGTCGGGCGGGCGGGTGCCAGATCGTGCAGGATGAAAAGACGGCGGGCATCACCATCGCTTACGTCTGTGAGGAGGCCCGGCGCCGAGGCGTTACCACGGCGCTGCTGAACCAAGCACTGGCGTGGCTCAGGGCCAACGGCTATGAGCGCTGCGCCGCGGATTGGGAGCCGATGAATCCAGTGGCAAACCGGTACTGGCCCAAGCGCTTTGATCTGGTATGCTACTCGCTGCTGCGCTGGATCGACGAGAGGATCGTGGCCAGCAGCGCAGGATTGAGCAGATGACAACTATCCTGAACGCCCAATCCCTGATCGCCGTGCCCTGGGCCCCGGCGATCCCAGGGTTGTCCTTCCGCAGGTTTCAGGGCAAGGCTGACTATCCCCTGATGGTGGCCATCCTCGACGCTTGCAATGCGGCCGACCGCCTCGACTATATCAACACCGTGGACGATGTCGCCTTGGTGTTCAGTCACCTGACGAATTGCGACCCGGGGCAGGATATGCTGTTTGCCGAGGTCGATGGCGCGACGGTCGCCTTTAGCCGAGTGTGGTGGGTAGCCGAGGGCACCGGTGAAAGGCTTTACATCTCACTCGGCTTTGTCCATCCAGACTGGCGGCGGAAGGGGATCGGTGCGGCAATGCTGCGCTATGACGAAGGCCGCCTGCTCGACATCGCCCGCCAGCACCCGGCCGAGGGAGCCAAGCTTTTCCGGGTGTGGGCTACTGACGCGGAGGTTGGCGCCCAGGCTTTGTTCGCCAGGGCTGGCTACGAGCCTGTTCGCCACTATGTGGAGATGACCCGGCCCATGGCGTTGCCCTTGCCCGACGCTCCGATGCCGGACGGACTGGAGGTAAGGCTCGTCGAGCCGAGCCAGATCCGCGCCGTCTGGGAGGCGATGCAGGAGGCCCGCCAGGACCACTGGGGATATGTGCCGCCGACAGAGGCGGCCTACGACAGATGGGTAAAGGATCGTCTCTTTGCGCCCCATTTGTGGAAGGTGGCCTGGGATGGCGACCAGGTAGCCGGCATGGTGCTAAACCGCCTCGACGAGGCGCAGAACGAGCAGTACGGCCGGAAGCGCGGATACAGCCATGGCGTCTTTGTCCGGCGGCCGTGGCGCCGGCGTGGCCTGGCCCGGTCTCTGCTCGTCCAAAGCATCCAAATGTTCCATGAGATGGGCATGGAGGAGATGGCGCTGGGGGTTGACACCCAGAACCCGAGCGGCGCTTTCCAGTTGTACGAGGGCGTGGGCTACCGGCAAGCCAGATGCCACACGTTTTTCAACAAGCCGATGGAGCGCTGAATGGACCGCAGCCACTACAAGTTGTTTTCCCCGGGCGTCATCGCCGGGATGACCGTGCCCAACCGCCTCGTCCGGTCGGCGACATGGGATCCATGCATTCTGAGCTCGCGCCAGATGACGGAAGAGGTGCTGGCTCTGTACCGCAGCCTGGCGCTGGGCGGAGCCGGGTTGCTGATCAGCGGCGGCCTGCCGGTGTACCGGGAGCGGTTTCCCGAAGAGAGCCCGGACCAGCCGGTCCGGTTGTATGCCAATCTGCGGGTGAATGGAGTGGAGGAAATGGCGCGGGCTGTCCATGCGGCCAACCCGGACTGCAAGATCGTCGCCCAGTTGGAGGTCGGCTACCTGGATGCGGGACCTTCGCCCATCGCGGCGCCATTTTCCGATCAACCTGTCCGGGCCCTCTCGGCCGATGAGATCGAGCAGATCATCGCCTGTTTCGTGGACGCCATCGTGGACGTGCAGGGCTGTGGCTTTGACGGCGCTCAGCTTCACGCGGCGCACGGCGGCCTGCTCAGCCGGTTTCTTTCACCCTACTCAAACCGGCGTGAGGACGGGTGGGGAGGGGCAGGAGAGGGACGGGCCCGTATCGTGCGGGAGATCATCGCTGGAGCCAGGCGGCAGGTGGGGGATTTTCCCATCCTGATCAAAATGAACGGCACCGATTATCTGGCGGGAGGGATCGATATCGAGAGCTTTCCGGCGCAGGCCCAAGCGGTGGCGCGGGCCGGCGTGGATGCGATCGAGATCAGCGGCGGCATGTGGGAGTGCCTGTTCAGGCCTGAGGCAGAGATCGACTTTCGCCCGGCGCCTTCCCCCGAGGCGCACACGCGGATCGGGAGACCGGAGCAGCAGAGCTACTTTCTAGAGTATGCGGAGCAGGTGGATGTCCCCGTTCCGATCATCCTGGTGGGTGGGAACCGCGACGTCGAAAGGCTGGAAGCGATCGTGCAGGGCGGCAAGGTTGATTTCGTCGCGCTGTGCCGGCCGCTGATCCGCGAGCCCAATCTGCCCAATCGATGGCGGGCAGGCACCGGCAGGCGTGTGCCAGAGTGCGTGTCGTGCAATTCGTGCCTGTATGCCATGATAGTGCATCCCGGCAGGGACGAGCCGGGCCTGGTCGCCTGCATCTGCAAGAGCGACAAGAAGCAGCATCGCATGGCTCAGAAGTGGCTTGTCACGTGGAAGAAAAACCTGGAGAGTTGACATAAATTGTGAAGACGACAATGCGTAGTTACCAATCCGAAGAGGACTATTGGCGTATCCGCGAGTTCCTGCGCCAGGTGATGCTGCTCAACGGCCGGCGGGAGCTGAGCTGGCACGTTTCCCGGCTGGATTACTGGTGGTGGTTCATCAATTCACACCTCCAAAAGATTCCACTCGCGGAAAATCTGTTCATTTGGGAGACAGAGACCGGGCAGATCGCGGCGGTGTTGAATCCGGAAGATTGGAGACAGGTGTTTCTGCAGGTTCATCCCGATTATCGCACGCCTCTTCTGGAAGAAGAGATGATTTCGCTTGCCGAAGAGCGCCTGGCGGCGACCGGCCGCGATGGCCGCCGAAAGGTGTGGCTGTGGGCTGACTCGCACGACGAAATGCGCCAGGAGATCCTGATCCGCCGCGGCTTTCGCCGGGTTGATGGGCCGGAAGAGCAGGAGTACCAGCACCGCCGTTCACTGGATGGGTCACTTGCAGAGGTTCCGCTCGTTCCGGGCTACACCATCCGTTCTCTCGGCGATGGGCTCGAGCTGCTCGAGCGTTGTTATGCCTCAGGGCTCGGTTTTCACGACGACGACATCAACATTGCCCGCGACAACCGGGATCATCCGGCTTGGTACCACGATATCCAGTCTGCACCGCTCTACCGCCGTGACCTGGATATTGTGGCCGTGGCATCCGACGGGTCGATCGCCTCTTTCTGCACGATCTGGTTCGACGATGTGACTCGCACGGCCTGTTTCGAACCGATGGCGACCGTGCCGGCCCACCAGCGGCGCGGGCTGGGCAAGGCGGTCATGATCGAAGGGCTGCACCGCCTCAAGCGCATGGGCGCCAAGGTGGCCTTTGTCAGCGGCTACTCTCAAGCGGCGAACGCCTTGTACTTTTCGGTGATGGGCGAGGAATATGACCTGTGTGAGCCGTGGGAGAAAGAGTTCTGAAAGGACGCAAGATGCCGGAATATACGATCACACTGACCGATTCGCCAGACCCTGCCGATGTGGATGTGGTCAAACAGGGGCTGGATGGGTACGACGCGTCCCAGGGGGTGGTAGTGGATTGGGTGCCGCTGGCCCTGTTCGCGCGGGATGCTGGCGGGACAATTGTCGCCGGGCTGACGGGAAGCACCTATTGGCAGTACCTGTATGTCGGGCGGCTGTGGACCGACGAGCGGTTCCGGAAGCTGGGACTTGGCAGCCGGCTTCTGGTCGAAGCGGAGGAGGCAGCGCGGCGGCGCGGCTGCCACGCTGTGCATCTGATGACGGGCAGTTTCAACGCCCTGCCATTTTACCAGAAACGCGATTACACGGTTTTTGGAGTACTGCCCAATATGCCCACGGGACATACCCAGTACTTTATGACCAAGAGCCTGGTCTGATCCCATGGGCGTCTGTCCAACCTGGAGGAAACAGAGATGACTGACGAACCTATCATTTACAGAAAACTCGATCCGGTTCAGATCGCCAGCCTCACAGCCCGCATCGACACCCGCGACGAGATCCCGCCGCTGCTTGACCGGCTGCGGGCGGCCTGCGGCGAGGCCATCCGCGGCGATGCCATGGTTATCTTTCACGGCGGGGCGGTGAAGGACGGCTTTCTGGTCGAAGCTGCTTTCCCGGTGGTGCGCGCGGTGGAAACCGGCGAGGTTCGCACCCGCACGCTGGAAGCTGCCCCGGCGCTGATCACGCTCCACCACGGCGCGCACCGGTCGATCCGGGAAAGCGTGCTCAGGATCTACGCCTACCTGGACAAGCACGCCGGGACGACGTCCCTGTTCAGGCGGGAGATCTACCGGGCGCTGGATGCCGCCCATCCGGAGGAGGATGTCACCGAGGTGCAGGTGATCCTGCACGAGTGGGATCGGCTGCTGGCCGAGGGTACCGAAACGGTCCTTGGGATGGAGGCCCGAGAGCGGGTCATGCAGGGGATCGAAGCGATCACGCCTGCATCCTCCTTTGACGATTACACCGCCTGGATCCAGGGCGCCATCGAGCGGCTGGATGCGCTGAGCGACGACGCCGAAAAGAAGTGCCAGGCCGTGTCGCACTGCGCTCACGTCTTTCCGCAGGAGCGGATCGATCACCTGCGCGCCATCTATCACCGGCGCGGCGAGATCGACGACGTCCTGCACGAGATGTACGCCGACAGCTTTTGGTATGAAAAGCCGGTGCGCAAGGGCAACGTTGTCCACATGCGCAAGAACCCCTTTGACCCCGAGGGCTTTGAGAAGGCAGCGACCCCGGCTGAACGGCGCAAGGCCTACTGCCATTGCCCATTTGTCCACCCTTATCTTGACGAAATCCCTGCCAAGCTGTCGCCGACCTTTTGTTTCTGTGGAGCGGGCTGGTACCGGCGGCTGTGGGAGGGGATTTTAGAGCAGCCGGTCAGGTTTGAACAGGCCGAGACCTTGCTGAGGGGCAACGACGAGTGCAGGTTCACCATTACCCTGCCGTTGAATCTGGCGGGGGAATGCTCACCAGGAGACGAAGGATTGTGAAGCCCTATGGTGATCTGACACGCCTGGGCCAACTGCGCCAGACCAGGCGACTGGCCGAGGCTGCGCTCGATGCCTATGGCTTGAGTGGAGCCCGGCTCGAGTTCGTCCAATACTCGGCCAACATCATCTACCGGGTTGACGTCCCGGCTTCCCTTGCGGTCAGGGGGGAGGGGCCAGGACCCTACGTGCCCAACCGCTATCTGCTGCGGGTTCTCTATACAGATCACCTGGAGGGCACCAAGGGAGAGATGACCTGGCTGGCGGCGCTGAGCCGCGAGGCAGGTCTGCCTGTGCCAGAGCCGGTGCCCAATCTGGAGGGTGAGCTGGTGACGAGCTTCACCACTCCGGGGACGCCACAGGGGCGGATTGTATCGCTGATGCGCTGGATCGACGGGCGAAGGTTGACCAAAGGGTTTCGCCCCAGCCATTTCCGGGCCTGGGGGCGGATGGTGGCCCGGCTGCACCAGTTCGCGGCGGGCTGGCAGCCTCCTGATGGGTTTGAGCGGCCTGTGTGGGACTGGGAGGGCCAACTGGGCGGGCGGTATTTCGACGGCGGTGTCGAAGAGCTGGTGGCCTCGATGCCGGAGCGCTTGAGAAAGCCGTTCGAGATCGTGTCGCAAGAGGCGCGGCAGGTGATGGAGGGCCTGGGCAAGGGGCCGGATGCCTATGGCCTGATCCACGCCGACATGTATCCGGAGAATGTGCTGTTTAAGGGCGACGAGGCGTATCCGATCGACTTTGAGGACTGCGGTTTTGGCTACTGGCTGTGGGACATTGCCATCGCCCTGTGCCTGTGGCCCTGGACCGAGGAATGGTACTGGATGCGGGATGCCTTTCTGGAGGGCTATGCCCAGGTCCGCACGCTGCCCGAATCGCAGCTCCGGCACCTCGACCTGTTCATGGCCACGCAATATGCCACCATGGTCCTGTGGGCATCCCTGTTTATCAAGAACGACCCGGCCAGGCGGGCCGAACACGAGGAGTGGCGGAACCGGGACGGAACCAAATTGCTGCGATACCTTGAGAGGCGGTGAGCTGTGAAGCTAACTATGCAACAGGCCCAAACTGAAGACGATTATTGGCGGATTCGCAATTTCCTGCGGGAAGTGTTTGCGCTCAACGGACGCCGCGAGCATAGCTGGCACGTCGCGCGCCTCGACTACTTGCGCTGGCATTTTGTCCTGAACCTTCAGGTGTGTGACCCGGTGGAGAAGGCGGCCACCCTGTGGGAGACGGCTGGGGATCAGATAGCAGCAGTGCTGCATCCGGTCGGCTGGAGTGAGGTGTGCCTGCACGTGCATCCCCATTTCCGTACGGCAGATCTGGAGGACGAGATGCTCGCCCATGCCGAGGAGCACCTGTTTGGCCGGAATCAGACTGGGGAACGGATCGTGTATGTCCCCGCCTTTGCCGACGATGCCCAACGCCAGGAGATACTGACTCGGCGTGGGTACACCAGGCAGAGCGGGGTTGTCCATCATTGGCACCGGGATCTGGAGTGCCCCCTGCCGGAAACGCCGCTTGCACCGGGGTATACCATCCGCTCGATGGGGGACCTGAGCGAGCACCCGGCCCGCAGTTGGGCTTCGTGGCGCGCTTTTCACGCCGACGAGCCGGACGAGGCCTATGATGGCGACTGGTCGTGGTACCAAAACGTCCAGTCTGCCCCGCTCTACCGCCGCGACCTGGACATCGTCGCCGCTGCCCCGGACGGCAGCATCGCTGCCTTTTGCACCATCTTTTACGACGATTACACCCGCAGCGCCGTGTCGGTGCTGGTGGGGACGGCCGCGGAGCACTGGCGGCGCGGGCTGGGCAAAGCCGTCATGACCGAAGGGATGAGGCGCCTGCAATTGATGGGCTGCACCCGGCTGTTGGCCAATGCCTATGATCCGCCCGCCGACGCGTTGTACGGGTCCGTGCTCGGAACAAAAGAGGATTCCAAGACGTGGCTCAAAGAGTTCTGAAACCAGGGGATAAGTCATGGACGAAATCAACAGGACTAACCGCGAGCGATGGAACGCCCTGGCGCAGGCCAATGTCGAATGGTCGCAGCCCTGGCTGGAGTATACCCCCGAAGAGGCGCGCCGGCAGATAGGCCGGCACGGCGTCCTGACCAACGTGTCCGGCAAGCGCGTGCTGTGCCTGGCCAGCGGCGGCGGGCAGGACTCGGTCGCTTTCGGACTGCTGGGAGCGGACGTGACGGTTTTGGACCTGTCCGACGTACAGCTAGAGCGCGACCGGCAGGCGGCCGCGCACCACGGGTTGAAGGTAGCGACACACCAGGGCGACATGCGCGATCTGTCGATCTTTGCCGCTGGCCGCTTTGACGTGATCTGGCAGGTCTACTCTCTGAACTTTTGCCCATCGGTGGAGCCCGTTTTCCGGGAAGTGGCGCGTGTGCTCAAGTCGGGCGGGATCTATTTCTTGCAGTTTGCCAACCCCTTTAGCCACGCCGTGGACGATGAGGCCTGGGACGGGGAGGCGTACGCCCTCAACCGTCCCTACATCGACGGTGAAGACCTGACCCGCTACTATCCGCATTGGGACGTCGCCCAGCCCGATGGTTCGTCGGTCAGGCTGTCCGGGCCGCATGAGTTCCGCCATACCCTGAGCACTGTGATGAACACGCTGGTCGGCAATGGGTTTTGTTTTTTGGGCTTGTGGGAATGGATGGAGCGCGCCGAAAACCCGGAGCCGGGCTCCTGGTCGCATTTCACCCAGATAGCTCCGCCGTGGTTTGACACGTTTTGGCGGCTGGAGAAGTACGGGACTCATTGACCTGGAGGTTCGGATGAAGGCTGCGCGGCTGCTTCTGGTGGGCCTTATACTCCTGGCTGCATGTACTTCTGCCCCAAATGCTGTCAGCCCAGCGGCGACCGCCACGCCGGCCGCGACGATGCCTACCACCGCTCTTGCCGGAAGCGGGGAGGTGGAGCGCTCGCTGCTGACCTACGATGCGCTGGCGAACGGATTCAAGGCCACGTCGCCGGTGGACGAGAGCGCACTTGCCCCGCCTTCCGGCGCCGCTCCGGCGGCACACATCTTTGAAGGCCGCCTGGAGCTGGCCGGGGAGAGGGAAGGCGGCCAGATTCAGGTGCTGCAGGGCGAGCTGGGGCCGGAATACGCCTACCTGCCAGAGTTTGATTTTGAATTCGTGCAGAGCGATGGATATCTGCTCCCCGTGCAGCGCGGATCGATCGTCACCGGCCATCCTGAGTGGAACATTATCCTTGAGCCGGGGCGGGTGTGGCAGGAGGCCGGCGATAGCGGTTTCTCGCGGGCATCTTTGCCCTTTGCACTGGTGGTCAAGGGCGGCAATTCCTGCTTTAATGGCACGATGACCTTCCTGTTCGATGAAAGAAGCGTCTCGAAGGTCTGGTACCAGGTTACCCAAGAAGTCACTTCCTACACGCGGGCTGATCTGTGGGGATTGCTGGACGCTGCGTACTATCCAGGACCTGTTCAGGATGCCGAGCGCATCCGGACCGAGTTTGCGGCCGAGCTGGCCGCCCGCATGCCGACCAAACCGATCCAGGCGCTGGCCGAGGATTATCTCGGGGTTGACATCACGGGCTTTGGGCGCGGCGTTAGTCCGGAGCACATGACCTGGTATGGCGTCGTGGCGAACGGGGTCAACTACCTGGGCGGCTGCCAGACCCGCTTTGGGATCTATCCCTACTGCGAGTCGATGCGCGCTGCCTCTTTCTCCACTGCCAAATCGGCGTTTGTCAGCGTGGCCCTGATGCGCCTGGCGCAGAAATATGGGCCCGAGGTGGCCGGCCTGCTGATCAAGGACTATGTCCCGGAATATGCCGCCAGCCCAGGGGACTGGGAACGGGTGACATTCAACCACACCATAGACATGTCTGCCGGGAACTATGGCTCGGCGGGCTACATGGCCGACGAGGACGGCTTTAACATGGGCGAGTTCTTTGGCGCCCAGCCCTACGCCGCGCGGATCGCCGCGGCATTTGATTGGCCTCAGGCCGCTGAGCCGGGCACGCACTGGGTGTATCATACCGGTGACACATTCATCCTCACCAGGGCCTTACATAATTATCTGCAGAGCCAAGAAGGTCCTGGGGCAGATATCTTCCAGTTCGTGGTAGATGAGGTCTACCGGCCGCTCGGGCTCGGCCCAGGGGCATACACCACCATGCGCACCGCCGACAACGACTGGCAGGGGCAGGCCGAGGGCGGCTATGGCTTGTGGTGGATTCCAGATGACATCGCCAAGATTGCCACCCTGCTGAACAGTTGGCAGGGGCAGATCGATGGCGTCCAGGTGTTGCACCCTGGCCTGCTTGCCGCCGCCCTACAGCGATCACCCGATGACCGTGGCGTAATGATAGACAGCCGGCGGGTGTACAATAACGCCTTCTGGGCTAACCGCTATAGCCAAGCCGACGGCTTTGACTGCGAGTTCTGGGTGCCGCAGATGCTTGGGATCAGCGGCAATGTGGTTGCCATCATGCCCAACGGGACCGCATATTACTACTTTAGCGACAACCAGGAGTTCACCTGGGATGCAGCGGTGCGGGAGCTGGATAAGATCACGCCCATGTGTAGGCCTGCTTTCGGACCAGTACCTGCAACAGGCCTAGCAGTGACAGTACCAGCCACCCAACCCGCCCGAACGCCGGTACCCACGCTGGCCCCGTATGACAAGATCCCCGAGCAAACCGACGACGAATGGCAGACTGCCTCCCTGGTCGACGCAGGTATTGACCCGACCAAGATCAGCCGCATGCTAGGATTCATCTACCATGGGGACAGGAGCGGCGCAACCATGTCATTGAGATAATGCAATTGCCTCACGGGCATCAGGTAGATAATAGCGCCCACCTCCCCTATTAGAAACGCGTAAGAAATATCGACAATATATTGACAAAACGTCAGGCTTGTGGTAAAATCTCTATCGGTAGTGGGAATTGCAGCGCCCGCACCATAAGGACATTCTAATCCAACTACAAGACAAGGAGAAAAGTATCATGCCTGCGAAATCCAAAGCCGCGCCCAAATCTGTTGTCATGACCAAGACGCCGGACGTACCCGAAAAGACCTACCAAGGTCTGCGCCGCTTTAACCTGGTGATGGGGTTCCTGCACCTGATCCAGGGCATCCTGATGATCGTGCTCAGCAATGACACGACCTATCCGATCTATACCAACTTTTTAAAGTTCGACATGGCCGCTCGTGCCCTAGTGCCGGATCCAAAGCTGGCCTTTGACCTGCGATTCGGCCCGGCGGTTGCCTTGTTTCTGTTGATCTCTGCAGTAGCCCACTTGTCCCTGGCCACCTTTGGCTACAAGTGGTACGTAAAGCATCTCAAGGTGGGCATGAACCCGGCGCGCTTTTACGAGTATGCCCTCAGCTCTTCGCTGATGATCGTGTTGATCGGCATGCTGGTCGGCGTGTGGGACCTGGGCACTATGATCGTGATGTTTGGCATTAACGCCATGATGAACCTGTTTGGCATGATCATGGAGCTGCACAACCAGACGACGAAAAAGACCGACTGGACCTCGTTCATCTATGGCTGTATCGCGGGGATTATTCCGTGGGTGGTGATTGTGATGTACTTCCTGAGCGCATTGTCGTCTGGGGATGCCAAGCCGCCCGCCTTTGTGTATGCCATCATCCCCACGATCTTTGTATTCTTTAATATC
Source organism: Anaerolineae bacterium (assembly GCA_034429215.1). GTDB lineage: Bacteria > Chloroflexota > Anaerolineae > JAAYZQ01 > JAAYZQ01 > JAFGOG01. The sequence goes on along the minus strand of DAOUGI010000022.1, from coordinate 14,205 downwards.
TTTGCCGTGAACATGTTCCTGCAATACAAGAAGGTCGGCCGCTGGAAAGATTACCTGTTCGGCGAGCGGGTGTACATCATCCTCAGCCTGGCGGCCAAGACTGCACTGGCCTGGATGATCTTTGCCGGGACGCTGGCTCCCGTCTAGGCCCCTATCGCTGCGATCACCAAGCGCCCCCACGCCGGACGACACCCGGCGTGGGGGCTGGGAGAAGCTATGAGTCGTCTCAGTCCGGAAAAGCTGCACGTCCAGTTCGCGGTGGGTACCACAACTGATGGCCCGCTTAACCCCAGGCGCTACACCCTAACCCACTCTGACACAACGGGCGAGCTGTTCTTGACCATTGCGCCCGAAGTGGATCGCGAACAGATCTCGGGCTGGTACACCCGTTTGATGCGCGATGAGGTGCTGGCTGAGTGGCAGGAGGGCGAGGATGGACCGGCGCTGCACATCTTTTGCCACGTCAGCGGAGGGCTGGCTTTTGGCGCTGCTGGCATGCGTGACAGGATTTTCCGGCACGAGCTTCCACTGGCGATCGAGGCGCTTCGTATGGGCGACAGAGGCCTATTTGAGGCCAGGCCGGAGCTGGATCGGGTGCCAATTTGGATCCATTTTCAATCGACCAACCGTCGTTACCACAAGACAGAGCGTTGGGGAACCCCGGCCGACTACCGATTGTAGATCCTTATTAGTCAAGAGGGAGTAAGGGAATGGGCATCAAGATCGTAACTGACAGTAATTGTGATTTGCCCGAGGATATGGTGGCCGAGTATGGCATAACCGTCGTGCCTTTGTACATCAACATTGGCAAGAAGAGCTATCTGGACGGCGTCGAGATGTCGCATGAGGAGTTTTACGAGGGCTTGCCCCATTTCGAAGCGCACCCCACCACTTCAGTTCCGGGCCCTGGGCAGTTTGTTCAGGTTTATGAGAACCTTGCGCAGGCCGGGGCTACCGAGATCCTCTCGATCCACATCGGCAGCGGCCTGAGCGCCATGATGGCCGTGGCGCGCCTGGCGGCAGAAGAGGTAAAGAGGGTGCCGGTTACCGTATTCGACTCGGGCCAGTTAACCCTGGGCACCGGCCTGTTGGCCGTCACCGCGGCCAAGGCGGCGGCCGAGGGTCAGCCCATGAGCGATATTATGGCAGCCATTGAGGACCAGGCGTCCCGCACCCATTGCATCGCCGCCCTGGACACCCTGGAATTTCTGCGGCGCAGCGGCCGTCTGAGCCGTTTCCAATCCAGCCTGGGATCTGTGCTTCAGATCAAACCCTTGCTCAAGATGCACCGCGGCGAGTTTGAGATGGAGCGTGTGCGCACGCGGAATGGCGCTTCTGCCCGGCTGATGGAGCTTGTAACCCAATTGGCGCCTTTTGAAAAGCTGACCCTGGTTCACACCCATGCGCCTGACAAGGCAGAGTTTCTCCATCAGAAGGCCTTGCATCTGTTTCCTGATGCCGAAGAGCCGATGGTTGCCGAAGTGACACCGGTTATCGGCACCCACATCGGCCCCAGGGCAGCGGGTTTTGTGGCCATACAAGCGAAAAGCTAGCACCTGATGGAGGTAAAGAGATGACATTTCTGGAAGCGTATCTCATCGGCCTGGGCGTGACGTTGGGGCTCATGGCTCTGTTGTGGGGCCTCAGCCTGGTTTTGCGCAACTCGAGCATTGTCGATCCCTATTGGGGGACCGGTTTTGTCATTGCCAACTGGCTCTATTTTGCCCTGACGCCCGACGGGTTCCCGGCGCGCAAGTGGCTGATCGCCATTTTGGTCACAATCTGGGGGCTGCGCCTGTCGATTCACCTTTTGCGCCGCAATTGGGGCGCGGGAGAAGACTTTCGCTATCGCAAGTGGCGAGAGGAGTTCGGGACCCGCTGGTGGTGGCAGAGCTTCTTTCGCGTCTTTATGCTGCAGGGCGTGTTGTTGTGGATCATCTCGGCGCCGCTTCTGGCCGCTCAGATCAGCCCGACACCCGACCGCCTGACCGTGGTGGACCTGCTGGGCGCTGTGGTGTGGGCCATTGGGTTCTTTTTTGAGTCTGTGGGAGATTTGCAGCTCACCCGGTTCAAGGCCAATCCGGCGAACAAGGGAAAGGTGCTGGACAGCGGCGTATGGCGCTACAGCCGCCATCCAAACTACTTTGGCGACGCGGCCCAGTGGTGGGGATATTATCTCATCGCCGCGGCGGCGGGTGGGTTCTGGACGATCTGGAGCCCAATCCTGATGACGCTCATGCTGCTCCGGGTTTCGGGAGTGGCTTTGTTGGAAAAAACCTTGACGACGACCAAGCCAGGCTACCGCGAGTATATCGAGAGTACAAGCGCTTTTTTGCCCTGGTTCCCCAAGAAACGGCGCTGAGTGTGCAGGAAAAATGAGTGCTGAGAGTGAAGGACCCCTGTTCAACCTAAAGGCCGTCCTGAAGCAGACAGGCCTAAAGGCCGATGCTCTGCGTGCTTGGGAGCGTCGCTATGGGGTGCCGTCTCCCACCCGGAGCGGCGGCGGGCATCGCCTCTACACCCAGCACGACATTGAGGCGCTGAACTGGCTGGTGGCTCGCCTGCGAGAAGGACTGAGCATCAGCCGGGCCGTCGACCTGTGGCGCCGGATCGAGGCCGGCGGAAGCGATGCGCTGCCGTTTGCGCTGCCAGCCACTCCGGTGGTCAAGCTAGGGCTCGTGGGTGGCACGCTGGACGAGCTGCGGCACGAATGGCTCGCGGCCTGCTTGGCCTATGACGAGCAGTGGGCTGAGCAGGCGGCGGCGCAGGCATTTGCGCTCTACCCTCCAGAAACCGTCTGCCTTGAATTGCTGCGGTGGGCCCTGGCAGAGGTGGGCGTTCTTTGGCAGCAGGGCGCTGCTACAGTGCAGCAGGAGCACTTTGTGTCAGAGCTGGCCATCCGCCAACTAGAGTCGTTGCTCATGGCTGCCTCCCCTGCCACGCGGCCGGGCCAGATCCTAGCTGCCTGCCCACCGCAGGAGTACCATGTCTTTGGCCTGTTGCTGTTGACCTTCCTGCTGCGCCGCCGTGGATGGGCGGTTGTGTACCTCGGGGCGAACGTGCCGGTGGAGCAACTGGAAGCTACCGTCGCGGCCGTCCGGCCAAGCCTGTCAATCCTGACCGCGATGCGGCTGCCCTCGGCGGCAACCCTGCTCGAGACGACCCATGCACTACAGGACCATACGCCGATCGGCTATGGGGGAGGAATATTCCATTCGCTTCCGGCCATCCGGTCCCGGATTTCCGGCCATTTCCTTGGTGAAAGCCTGACGACGGCAGCCGACGCGGTGGACTCGCTGATGCCATTCCCTCCCCGTGCGCCAGAAGGCGAGCCGATCCCGGTGGAGCCTCGCGCGGCCCTGGAGCATTTCCGCGAGCGGCGCGGATCGATTGAATCAAGGATGAGCCAGACCGCCGGGGAGATCGGCCTTTCTTTGTGGCACCTGGCCCACGCCAACGAAGAGTTTGCATCACACCTGGAGGCGGCGCTCGCCCTGGGGGACGTGATTTTTCTCGATTTCAACATCGCTGATGCTGAGGAGAGGCTCGCCCGAGCGGGCGTGCCGGAAGGCACCCTGGCCCGTTACCTGCACGCCTACCGCGTGGCTGCCGAGGGGGAGCTCGACCGGCGCGGCGACCTGATTCTCACCTGGCTGCAAAAGGCCACCGGCAGCCAATAGCCGGACCAGGTGGATAGCCTGGACTAGAGGAACCTGGAGGTCATCACATGCGCGTCATTATCACGGGGGGGACCGGACTCATCGGCGGAGCGTTGTCTGCTGATCTAGCCAGGGACGGCCATAAAGTCATCGTCTTGAGCCGTGCACCGGAGCAGGTCAAAGGATTGCCTGCTGGGGTGAGGGCTGAACGCTGGAACGGGCGTAGCGGCGATGGGTGGGCCGCGCTGGCCGACGGCGCCGACGCCATTGTCAACCTAGCCGGGGCGAACATCTCGGGCGAAGGGCTTTTTCCCAGCCGATGGACCGATGGGCGGAAACGGATCATCCGTGAAAGCCGGCTGAATGCGGGGCAGGCGGTGGTCGACGCCGTCAGGCAGGTGACCCGCAAGCCACGCGTTGTGATACAGGCATCGGGAGTCGGGGTGTATGGCCCCCGTGGCGATGACCTAATTGCCGAGGATGGCCCGATAGGCCAAGACTTTTTGGCCAGCTTTGCCGCGCACGACTGGGAGCCTTCCACGGCGCCTGTCGAGGCGATGGGTGTCCGGCGGGCCATTGTGCGGACCGGGGTTGTGCTCGACAAGGCACATGGCGCCCTGCGGCCGATGATCTTGCAGTTTCGCCTGTTCGCCGGCGGGCCTATCGGAAGCGGCAAGCAGTGGATGTCGTGGATCCACCTCAAGGATGAAGCCAGGGCGATCCGTTTTCTGATCGAGAACGAGTCTGCCTCTGGGCTGTTCAACCTTGTGGCACCCCAGGCGGTGACCAATGCTCAATTCGCGCGTGCCCTTGGGCGGGTCCTGGGCAGGCCTGCCTGGCTGCCTGTGCCGGGCTTGATGATGAAGGCAATGTTTGGGGAAGTGGCCGATCTGTTGCTTACCGGGCAGCGGGGTGTGCCGCGCCACCTTCTTGACATGGGGTTCCAGTTCCATTTTCCCGAGCTTGAAGGGGCGTTGCGAGACGCCTTGGCATGAATCGTAGTCCGGATCCTCAGATTATCTCACTGGGCCTGTCCAGCACTGCTCGCACCTTCTCGGTCAGGGTCTCCACGGTGAGCGGCTTGGCCAAGAAAGCCACGCCCGCGCCTAGGACCGTAGGGGCTTCAACCAGGCGATTGTCGTATCCCGACATATACAGGATCCGAATGCCGGGTCGCTGGGCTTGAATCTGCTCAGCCAACTCCTTGCCGTTCATTCCGGGCATGACCATGTCCGTCAATAGCAGGTGGATGGGACGGTCGTGCCTCAGGCTGATCCGTAGGGCTTCGGGGCCGTTTTTGGCGGCAAGCACCTGGTAGCCGTGCGTTGTCAGGATCTGGGTAGCCAGATCTCGAACGCCAGTATAGTCCTCCACCACCAGGATTGTTTCACTGCCACGGAGTGCGCTGGCGGGCGTTGCGCGCAGCGAATCTGGGGACTCGACCTTGTCAGTGCGGGGCAAGTAGATCTGGACGGTCGTGCCTTGCCCCACTTCGCTGTCAATCCAGATGTGTCCGCCACTCTGTTTAATGACGCCAAACACAGTGGACAAGCCCAAGCCGGTGCCTTGGCCCCGTTCCTTGGTTGTAAAGAATGGCTCAAAAAGGTGGGCTTTGACTTCGTCGCCCATACCCACCCCTGTATCTGTCACAGTGAGCTGTACATAATCTCCTGGTTGTAGGCCTACCTGGCGGACAGCGGATGTCCCATCGAGCATTGTGTTGGTTGTCTCGATTGTCAGGCGGCCTCCGTTGGGCATGGCGTCGCGGGCGTTAATGGCCAAGTTCACGATCGCCTGATCGATCTGGGCCGGATCCAGATAGACGGGCCACAAATCCTCGGACAGCATGGTCACCAGATCGACGTCTTCACCGATGACACGCTGCAGCATCCGGCTCAATCTGCCGATCTCTTGGTTGAGATCGACAACATGGGGCTCGATGACATCCCGGCGGCTAAAGCTGAGCAACTGTTTGGTTAGCGCGGTAGCCCGGTCTCCGGCTTCTTCGATCTGCTGCACATATTCCAGCAATGGATCTTCCGGGTGCAATTGCCGCTTCAGTAGCCGCGTGCTGAGATGGACGATGGTCAGCATGTTGTTAAAGTCGTGAGCGACCCCGCCGGCCAGCCGTCCGATCGCTTCCATCTTTTGTGCCTGCAAGAGCTGGGCTTGCGTGCGTTTCAGCTCCTCCAGGCTCGTTTCCAGGTCGTCCATTAAGCAGGCCTTGCGCCAGGCAGCTGACATCTGGTGGGCGAAGGCAGTGATGGCCGGCATGTCGTCTTTGGTGAGATCGTCTGATTGGACAGAGAGCAATCCGATGGCCTTGTCCTCCAAGATGAGGGGGGCGATTACCGATCTGGGGATCCCCAAGACCTGAGCGAGCTGGCCGGCAAACTTTTTCAAGGGCTTGGGCAGTACCTGCCGCGACCCCTCAGCGCCATCCACAAAGACGGTTTTTCCCTTCCATGTCGACTCTTTCCACACATCTGCTGTTTCGACAGCTAGGGAAAAGGTTTCAGCATTGACACCGAGCAACTTTTCTGCGAGCTTGACCGCTTTTGGGTTGTAACTGAGATACTCGGGAAATAGCCTGCTTTGCCTCTCGTCGGTGAAGAAAATCGCGCAAGAGAAACCCAGCTCTTTGAACCCTTCCCCTGCTGTAGTGAGTACCTCTTGCGGTGTTGTGGCTTTCTGCATCGCCAGGGATGCTACGTTCAGTGCCTGGAGCAACCGTTCAGCTCGCTTGCGCTTGGTGATGTCGGTATTGGCAAACACGCATCCTTCCACCTGCCCCTCTAGATCGCAGACAGGGTAGATGCGCGTGACCATGAACCGCTGTGTTCCATCCCTGCACCGATACTGCATCTCCTGCTCATTTACCGACAGCCCTTGCCAGACCTGGGCCAGTAGGCCATCAACCGCAGCCTGCTCTTGTGTGTCCCACAGGAGTTGATGATAAGCCCTGCCAATGATCTCTTCTGCCTTGTATTGAAAGACCTGCTCGCAGGCCTGATTCCACATCTGGACGGTGTCTTCTCTATTCACCGAAAAGATGGGGTTGGGCGAGTTCTCTACGGATTGCCGGTAGCGAGCCTCGCTTTCGCGCAGCCGCTCCTCTGCACGTCGACGCGCCTGCCGCGACTGTGCCTCGCGCAGCTCGCGCTGCACGGTAGGAACCAGGCGCGCCAGATTATCTTTCATGACATAGTCGTGGGCTCCGGCCTTCATGGCCGCTACGGCGCTGTCTTCTCCAATTGTGCCGGAAACGATGATGAACGGCACATCAAGGCCCATGCCTTGCACCCGTTTCAGGGCAGCCAGCCCGCCAAAGTGCGGCATGGCATAGTCGGCAACGATGACTTCCCACTGCCGGTCAATGACGGCTTCAAATGCATCAAGGGTATCCACTCGCTCCACGGTCAGCTCGTAACCGCCGCGGCGCAGTTCTCGTGCGATCAGAAGTGCGTCGTCCTCTGAATCCTCGACGATCAGCACGCGAAGAGGTATACTCATCTAATGCCTCCCTCCGGCAGGCGGTCCCTGGTTCAGGACTAGCCAGTACAGCCCTAGTTGTTGGACAGCTTCGGTGAACTGGCGAAAGTCGACCGGCTTGCGGATGTAGCTGTTGGCGCCAAGTTTGTAGCTGGACAAGATATCCAGCTCTTCGTCTGACGAGGTAAGCACCACTACGGGCAAGAGCCTTGTCCGGTCGTCTTCACGCAGCCGCCGCAGGACCTCCAGCCCTTCTATTTTGGGTAGTTTGAGATCCAGTAGGACGAGCTGGGGTACGACCTTCATATCCCTGTCGGCGTACACTCCGGTTCCGAACAGATAATCCAAGGCTTGGGCGCCGTCATTCACCACTATGACCTCGTTGAGAATGTTATTCTTTTGGAGCGCCCGCAGAGTCAACAACACATCGTCGGGACTGTCTTCTACCAGTAGGATGATCTTGTCTTTCATGCTGCCTCTTCTCCTTCTGCTGCTAGAGTAAAGTAAAACGTCGCGCCCTCGTCCACTACACCTTCGGCCCAGACGCGGCCACCGTGGCGGTGAATAATGCGCTGCACGGTGGCCAGGCCAATGCCGGTGCCTTCAAATTCGGTTGCGCTGTGCAGGCGCTGAAACGCTCCAAACAGCCTGTCGGCATAGGCCATGTCGAATCCGGCCCCGTTATCACGCACAAAACAGACGGGCTTGCCCTCCACTTCGGTATGCCCGAATTCAATCTTGGCACAATCCTGCTTGGCAGTGAACTTCCAAGCATTGCCAATCAGGTTCTCTAACACGATCCGCAGCAATCGGGCATCTCCACGAACCACTACTCCTGCGACAATAGTCCAGTCTGCCTTCCGCACTGGTTGTGCCTGGTGCAGCTCGACGGCAATCTCGCGAGCCAGAGCGCTAAGGTCCACCCTCTCCCACTGCATTTCAGTCCGTGTCAGGCGCGACAGCTTGAGTATGTCGTCAATGAGCCGCCCCATGCGTTGGCTGCCTGCCCGCACGCGCCGGAGATAGTCCTGAGCAGTAGCATTCAGTTGGTCGGCATAGTCTTCCAGTAACGCTTGGCTAAAGCCATCCAGGCTGCGCAACGGTGCGCGCAGGTCGTGAGAAACGGAATAGGCAAAGGCTTCCAGTTCCTTGTTGACGGCGGCGAGCGCCTCTGTACGTTCGGCTACTCGCTCCTCCAACCGGGTGGCGTATTGCTGAACCTCGTCGTACAGGCGGGCATTGGCGATGGCAATGGCTAATTGGTCGGCCATTGCCTGCAACGCGGTAATGTCGCCGGGCAGGAACGCAGACTCCTGACTGCTTTGCACAGTCAGGGCGCCGATGCACTTGCCGCGGTTGTTCAGCGGCAGGGCCATCTCAGACCGTGTCAGGGGCAATAGGGGGTTGCTGAAACGTATGCCCTCGTCCCCTGTATCCAGGGCAATACGGGCTTCGGCATGGGCCACGCACTGGCCGATCATCGACTCGCCGCCCACGGCCAGTTGGTGTCCTGCCGCAAGCATCTTCTGGCCTGCTTCCCCGGTGCCGGCGTGCAGTACAGCCCGCTTTCCTGTTTCATCGACCAAGAATAGTCCGACGTAATAGATGTCGAAATAATGTTGGATCAGGTCTACGGCCTGACGCATCAATTCCTCAGGATCAAGGATGGTACTGGCCGACGCAGAGACCTCGGCGGCGGTCACGAGCTGCGTGCCGCGATGCATCAGGTCGGCCAACAACTCTTCCCGCTCGGCTTCTGCTTTCTTTCGTTCAGTGATATCCTCTACAGTCCCCTCATAATACAGCGTATTCCCTGCTTGATCGCGCACTGCCCTGGCACTCTCGCGAATGAACAGCGAACTGCCGTCGGCTTTGGGCCATGCAGCCTCGAAGCCGACTACCTGGCCTTCATGCTCAATGTGCTCCATGAAGGTAGATCGTGGATATAACTTTGTGCTCGCCTCACTCACGACCCCGCGGCGGGCCAGCTCCTCGAAGGACGGATACCCCAGCATACGCAGGAGTGCCGAGTTGGCCATGATCCATTGGCCATCGGGCGTGGTTCGATACAGGCCCATTACTGCGTTTTCAAAGAGGCTCCTGAAGCGCTCCTCCGATTCTCGGAGTGCTTGTTCAGCGTCCTTGCGCTCAGTAATGTCTATGATGATGCCATCGTGGTGCGTGATCCGCCCTTGGGCATCCCGCACGGTGACAGTCCGGTCATCTACCCAATGCACCCTTCCATCCTTGGCCACGATCCGGTACTCCTGCTGAAAGTGGTCAACACCCTGGGTTTGATAGTCCTTGATCTCGCGGGTTATGCGGTCCAAGTCCTGGGGGTGCACGATTGAGGCAAACAGGACTGAACCGTTGAGCAGTTCTTCTGGCGTATAACCGATCTGGGTCACGTTCTGTGAGACCAACTCGACCGGCCAGCCTTCGACGTGCCGCCAGCGGAAGAGCATTGCCGGACTATTTTCAACGATCAGGTTTGCTTGCCGTATGGCTTCTTCGATCTGTCTGCGCTCGGTGATGTCGCGCACAATACCCTCGAAAGCGATTACTCGGCCGTTGTCGTCTGTTATCGCTGCCGATCGCGCGTCACAGTAGGCAAGGGTCCCGTCTTTGCGGGTGTAAGGAAACTGGCGAGCCGGTATGGCGGCTCTTTCGGTGATAGCCCGCTCATAATCAGCGATAACCTGCGGATCGTTCCCAGTGGCAATCTCCAAGGCTAACATGGGGTCTGCCAGCAGCTCTTGGGCAGTATAGCCTGTGACTACCACCACAACCGGGCTGATGTATTCGAGCCCTTTTTCAACCGACCAGCGAAAGATGATGTCGGGCGCATTCTCCGCCAGCCGGCGAAAGCGTTCTTCACTTTCTTGCAGTGCCTGTTTCGTGGCCGCTGCCTCGACCACGGCGCTGGTGAGTGAGTAGGTCATCAACAGCACGATCGCCAAGTAGGCGTATTCCAGCGTGTAGACAAACGGGTATAGGGCAAAGGCCACGGCAGTATCGTTGACAGCGCCGACGAAAAAGAAGGCCATGGCCAGGAGGAGCAGCCTGGTTTCCCTCCGATAGCCGCGGCGGTAAACACGTACCGTGATCCATAGAAGAAAGATAAAGCCTGCCAATGTGACGAGGCTCTGCAAGTCCGAGAGCGGGCCGGGGTTCATTTCGTAGTAGGTGATCTGGTGCCCGAAAAATTGGATCTCTTTGACGTCCGGCTGGTCCATGGGACGGTATAATCCGCTGCGGTCCAGCATGCCGGCGATGGCGGATAGGGCGTAATAGATAGAAAAACACCCCAACACAGTCTTTGTTTTGGCCGGCACTGCTGATGTGGGGCGCAGATAGTCATATATGAACCAGCTAAAGGTGATACCAACGAGCGCCAGGGTAGCCACCTGCGCCCGCTGCCAGCGAACGCCCTCGACTGTGGAGGTGGTATTGTACAGACCGGCGGCGAATAGGTCGTACAGGCCCATTGCCAGGCAAGAGAGGGCAAAGGTGAGGTGCTCCCGCCGTTCGTTCTGGCGGAGGTAGATCGCTACATGATAGGAACCGACGAAAAAGGTGACGCCGGCCATGATCAATGGGGGAATAGACAGAGTGTTCACCATTCTGTTTCTTTTGAGCCGGGGCCAAGCTCACTATTCCCGGCTTCTACCATCCTCCACGATGAGTTTGGATCTGCCTGTCTGTATTATACCGGGATTGTCCGCAAAAGGCAAGTCATTGGGGGAAGAATATATGACAAACCTGACCTATATGGCCTACATTGCCGGCAAATTGGCCTGGAGGTATATCCGTACGGACTTCCTGTTCCTGACGCACTAGAGCAAACTGCAGTTGGACAAATCCATGGGTCTGTGCTATACTAATAACGCAGTAAGGCTGGGTGGATTCAGCCTTGAACGGAAGATGATCCTCCGACTCGTGGCGATCCCTTGAGGACACACGAGCGACAAGGTGGAGGGAGTAATCCCTTCGCCCGCCATTGTGCAAAGGAGGTCCATTCGCTTGGCGCGCCGGAAAGGCTGCGCGGCGATGGCCTCTTTTTTGTTTATGTGGGGAGGCAGAGAAAAAACCTTGGTGAGCGAGCAGGGCCAGATTCGAGTGGAAGTGTGGCTTTACGGGCCGATCGCCCAGTATGCGGGAGAAGCGAGCCGGGGCAGCTATGCACAGCTCTTTGTTGACCTGGCACCCGGCAGCACAATGCAGAACCTGCTTGACCTGCTGGGGCTGCCCGACGAGGAGAAGGGCATCACCTTCATTAACGGAAGTCTGGCAGCCCTGCCAGGGCTCGACTCGGATCGGGAGGTCGTGCTCCGCGACGGCGACCGCGTCGGCATCTCGCACCGCAGGGCCATGTGGCCCTTTCAGTATCGCTTTGGCGTCAGTCAGACCGACGAGCTGAAAGAGGAATTCCGCGGGCGAAAGGATCGAGGAGTTCATCACGCGTACGGACAATCGGAAAAAGATTCGGATTGACCGGCGCGCGTTTTGCTTTTTATCGATACCCAAATCTACGGAGGTGAGACAATGGCCAAGTTGTTGAGAATCAACATGACGGACCGGTCGGCGGTGATGCAGGATGTGCCCGAGGCGTACAAGCTGCTCGGCGGCCGTGGCTTAACGTCGACTATCATCCACGACGAGGTGGATCCTCTATGCCACCCGCTCGGTCCGGGCAACAAGCTGGTGTTCGCTCCCGGAATCGTGACAGGCACGGCGGCACCGACGAGCTCGCGGTTGTCGGTGGGCGGCAAATCCCCCTTGACCGGTGGGATCAAGGAGGCGAACGCGGGCACCGGCTGGGCGCCGGCGCTGGCTGACCTGAACATCAAGGCAATCGTGGTCGAGGGCCAGCCCGACCAGGCAGGCCAGTGGTGGGGCGTGCACATTAGCTGGGACGGCGTAAAGGACCAGCCGGTCGTCGAATGGTTCGATGCCGGTGAGTACGCCGGGCAGAGCACGTACGACTTTTACCCCAAGCTCTTTGAGCGCTTTGGTCGCGTCTACATTGCCTCCATCGGCCCGGCCGGAGAGTTCCTTTACAGCAACTCCGGCATCGTCTTTGACGACCAGGAGGGGAGGCCCTCGCGCTACGCGGGACGCGGCGGCCTCGGAGCGGTGATGGGCAGCAAGGGCCTGAAGTGCATTGTGCTTGACCGGCGCGGCGCACCCGGTAAAGCGATTTCCAACCGTGAGGTCTTTGAGCAGGGTCGCAAGAAGCTGACTAATGCGCTCATGACTCACGACATCACCAAGCCCAAGGGCGCGCTGAATTCGTACGGGACGGCCGTTCTCGTCAACATCCTGAACGAGGCGGGCGGGCTGCCGACGCGAAACTTTTCCTCCGGGCGGTTTGAGGATGCGGCCAAGATCGCCGGCGAGGCGATCTTTGAGGGCGTCAAGGAGCGCAAAGGCAAGGAGACCTACAACCATGCCTGCAGCCCCGGCTGCATCATCCGCTGCTCCAACACCTGGTACCGGCCGGACGGCACGGAGCACGTCTCGTGCCAGGAGTATGAGTCGGTCTGGTCTTTTGGTGCCAACTGCGGCATCGGCAGCCTGGACGACACCGGCGAGCTGATCCGGCTGTGCAACGCCTACGGCGTCGACACCATCGAGATGGGCTGCACGATGGCCGTGGCGATGGAGGGCGGGCTGCTCGCTTTCGGGGATGCCAAGCGCGCCATCGAGCTGATGCACGAGGTGGGCAAGGGCTCGCCGGTGGGCCGGATGCTGGGCAACGGCTGCGCCACTGCGGCACGGCTGCTGGGTGTCCGTCGCGTGCCGGTGGTGAAGGGCCAAGCCATGCCGGCCTACGAGCCGCGCGCCGTGAAGGGCATCGGCATTACCTACGCCATCGCCACGATGGGCGCCGACCACACCTCCGGCTACACGATTGCTCCTGAGATCCTGGGTGTCAGCGGCAAGGTGGACCAGTTCGACCGGGACAAGGCCGCGCTGGCGCGCAATTTCCAGTACGCGACGGGCTTTATCGACTCGACGGGGCACTGCCTATTCATCGCCTTTGCCATTCTGGACATCGCCAGCGGCTTTGAGGGCGTGGTCGAGGAGTGCAACGGCGTCCTGGGCACGAGCTGGACGATGGACGATGTGGGGCGCATCGGCAAGGAGGTGCTCGACAAGGAGTTGGCGTTCAACCGGGCAGCCGGTCTCGGCAGAGCGCAAGACCGGATGCCCGAGTTCATGAAGCTGGAACCGCTCCCGCCGCACAATGTCACCTGGGACGTACCCGACTCGACACTGGATGCAGTGTTTGACTAGGACCTGGTCGCTTCGTGTCATTCTGGGCCGGAGCGCTGCGGAGGCGAAGAATCCCGGTCGTGAGCGGCCGAGATCCTTTGCTTCGCTCAGGATGCTAGGAAACTCGAAGCGAGTATGATCACGGTCCGTGTCAAGTTATTCGCCACACTGCGCAGCCACCGACCGGGGCTGAAGATGGGCGAGGCGCTCCCGGTTGAGTTAGAAGCCGGCTCCACGGTGGGGGAGCTGCTGGCGGGGCTAGGCGTGCCGGTGGAGGAGGTGAAGCTGGTCTTTGCCAACGGCCTGGCGCGCGACTTGGAATATGTGCCGGCCGACGGCGACGAGCTGGGCATCTTTCCGCCGGTGGGCGGTGGATAGCGAATGGGAAGGGAAGGAAGAGCCCCCGGAGTCCTGGCGGACCCCGGGGGTTTTGTTTTTGACGGTAGGGTGTGCTGGCCGAATCTTGTCTGTCCTGACCGAATATTCTCGTCCGGCTGTGCTGACCGAATATTGTCATCCGTTCGAGAAAAGTGACTCGTCCCGTCGTTCTGTGGTAGAATTGTGGTCTGCAAATCCATTGAGAAAGGCAATCCATGAGTTTTTCACCGCTGTCCTTGGTGCGAATGACCATAGATTTTCTCTGCCAGTCAGCCAAACAACGTCTTCGCCAGTGGGCAAAGCCCGACAACCATTGTCCTGGCCGAAAAATGCCATCCATGAAGGATTCGCCCAGCCTCAGCCCCGATAACCCAAAAGGGTTATCCATTCTGATCGA
>DAOUGI010000021.1:0-12262 GCA_034429215.1 Anaerolineae bacterium | reverse complement strand
GGAGCACCTGCTGCCGGGGGACGGCCATCTGCCGCTGGGCAATCTGCTGGAGCGGTTGGCCCGCGACGGTTACCAAGGAGCGGTGACGGTGGAGCTGGGCCCCGAGGCGCTCCATGCGGAGGACGAATCCCGGGTGAAGGAGCGCCTGCGGCAGGCGGTCACTTTTTGCCGGGAGCACACGGGACGCTGACCGTCACCCGTCCCGCTCGACCAGGATCGCCGCCTGGGCGCTGGTGCTGTGAACCGCGGCGATCTGCCGCGCCTCGTCCGGCGTGCAGCCGAGCAGGATCTTGACCTCGGCGTCCCGCTTGACCAGGTCCACCGTGCACAGGACGGCGGTCACAGCCCTGCCGGGCAGGCTGCCGATCCATACATCCAGATCGTTGCCGTCAGATGACACAATCCCTTCCAGGTAGCCATAGTCAAGCGGGTAGATGAAGGAAGGATAGCGCGGGTGGGCCGAGCCGGCAGGGCGGTCTATCCTGAGGGCGCCGCCGGCGACCAGCCGGTCGAGCTTGTCCCAAAAGTTGGCGGTTGTCATCGTTCTTTCCCCTCACCCTGCCCTCTCCCAAGGGGAGAGGGATAGAGCGCCCAACCGGGCATGAAAGCCCTTTCCTAATGGACGGGGTGGACCGACAGGTACTGCTGCAAGATCGTCGCCGGCTCGCCGAGAAGCTGGAAGCTCGCCCACTCGTTGAAAGCGGTCATGGCAAAGATCGCCGCGCCCTGCACGTAATCGTCCATCTGTAGCTGGCTGTCGTACCAGGCCAATTGCTCGATATAGTTGCCCGGCGCGTCTTCGCCCATGCCCAGATCGGCCCAGTAACGGCTAAAATCGGTCCAGCCACTGCCCGGCGGCCCGGGCCGGTCGGTCACCGTGCCGTCTATGCCGCATTCGGTGATGAGCAGCGGCAGGCGCAGCCCCCACGGAATGAGGAATTGGCGGTAGGCCTTGCGGTAGCGCAGCGTCAGCCAGCCCTCGTCGGCCGGATCGGTCCGAAAATCGAGGTCCTGGCGATTGGTGTTGAACCAGATCGTCGGCGCCGAATACTCGTGCAGGGCCAGGTACCCCCCGTGGGCCTGGGCCGCCTCCAGCGCCGGGCGGAAGGCCGGCCACCATTCCAGCGGCGGGTGCCCGACGCCAAAGTTGCCCACCGCGGCCCGCTGGCCCCTCGCGGCCAACAGGCGCACCCGCTCGGCCTCCAGGTCGGCCAGCTTGCCCATCTGGCCCTCGTCGCCGGCCACCGGCTCGTTAAACCCCTCCCAGGCGTCGACCAGCCCGGCGCGGCGCCCGTCCAGCGCCAGGGGCAGCACCGCCTCGACCGCCCGCCGGGCCTCGGCCGCCGCATCGGCCTGGCCGAGGTCAACCTGCCCCAGCTCCACCCGGCCGACAATAATGGTCTGCGGCGACCTGGCCCGGACGTCGGCCAGAAAGGCCGGGTCGAGCTCCAGCGTCTTGAGCAGGGCCACGTTGCGCGTGGCGATCAGGTCCATGATCTGCGGCTCGTACCAGGCCACGAACAGGCCCAGCTTGGTCGGCGGACCGGCGGGAAAGGGCGTGGGCCGCGGCGTGGGTGTGGCCGTGGGCTGGGGCGTGGCCGACGGCGGCGGCTCGGTAGCCAGCGGCGAATCGAACGGCGACTGGAACGCGCCGGCCGGCGTGGCCGTGGCCGTCGGCGATGCGGTTGCCGTGGCGGTCGGAGATGGGCTCGCCGTCGCGCTGGGCAGCGTTGGTTGGCCGATACGGTCAGGCGATGGGGAAGGCGTGGGTTCATCGGTTGACAAGCGACAGCCGGACAGGATTGCAGCCAACGTCGCTGCTCCGGCGCCCTTGAGAAAACGGCGCCGGCTCACAGGAAACCGTGTGTCAGACATGTCGTCTATTGTACCCGTAAACCCCGCCGGGGTCAACCACGCGTTGGCAACGGTCAGGCTCCATCTACCCTACGGCGCATCGCTCAGCCTGGCACCGGCCGCCGCCTCGGCCAGGACGAGGTAACTTCCGCCGCCCGTCCGCAGCCAGAGATGGCCGCCGGCGATGCGATAGTCCTGCACATCCTGCAAGAGCTCGAGGTAGCGCTGCTCCTGCGCCATCAACCCCTCCGGGGTCAGGCAGGCCATTTTGGTCGCGGCGGCGGGCCCGAAGGAAAGCGCGGGGCCGGCGCTGTACGCCGCCCGGTACGTGTTGCACCCGGCCGAACCGCTCGCCGTGCCGCCGGCGAGCGTGAGGGTGATCTCGGTCCCGTCCAGCACCATCCTGGGGTCCGGCAGGACGACAGCCTCGCCTTCGATCTGCCTTTCTTCGACGATCGACAGCAGCGACCAGGTTGGGCCTTCGAGCGCGGGCCGGGCAGCCTCGGGCAGGGGCTCGTAGACGAGCACCTTGCCGGCCACCGTCGAGATCTGAAGCCGGCCTTCCACCAGGCAGGTGTCGCGCGGTGACTCGATCATGACGACGCCCCGGCCCTCCTCGTCCTGGCAGATCCGCCCCAACCAGGCCGAAAAGCCGGAGCGGAGGTCATGGCCGGCGGCCTGGTAGGTCGAGATATAGGCCTCGCACCGGGAATGCTCGACGAACCATCGGTCGTCCAAGAAGGCGAGGGTTGAGATCGAGCCCTGGGCGATTGCCCGGCCGTCCACCGAGATGAGCCGCCAGGCGGTGCCCGCCAGATCGGCGGGCTTTTCGGCGCACTCGATCCGCCGATCGTAGGCCAGGACCGTCTTGCCGGCAGCGTCCTGGAGCTCCAGGCGATCCTCGCCGAGCCGGTAGGCCACGGCGCCGGCCAATGCATCGATGTAGGCCTCCTCCTGCTCCATGACGCCGGCAGGCTCGGCGCACAACATGACGGTTATGGCGGGGCCGGAGATCTTGATCGCCCCTTCGCCAGTCACCGCATACGCACCACTGTCCGGCCCGCCGCCATAGTAGTTGCAGCCGGCAAACCCGCCGAACGACTGCTCTCCGAACTCGAGGTTGATGCGGCTATCGGGCAAGAGGGGATGGCCCTGCAGAGACGTGAGCACCCACCTGGTATTGGCGAGGGTGTGAACAGGGGCCGGAGCAGGGCTTTGGACAGCCGGCGGCGCGGCCGTTCCCAGGGGGCCACAGGCAGCCAGCGCCATGGCCAGCAGCAACAAAACCAATATCTCGCGGTAATTCTTAGCCATTGTAACCCTCCAGGGAACCGGCCCAATAGATCGGAACGGTTTTTGTTCCAAGGACGCGGAGTATATCGTCCTTCTTGCACGAGCGCGAATCGCTCTAGTGCATAGACGGCAGGTGTGTCGTTTGGGTTCCGGGGACGATCGCGGTCGCCCACAGCAGGTTGTCGCCGCGAAGAAAGGGGCGCTTGATCTACGCGGCGAGCGAGAACCTGTCCAGGCGCTCCAGGATGCCGGGCTCGACGTTGGCCCCATGTCCCGGGGCGTCGGGCAGGTGGATCAGGCCGCCGTCGTAGGTGATGCCGCCGGAGATCGGGTCCTCGGCGTGGCCGGTGTGGCCGTCCAGGTCGGCAAAGGCGATGTTGGGGCGGGCCGACACCAGGTGCGCCGCCGCGCTGAGGGCCAGTCGCGTCTCCCACATGCAGCCGAGCATGCAGCGGATGCCCGCCCCCTCGGCGATGGCGTCGATCTTGAGCGCGGTGTGGATGCCGCCGCACTTGGCCAGCTTGATGTTGAAATAGTCGCAGGCGCCGAGAGTGGCCAGCCGGTAGGCGTCGTGGTGGTCGAACAGCGACTCGTCGGCCATGATCGGGATCGGGCTGGCTGTTCTCACCTGCCGCAGGCCCTCGATGTTCCAATGGGCGACCGGCTGCTCGCAGTATTGGATGCCGAATAGGGCCAGATCGCGAAGGGTTTGCACCGCAGTCAACGGGTCCCAGCCCTGGTTGGCATCGATGCGGATGGGAATGTCGTTCCCAACCGCTGCCCTGATGGCCCGGATGCGCGCCACGTCGTCGTCGTGGGTGGTGCCGAGTTTCACCTTGACGGCCGGAAAGCCGCGCTGTTTGACCTCCAGCGCGGCCTGGGCCATCACCTCAGGGGGGTTGATGCCGATCGTGTCGTCGGTCCAGAAGGTCCGCTTCTCACCGCCCAGCAGGGCATAGAGCGGCAGGCCGGCCTGCTTGGCCGCCAGGTCGTACAGCGCCAGGTCGAACGCGCTTTTGGCGGTGGGGTTGCAGGCCATCAAGCGGTCGAGCTCGTCCATCCGGGCCTCGATCGCCAGCGGGTCTTGGCCCAACAGCAGCCGTCCCAGCACCTTGGCCGCCTCGAAGGCGATCGCCTGGGTCTCGCCGGTCACGTACCACAAGGGCGACCCTTCGCCCAGGCCGTAGGTGCCGTCGCTGGCCCAGATGCGGACCAGGAGGTTGTCGGCGCGCTCGATCCTCCCCAACGCGATGGCAAACGGTCGCCTGAGGGGAATGCTCAGCTTAAAGAGGTCGATGCCGGCGATCGTCAGCGCCATTTAAAAGTAGGGGAACAGCTTGTCTGAAACGCGGAACTTGATCTCGTCGTTGACCAGGGCCACGCCCAACTGCACGTCGGGAGTGACGTCGAGCACGATGGCGCTGGACAGGCGCTTGGACGGCACCCTGACCCTGACGGTAGCCGAGCCTTCGGGCAGCTCCACGGCGAGCGAATCGGCCCGCGCCAGGATAAAGCTGGTGCTGACTTGATCCTTGTTATACACCTCGACATCGTCCACCTGGATCACGACGTTGTCGTCCATGAACCCCTCTTGCAGATCGATCGTCATAGTCCGCATGGTCTGTACCTCACCTTCCGTAATCGGGCCGGTTATATACTACCACCATTTCGGGGTGTGGACAAGTCCGGCCGACGATCGAGGAGGGTGAGCAAAAGCTGCTCACCCTCCTGGCTTGCAGTGTTTATTGATGTCCGAACGGCGGCGGCCGGGCTGCTACAGCTTGGCCCTAAGGGCTGCCTGCTGTTCTTTGATCAGCTCCTCGACGTGCGGCTTGAGCTTCTTGGCGCGAAAGATGGCGCCAAACTCGTTGATCGTCGCCCGCGCGCCCTTTTCGTCGCCGGCCTCGATCTGGGTGAGCGCCATGCGCTGCATGGTCTGGTTGAGGGTGATATTGTCCACGCCCTCCTTGGCCTTGGACGCGTCGACCACAGACGACAGGAGCGCGACGGCCGCTTCCGGCTGCGGCTCGCGGACCTGCACCTTCAAATCAGGGGTGACGGTCTTGAACTCCCGGGCGGCGTTAAAGCCCTTGACCAGGCGGGCATAGACCGCCAATTCGTGGTCGGCGTGCTTGTCCAGCACCAGATCGAGCGCCTCGTTGCCGCGCTTGAGCGACTCCGAATCGGAGCCAAGCAGGAATAGCAGGGCGCCCTGTTCGTCGCCCAGGAATAGCTCGGCGACCTCCTCGTCGGCGTGGGTCAGTGGATTGCGGATGCGCAGGGAGATGACCGGCGACAGGACCATCGAGCCGTCCAGGGCATAGTAGACGCCGCGCAGCTTGTATAGGCCCGGCTGGTCAAAGATGTGGCCATGTTCCTGGTCGTAGCCGATGTAGGCGCTGTCGTAGATCGACGGGGTGCTCTGGTCGAGCGTATCCGTTTCGATGGCGACGCAGTGCTCCATCAAGGGCTTGTAGACGACCACCTCGCTGCTCGGCTTCTGAACGGCGATCTGCACAAAGCCGGTCTTGGGGTGGAGCTCGGTGTGGATCTGTTTGCCACGCTGATCGATCAGGTACAACTTGGCCTCGACTATCACCGGTTCACCAAAGGCAAAGCTCAGGGCCGCCTCCAACCGGAGCCCGAGCCCCGAGTTGTTCTCGATCAGATCGTTAAAAGCAGCCGGATCGGTCAGGGCGGCGCCGATCCCAAACGGATTGCCACCCATGATAATGTTGTTCCGGTAAGCGTGTCGCAGGTGAATGAGCTCCAGGTCGTCAAAGCCAAAGGCGAAAGCGTTCCAAAAGGCTGCCTGACCGGCAGGGAACAGGTGTGGGTAGTTCATCCACGATAGAGCGCTGGGCCGGTAGGGGGAAGGGGGCGTCGTGTACTGCTTCTGGAAAGAGTGGAACAGGTTAAAGCTGTGGCCCAGCTCGTGGACGAGGGAATAGAGCTGGGTGCGCTGGTTCTCGGATGTTGGCTCGTTCACGCTTTTGTAAAAGACCGCCGCCCCCTGGCGCTGTTTGCCCTGCTGATCGAACATGATGCCGAGCACACCGGGGCTCTCGTATTGCCAGGCGTGAAGCAGCCACACCTTCCACTGCGGCGCGTCGGCCCACAGGCTAAAGTGGGCGACCATGGCGTTGTGCAGCTCGGCGTCGCTCCACGAGCTGCCGGGCGCAGTGGGCAGGACGTTGCAGACGCCGGCCGTCCGCATCTCGATGCCGGCCTCGGCATAGGCCTTGGCAATGGTCAGGTCGCGGGCGGTCCCACCCGACGGCAAGGAGCCGGTGTTGTAGGACACAAAGGGCGTCACGCTTTGCTCGCGATCCTGCTCGAAATCGATGCTGCGCAGGTAGGCCGACTCGTAGTTGCACAGGTAGGCCCCCCCCTTCTGACCGGCAGCGTTGAACCATTCGACGGTCGCCGGCGCGGCCGGCATAAAGAGGATGCGGCGGGGGATGGCGACCTTGATCCTGTTAAAGCCGGTCGACCAGGAGGTCTCTGCTTCGCCGGTGATGGTGACCATCAGGTCGGTCACGTCCAGGTTGACCGAGTTGACCACCCACGAGCCAAAGTAGGTCAGCGTGCCGCCGGTAGGCTGGAAATAGTCGCCGCTGAGGCGGAGCATCGGATGAAAGCCGTCTACGTCGACGCGCAGCTCCATTTGATAGAGATCCGCGCCGCTGCGGTAGCGGCCGCTGACCCGCCGCTTGGCGAGTGTGAACCGGCTGAAGGGCAGCGCCGCGGCGCCTGCCGG
Organism: Anaerolineae bacterium; assembly: GCA_034429215.1. Classification (GTDB taxonomy): domain Bacteria; phylum Chloroflexota; class Anaerolineae; order JAAYZQ01; family JAAYZQ01; genus JAFGOG01. The sequence continues at coordinate 5,355 of DAOUGI010000021.1, read as the reverse complement.
CGCCGCCTCAGGCGCCGCCGAAAGCGCCATCGCTTCATATTGCTGCATGGCCACCACTTCTTCAAGGGTAAGCTCGGCTGCGAGCGCCACTAGCTCGGCGGTTGGTGCACACGGGTCGATCCTGGACATTTTTGACTCCTTCCCGCAAATTGGGTATTACATGACAGCAATGTTCAAAAGCGGATATATTGTAGCAGAATAACCAATAAATGTCAACAAAAGAATGAACATAACGATCGCGTACCCGGATGGATTACCCTGGCGGGGATGAAGGCAAGAGCTATAGCGGTTGCCGCCGCAAAGACGAACAGGCCGATGAGAAGTACATTGAAAATAAACGCTCGCTCATTAGTCCTCGATCACTTGGCTTGGAACCATTGCCAGGTGTCGGCAATCGTCTCTTTCAAAGGACGCGGATGATAGTCCAGGTCACGCGTTGCCAGGGCATGGCTGCTGTGCTGTTTGTCGCGCAGTGGCTGGAGCGCGGCGCTGGTGTACAGAGGGCGCTTGCCCACCAGGAGGCTCCCAACCGTTACAAATGGCGCACTCAGACGCGCCACCCACATGGGCACCATGAGACGAGGCACCTTGACGCCGTTGACCTGGTTGGCAAGCACCGCCAGGTCGCGCAGCGAGGCCCAATGGCCTGACAAGATGTAACGCCCACCGGCCGGAGCGCGCGCCGCAGCCTGGATGGCGCCTTCAACTACATCGCGGACGTCGACCCAATCGAACCCACCGTCGATCAGCGCCCATAGCTCGCCCTTGCAGATCGCCAGCAGGCCTGCGTTGGGAAACCCCAGGCGATAGTCATGGGGACCGATGATGGCGCTGGGGTTGAGGATCACCGCATCCAGCCCTCGCGCCAGTCCCTGCCTCACCTCCCTCTCGGCGGCGGCTTTGGAGCGCGCGTAGGGTGGATACCGCTCGGAGCTGACCAGGGGACGTGACTCGTCCAGAGGTTTGCCGGATGGATCGTGCTGCAAGGCGTCCACCGAGCTGAAATGTACCAGGCGGCGCACGCCGCACTGCAAGCAGGCATCTACCACGTTGCGGGTCCCAATGGCATTGACCGTCGCCAGCCGTTCCCAATCGCTCATCAGGATCGAGATGTGGGCAGCGGCATGGTAAACCAGGTCCACGCCTGCAAATGCGCGGCGCAGCGATTCCGGGTCATTTACGTCGCCGGTGACGATCTCCACATCCAGCCCATCCAGCGCCCGCTTGTCCTGGTGAACCAGGGCGCGGACCTGCTGCCCACGGGCGAGCAGGGCGCGGACCAGGTTGGCCCCCACGAGGCCGGCGGGGCCGGTGACTAGGACGACAGGCACGGGTTCTCCATGCTTGTGCGTCTCGTCGCCTCAAACTCCTGCCCCTCTTGCTTCAACGTCAGCCCGGCGACTGCGCCGGCCTCGTCCGGGCGGAACACGAGGGTCGCATTCACTGCCCGCGCGAAAAATTCGAACTCGGCGCCGGCATGGATGGGCAGCGGCGGCTGGCCGCCGGCCTGCAGCCACAGCGTCCCGTCCCGGACGCTGACCCGCAGCTCCATCCCCGCCTCGGTCACATACTCGCCGGCGTAGCGCTCCATGTCAGTCACCTCGACCGCCCTCTTGGTGGGCAGAGTGCCCGGCCAGCCAAACTCGCGGCGGAGGGCGCGCCCGATGTCGAACATCAGGTCGTTGCCCTCGTTCGAGTTCAGCATCAGCACCATACCCTGGCCGCTGCTTGGGAAGAACTGGGCGTGCGCCACAAAGCCCTCGTTCCAGCCGCTGTGATAAAAATAGCGGCCCTCCTCTTCTCCCTCCCAAAAGAAACCGATGGCCGGTTGATAGCCTTCACCCGGTCCGGGGTGCTGGGGCCGGAGCATCGCTTCCGCCGTGTCCCGGCTGAGCACGGCCGACGGCCGGCCGCTCACGGCTCGCATCAGCTCCACACCCACCCGGGCCAGATCGGCCGGCGTCGTCCACAGCCCGGCCGCCGCCATCTCGGGATAGACGTGGTACCGGCCGGGCAATGGGTTGCCCTTGTAGGGGTGGCCGGTGGCCGCCCGTGGCGCCCAGTCGGCCGGCGGCGGCTGATCGAAGGTGCTGTCGGCCATGCCCAGCGGCTCAAGCACCAGCTCGCGCATGAGCTGCGGAAACGGCTTGCCCAGCCGGTCGATCATCACCTGCTGGGCGATCAGGGTGCCGCCGCCCGAGTAACGGTAGGTGAGGCCGGGCAGGGTGTTGACCTCGATCCGGGGCGTGTTGGCCTGGGGCTCGCCCTCCAGCACCTGCACCAGGCCCGGCGCCGGCTCGAAGGCGGTATAGCCCGGAAAGCCATGCACGGTGACACCCGCCGTGTGGCTGAGCAATTGCCGCAGCGTCAGGCGCGGCTGCCAGCCGTCGTTCGCCGGCACCCGCCACGAGGTGAGATAGTCGTTCACATCCCGGTCCAGATCCAGGATCCCATCCTGGACCAGGCGCATCACCGCCAGCGCCGACACGGGCTTGCTGATCGACGCGGCCTGGAACAGCGTGCCGGCCGTCACCGGCTCGCCGCTGCCCGCCTCGCGCAGTCCAAACCCGCCGGCCCAGGCTATCTCAAACCCCTCGACGACGGCCAGACCCACCCCCGGCGTGTGGCAAAACGCCATCCGCTCCGCCAGCGCCCACGGCGGGCCCAACCGCCCCTCAAACGCCGTCTCGGGCCGGATGTCGTTCATCGCCCGTGCGACCCGTTCATCGATTTCGCGTGACATAGTCCTTACCCCCGCATCCCTATTTCTCGATTGTCTCTCAGTATCTCGATCGGATCTGGGCTAGTAGATCCCCCCACCGGGCTGAGTGGAGACAAGCACGCCCTCCACCGCCGACAGGCTGTAGGCGGTGCCGCCGCGGCCTCTCCATGACGCCAGATCAAAGCGGCCATCGTCGCCGGAGATGCGGTACACTGACACGTTCTCGAAGGTCAGGGGGGTATTCTTCTGGCACACCCCAGGAGCTCCTGTTGTCTCTAGAAAGTAGACTGCGCCCTGGCCAAACACGGCCGCATCTCCATCCTCATCGACGGCCAGGGCCGTTTTCTCGTCGATGCCGATGCCGCGGGCCTGTCCCGCCCAGCCATCCTCGATGATCCGCGCCAGGAAGGTGATCAGCCGGCCCATGCGGTCCCGCGCCGCAAAGTGGCTGTCGGTGATCGCCCCACCCAAGAAAGGCAGGTGCAGAAAATCGTTGGTTAGGGTGACGTGCGAGTGGTAGGGGTTCTTGAGCGCCTGGGAAGAGATGATCGTCCCCTGCTGGGCCGAAAAGGCAAACTCGCCCAGGATGGCAAGCCCCGCGCTGGTGCCCCCCACCGGCGCTCCCCTGGCCGCCGCGCCGTGGATCGCGTCCTCGATCGGCGTCCCCTGCCACAGCCGGACATAGTCCCACTGATTTCCACCGGCGATGAACAGCGCCTCGGCTCCCGCGATCTTTTCCAGGACAAACGGGTCGTAGCTCGCGCTCCTCTTCTGGATGATGATCGTCTCGCACGAATCCACGCCGCCGAGGTCGGCATAGATGTACGGGTTGTAGGCGTCGGTGCCCGAGGCGCGGATGATGACGAAATCGCCACCGCCCGACCGGCCGATCATCCACCTCATGGCGTCGTCCTGATCGGTGCTGCCGCCCACCAGCAACAGGCCCGGCGTCGTCATCGTGGCCACATCTCCCGGATTGCCGGCCACATAATACTCATAGCCGGCTTCATTCGCCTGCACCGAGGGTGCGCCGGCCAAAAGAAGCGCCAGACACAGGGTGAGACACAAACCGCCGATACATTTCTTGGTCTGCATGCGACAATTCCTCCTTTGCTTCCTCCTCGAAAATTACCACTCAGCGTCTAAACAGGCCGGCCAAGCTCCTGTTACGGCCGGAGGTGGACCTTCATCGTCCGCCCCGCGGCAAAGGCCTCAAGGGCAGTCGGAAACTCGGTCAGGGGCAGGGTGTGGCTGATCAGCGGCTCCACACGGACGATCCCGCTCGACAGCCAGGCGATGGCCGGCTGAAAGGTGTAGCATAGCGCAAAACTTCCGACGACCGTCCAGTCGTGTTGAAAGAGATCGTAAGGGCTCCAGCTAATGCGTGCGTCCTTGGGCGCCACCCCGAACTGGAGGTACTGCCCCCTGGGTTTGAGGTACTGAAAAGCCTGCTCGATGACGGCAGGGACTCCCGTGGCGTCTACTACCACACCAAAACCGTACGGCGCCAGCTCGCGCAGGGCCTCAGCCTGGTCCGGGCCAGACAGGACCATCGCGCCGGCGCCTACATGGCCGGCCAGGGCAAGCCGATCGGGCTGTTTCTCGACGACCACCACCTGCGATGCTCCCATGTGTCGCAGGGCCTGCACCAAAAGGAGGCCCATCGGCCCGGCGCCAAAGATCAAGACCTCGTCGCCGGGCGAGATGCGAATGCGCTTGAGGCTGTGCACCACGCACGCGACCGGCTCGACACAAGCGGCCTGGGCGTCACTCAGGTTGTCGGGCAGCCGGTAACAGGCGCGGGCCGGAGCCGCAACATACTCGGCAAAGCTGCCCGGCCGTGTGATGCCGATGCCTTCCCAGTTGAGGCAGTGGTTGGACTGCTCGTTGCGGCAAAAGTAGCAGTGGCCGCAGTAGAGGTTGGGATCCACGGCCACCCGATCGCCCGGTCTAAAGTCGGTTACCTCCTGACCTACTTCGGCAATCACCCCGCCGAACTCGTGGCCCGGGATCACCGGAAAATGGGACATGTACTCGTTGCGGTAGATGTGCAGGTCGGTCCCACACAGGCCCGAGACCGCCACCTGCACAACCACTTCATCCCGCCGTGGGGCGGGATCGGGCACCCGCTCCACGCTCACTGTCTCAGGGGCCGGAAATACGACTGCGCGCATGGTTCTTTTCCTGCTACTCCAGAATGGCTTGGCGACGACGAAGGTCCCAGGGCTCTCCGGTCAGCCTTGCCTCCTCGGTCGGTACTGGATCGCTTCGGCCAGGTGCACTGTCTCGATCCGCTCGCTCCCGGCCAGGTCGGCGATCGTCCGGGCCAGCTTCAGGATACGATGGTAGGCCCGGGCGCTCATCTGCAACTGCTGCATGGCCGCTTTTAGCAAGCTCTTGCCCGCCGGATCGACCTGGCAGAAATCGCGCACCTCGGCCGGCCCCATGTCGGCGTTGCAGGTCAGTTTGGTGCCCTCGAAGCGGCGCAACTGCCGCTCCCGCGCCACCGCCACCCGCCCGCGGATCGCCGCCGACGGCTCGCCCAGCCGATCGTCCGACAGCTTTTCGTATTCGACTCGCGGCACTTCGACGTGGATGTCGATCCGGTCCAGCAGCGGGCCGGAGATCCGCTT
>DAOUGI010000020.1:0-19829 GCA_034429215.1 Anaerolineae bacterium | reverse complement strand
ATGGGCGACCAGCCCTGCCCGGCCTGCCAGGGCCGGCGCCTGCGCCGCGAGGCCACGGCGGTGACGGTCGCCGGCAAGAACATCGACGAGGTGACCCGTCTGTCTGTGTCCGAGGCCCTGGCCTGGGTCGAGAGCTTGTGGCTGAATCCAGGCAAGCCCGGCGCCGCCCTCTCTTCCGACCAGTTTGTCATCGCCGAAGAGGTGCTGAAAGAGATCCGCGACCGGCTCCAGTTCATGCTGAACGTCGGCCTTCACTATCTGACCCTCGACCGGCCGGCGCCAAGCCTGTCGGGCGGCGAGGGGCAGCGCATCCGGCTGGCCAGCCAGATCGGCTGCGGGCTGGTCGGCGTCCTCTATATCCTGGACGAGCCGAGCATCGGCCTGCACCAGCGCGACAACCGCCGCCTGCTGGCCACCCTCCAGCAGTTGCGCGACATGGGCAATACCGTCCTGGTGGTCGAGCACGACGCCGAGACGATGCTCGACGCCGACTGGATCGTCGACCTGGGTCCGGGGGCCGGGGTGTTGGGCGGCTGGGTGGTGGCCGAAGGCACGCCGCCGCAGATCATGGCCAACCCCAGCTCGCTCACGGGCATGTACCTGTCGGGCAAGCTCAAGGTCAAGTCGCCTAACGGCCGGCGGCGGGTGGGCGACCGCTGGCTGACGGTGGTTGGGGCCCGCCAGAACAACCTGAAGAACCTGACGATCCGCCTGCCGGTCGGTGTCTTTACCTGCGTCACCGGGGTGAGCGGCAGCGGCAAGAGCTCCCTGGTGAGCCAGACCTTGTATCCTGCCCTGGCGCGGACGCTGCACCGCAGCCAGGACCGGCCGGGCGATTTCGACCGGCTGGAAGGGCTGGAGGCTTCCAAGGTCAACAAGGTGATCAACATCACCCAGGACCCGATCGGCCGCACGCCGCGGTCGAATCCGGCCACCTACGTCGGCGTCTACAACGACATCCGCAACCTGTTCGCCCAGGTGCCCGAGGCCAGGGCCAGGGGTTACGGACCGGGGCGGTTCAGCTTCAACGTCAAGGGCGGCCGGTGCGAGGCCTGCCAGGGCCACGGCAAGAAGCAGATCCAGATGCACTTTTTGCCCGACGTGTGGGTCACCTGCGACGTGTGCCACGGCAGCCGTTTCAACCGCGAGACGCTTCAGATCCGGTACAAGGGCAAGAATATCACTGAAGTGCTGGACATGGATGTGTACGAGGCGTTGGAGTACCTGAGCAACGTGCCCAGCATCCAACGCAAGCTGCGAACCCTGGCCGACGTGGGGTTGGGCTATATCAAGCTCGGCCAGAGCGCCACCACCCTGTCGGGCGGCGAGGCGCAGCGGGTCAAGCTGGCCAAGGAGCTGTCCCGCGTGGCCACCGGCGACACGATCTATATCCTGGACGAGCCGACCACCGGCCTGCACTTTGCCGATATCCAAAAGCTGCTGGACGTGCTCCATCGGCTGACCGACGCCGGCAACACCGTCGTCGTCATCGAGCACAACCTGGACGTGATCAAGACCGCCGATTGGATCATCGACCTGGGGCCGGAGGGCGGTGACGCCGGCGGCCTGGTCATCGCCGAGGGCTCGCCCGAGGCCGTGACCCACGTTCCTGCCAGCTACACCGGCCAGTTCCTAAAGGGCGTGCTCTAGCCGGTTCCCTTGCCCCACCGGCGAAGGACCGGGTTGAGGGGCAATCCAAAATCGAAAATCGAAAATCCAAAATCGGATTGCGGGGTAGTTTGTTTTAAAAGCCAAGAGAGAAAGGAGTAAACACGATGGACAAGATCATAGCCTACTGCGGCCTGACCTGCACCGAATGCGATGCCTATCTCGCCACACAGGCGAACGACCAGGCCGCATTGGAGCGGGTGGCGGCCAGGTGGCGCGAGGAGTATAACGCGCCCAACATCACCGTCGAGTATGTCATCTGCGACGGCTGCCTGGCGAGCGATGGCCGGCTGGGTGGCCACTGCCTGGAGTGCGAGATCCGGGCCTGTGGGGTGGCGCGCGGCGTTGCCAACTGCGCCGCCTGCGATGACTATGGCTGCGCCAGGCTGGAGGGTTTTTTGAGCTTTGTCCCCACCGCCCGCGCCACGCTGGAGGCCATCCGGCAGGGTATCGCCTGAGATACAAGGAGCAAAAATGAACACAGTCGAGTTAACACAGTATTCGTTGGGCAATGCCTTCAGCATCCTGGACCAGGTCGTCGCCGACCTGACCCAGGAGCAGGCCGATTGGATCCCGCCCGGCTGCGCCAACCCCATCGGCGCCTCGTACTGGCACGCCGTTTCCGGCGCAGACGAGGTGATGTGCCGCTGGGTGCTGGGGCAGGAGCCGCTCCACCAGCGGGAGGGATGGCAGGCAAGGGCGCTGGCCGTCTCGGCGCCCGAGCCGGAGGGCGCCGAGGGCTGGCTGGCCTGGATGCAGACCATCCGCGTCGACCTGCCTGCCCTGCACGAGTATGCCAAGGCCACTGCCGCCATGCTGAACGACTGGCTGGGCTCACTGACGCCCGAGGATCTGGACCGCACTGTCAACACTCCGATCGGCGAGTACAACGTGGCCCAGGTCTTGGAAACCTTTGTCGTCTGGCACCTCAACGCCCACTGCGGCGAGATCTCGGCGCTGAAAGGCTGTCAGGGTGCAAGAGGGTATCCATTCTAAAGATCAGACAGTGGCAAGTTGACCGGCATTCCCTTCCTGTGGTATACTAGTGCCGGTTGTTCAGCCCGGGGAGTTTGGGGCCTTAATGCTCTTGAGGGCTGAGGTTCTAGCGCCTGTAGCTCAACGGATAGAGCATCGGTCTTCGGAACCGACGGTTACAGGTTCGAGTCCTGTCAGGCGCGCCTTGTTTCGCGTAGAGCAAGGGGTGGCATCGAGCCGCCCCCTTTTCTCTAGCTCTCGGCCGTCATCTCTATGATCCGGTCCAAGCGAAAGGTGCGCCGATCGCCTTTGAGATAACAGAAGGCGACCATATACTGATACCCATGATCCTCCTGGACCCTGAGAGGCTGAATGGTGCGACACGTCTCCTGGCCGGCAGCATTCACGTACCGCATCCGCACCCGTCCGCCGCTGTCCAGGGCCTCGGCGATGGCCGGCGGCAGCGGGACGGCCCTTGAGTGTGGATATGGGATCGTTCCGCCTTGGAGGGCGACAAGCTGGCGCAGGGTGGAGGCGCCGCAGTTAAACTCGGCGTCGTGCAGTATCTGTTCCAAGACATGGCGGGTGGTTTCCACATCGCCCATCGCCCGGTGGGCCGTGCCTGTTTCAATCTCCATCGCCGCAGCCACTGCCGGCAGGCTGTTGCTGGCAAAATGGTACATCCGGCGGACCAGCGCCAGCGTGTCGACGATCGCCCCCTCGGGCGGGGGCAGCCCGGCGATCTCTAGCTCGGCGGCCAAAAAGCCCAGGTCAAATGGGGCATTGTGCGCTGCGATCGCTGCTCCCGTCATGAGCGCCAGCAGGGGAGCGGCGACCTGCTCAAAAGTCGGGGCGCCGGCCAGCATCTCCGGCGTGATCCGGTTCACGTGAAAGGCGCCTGCCGACACAACGCGCTGGGGATCCACCAGCGACTCGAACCGGGCGATTTCCCGGCCGCCCTGAACCCGCAGGCAGGCCACCTCACACACCCGGTGGCCATACGCCGGGTTCAAGCCCGTCGTCTCTACGTCAAACACGGCAAAGGCCGTCTCTCTCAGCGGCCGATCCAGCTCGTCCATCGGGGCAATTGTATCCCAGCTCGGAGCGGCTGTCAACCACGGCCGGCGTGGGGGCCTGCCGGCAGGATGCTCGCCGAGCTTGCCAGAGTGACCTGGCTGTGTTTGACCGGATAGCCATTTGGCGGTACAATAGAGGGCGGGGGAAGAGGCGATGACACTACAGGCGACGACGCGATCTTGTGTCGAGATCAAGGCCTACCTGGATGAGCTGCTCCACGTGGCAGGTCTGGATGAAAGCGGCAATGGCCTGGTAATCGGCGGCCGGCCCACTGTGGCCAAGGTAGGCTTGGCCGTCAACTGTTCATTCCAGGCCATCGACCGGGCGGTGGCCCGGGGCTGCGATCTGCTGATCACCCACCATGCCGCCTGGCCCGGTACTGATGCCAACCTGGCACCCCAGAAATATGATCGCCTGCGCCAGCAGGGCATCAACCTGTATGTGGCCCACGACTGCCTGGACAACGCGCGCGACATTGGGACGAGCGATGCGCTGGCCCGGGCGGTGCGGGTGGCGATCCAGGCAGCGTTCAAGCCTGACGGCGAGGAGGAGTTTGGCGTCCACGGCTTGACCGTCGGCCATCTGCCCGAGTTTGCGATCCGGGTAGGCAGCCAGTTGGGTATTGAGCCGCGTGTCTGGAAGAACGGCGACAGCTTTGGCCACGTGGGTATCATCGCCGGCTGGGGCGGCCGGCCTGAGTGGATGGCCCGCGCCCAGTCGCTGGGCTGTGATACTTTTCTGACCGGTGAGACCGACATGTTCGGCATCCTTTTTGCCCGGGAGGCAGGGCTCAACCTGGTGATCGCCGGCCACTATGCCACCGAGACCCCCGGCATTATGGCCCTCAGCGCCCGCCTGGCCCGCGACCTGCAGCTTGACGTAACTTTCATTCCAGAAGATATCGTTGAAGATCACGGGCGGTGAGCAGTCCGTGACGTGTGATTTGGCTCTGTAACCGGAACCTGGGCCATGACCAACCGTGACGTAGCAGAACTGCTAAACAACATCGGCGACATCCTGGAGATTATGGGCGAGAACCGCTTCAAGGTGATCGCCTATCGGCGCGCTGCAGAGAACATCCTGAACCTTGGCCGCGACGTTCGAAGCTACTGGCAAGCCGGTACACTCCAAGAGATCCCGGGGGTCGGCCAGGCCATCGCCGACAAGCTCGACGAGCTGTTCAGCACCAGCCATCTGGCCTATTATGAGCGTTTGCAGGATCAGGTGCCGTCTGGCGTCGTCTCGCTGCTGGCGATCCCGGAAGTCGGCCCCAAGACGGCCAAGCTGCTGTGGGAGAGTTTGGGCCTGCAGAGCGTGGCCGAGGTTGAAGCGGCGGCCCGCGCCGGCAAGCTGCATGACCTGCCGGGACTGGGAGCCAAGTCCGAGTCCAAGATCCTGACCGGCATTGAGCTGCTGCACCGCCGCAGCGACCGCATTCCCCTGGGCACAGCCTGGCCGGTGGCCAACGACCTGGTGGACAGGCTCAAGGCGGCTTGCCCGCAGGTGGTCCAGGCCACGGTTGCCGGCAGCCTGCGGCGGATGAGGTCGACTATCGGCGACATTGACCTGCTGGCTGCTTCTGATGAGCCGGCGGCCGTCATGCCCGCCTTTGCAGCACTGCCCCAGGTGGCCGAGGTGATGCTCAGCGGCCTGACCAAGACGACAGTGCGCCTTCACAATGGGCTTCAGGCCGATCTGCGCGTGCTAGAGCCCCGGCGCTGGGGTGCGGCCCTGCAATACTTTACCGGCAGCCAGGCCCACAACATCCGCATCCGCGAGCTTGCCCAAAAGCAGGGCCTCAGCTTGAGCGAGTATGGCTTTAAGCGGCAGGATGGCGGGGAGATCTTGAGCTCGGAAGAATCTAAAGTATACGAAACGTTGGGCCTGCCCTGGATCCCGCCCGAGCTGCGCGAGGACCGGGGTGAGATCCAGGCCGCACAGGCAGGGCGCCTGCCCGATCTGGTGGACTGGGAGCAGATCCAGGGCGATCTGCACGCCCACACCAATTGGAGCGACGGGGTAGGCAGCCTGGCCGAGATGGCCGAGGCGGCCCGGTCGCGAGGCTATCGCTATCTGGTGATCTCGGATCATACTCACAGCCTGGGAATTGCCAAAGGGCTGACGGTCGAGCGGTTGCAGGCGCAGCGGGTGGAGATCGACGCCCTGAATGCGACATGGGACGATTTCAGACTGCTCCAGGGCTGCGAGCTGGAGATCAAAGCCGACGGCTCGCTCGATTTCCCCGACGAGGTTTTGGCCCGGCTCGACCTGGTCGTCGCCTCGGTGCACACGTCGCTGCGCCAGGATCCGGCGCAGATGGCGCAACGGGTGCTGAGCGCGCTGCGCAACCCTTACGTCGACGTGGTCGGCCACCCGTCGGGGCGCATCTTGGGCCAGCGCGATGAGAGCACCGTGGACCTCGATGCTGTGATCCACACGGCCGCCGAAACGGGGACGGCCCTCGAGGTCAACAGCCACCCCTCTCGGCTTGACCTGGACGACGTGCATATCCGGCAAGCGGTCGGACAGGGTGTGCCGATCGCGATCAACAGCGACGCCCACCATCCCGACGGGCTCGACGTCCTGTTTTTTGGCCTGGCGACGGCCCGGCGCGGCTGGGCCAGGGCCTCTGATGTGCTCAACTGCATGACCTTGGACGAACTGCGTACCTGGCGGCAGGCCAGGATTAAGAAATCAACTCGCTGAGGAGGAAGATACTATGACGCAATACGATGCCGGTCCTGGAGAGTGGAGCGACCGCGAGTGGGAATCGCCCGATCGGAAACCGGTGCGCCACGCCAGGCGCCGGGGGCCGGTCCTGCCGGGATGGGCTTTGCTGGCTATCGTCGTCGGGATCGTGATCCTGCTGTGCGTGGGATTGGTCCTGCTGGTCAAGGCCATTCAAGGCAATGGAGCGGATGAGACCCCCGTTCCCACGGCCACGGCCACCCGCCAGGCCATGCCCAGCGCTACCTGGACGCCTTCCGGACCGCCGCTCCAGACGGCGACGCCGACGGTGGTGCTGCCCATCAGTGCGACGACCCAGCCGGGCCCATTCACCGAAATCGCTGTAGGCGCTCCGGTGATCGTCCAGGGCACGGGAAACGCGGGCCTGAACCTGCGCGCTCAGCCTACCACGGGGGCAGCCATTGTGATCACCATCAAAGAGGGCAACTCCCTGACCGTGGTGGAGGGCCCGAAGGAGGCCGATGGCCTTGTGTGGTGGAAACTGCGCGCGACCGATGGCAAAGAAGGCTGGGGCGCTGCCAAGTATCTGACGCTCAAAACGACCCCATGATCGTGGCCCGCAAGGAGGCGAACCGTGGACATCTATGAACAACTGAGGGCTAAACTGGCCACCCACCCGATGGGCGCGCCGCCCCGAGAGTCGTTCCGCGAGATCCTGCACATCCTTTTTACGCCTGAGGAAGCAGCGGTGGCTTTGCACCTGCCCTTCAAGCCGGGCCGTGACACAGAGATTGCCCAGAAGGCGGACCTGCCGGTGGAGGAGCTGATCACCCACTGTGAGGCCATGGCCGACAAAGGGCTGGTCTATGCTTACGAAGCCAAGGGCCGTCATTTCTACATGCTCTTTCCCACGGCGCCGGGCCTGTTCGAGTTTCCCTTGATGAAGCATGGCCGGCTGGACCTGCCTTTCGACCGGCTGAGCGAGCTGTGGCACGACTATTACCAGGACGGCTGGGGGGAGGAGATGACCGGCAGCGCGACCCACATGGCCCGGGTCATCCCCGTCCAGGAAACGGTCGAGGCCCAGCAGACGGTGCTGGCCTACGAGCAGGTGGCCGGCTACATCGACAAGGCCAAGTATATCTCGGTCCAGGACTGCCCCTGCCGCGTGTCCAAGCGGGCCTGCGACGCGCCGATCGACGTGTGTCTGGCCCTGGATTATGGCGCCAAGTTTCTGGCCGAGCGGGGGATGGGCCGGCTCATCGACCACGACGAGGCGCTGTCGGTGCTGGAACGGGCGCGCCAGGCCGGCCTGGTGCACATGACCTCCAACACGCTGGACAAGGTCGAGTTCATCTGCAATTGCTGCCCGTGCTGTTGCGGGCTGCTCGGCACCGTCACCCGGCTGGGAGCGGCCTCGGCCAAAATCGCCTCGAACTTTTACGCCGCGGTCAGCGCCGACGACTGCCTGGCCTGCGGCTTGTGCGAAGATGCCTGCCCGGTGGCGGCCATCACCGTGGAAGACGTGGCGGTGGTCGACCAGGAGCGGTGTATCGGCTGCGGGGTGTGCGTCACCCGCTGCGACAGCGGGGCGCTGGCCCTGGTCCGCCGGGAGATGTCCCACGAGCCGCCGAAAGACTATGCCACCTGGCTGGTCCAGGTGGCGCTGGAGAAGGACCGGCTGGAGGCGCTCGCTGCGCAGATGCAATAGTGCTGAACAAAACCCGCAACCTATTAATCGGCCCTCCGCTCTCCACCCAACAGCTCGCCGAGAATCGGTTGAACAAGGTCCGAGCCCTGGCGGCATTCTCGCCAGATGCCCTGTCGTCGATCGCTTACGCCAACCAGGAGATCTACCTGGGGTTGGTGGTCGCCGGCGCTGCCGCTCTGTCCAAGTCGCTGCCGATCGGGCTGGCGATCACCGGGCTGTTGGTTATCGTCGCTCTGTCCTATTTTCAGACGATCCATGGCTATCCGTCGGGCGGCGGCTCGTACGTCGTGGCCCGCGAGAACCTGGGCACTTTGCCCGGCTTGATCGCCGCCGCGGCACTGATGATCGGCTACCTGCTGACGGCCGCTGTCAGTTTGACGGCTGGGGTCGAGGCGATCGCCTCTGCCTTCCCGGCGTTGTGGCAACACCGCGTCGGCCTGTCGCTCCTGCTCCTGGGGCTCATCACCCTGGTCAACCTGCGCGGCACACGCGAATCGGGCACCTTGATGTCTATTCCGGTGTACCTTTTCCTGGGCTGCTATCTGCCGATGCTGGCCTATGGCATAGTGCGCACCATGATTGACGGGCCGGGCTCGCTGGCTGCCGTTGCACCGCCGCCCACACAGCCTCTGACGCTTTTTCTGGTATTGCACGCTTTCTCCGCTGGTTGCACGGCATTGACTGGCATCGAAGCAATCAGCAATGGTGTGCCGGCTTTTCAGCGACCCGAGGCCAAGAATGCCGGGCGGACGTTGATGGTCATGGCTCTGTTGATGGCTGTGCTGTTCGTGGGCAGTATCGGCTTGACGCAGGTTCTGGCCGTGGTCGCCGGCTCACAGGAGACGATCCTGTCAGCGCTGGCCCGGCGTCTGCTGGGCAGCGGGCCGGCCTATATGCTAATTCAGGTTAGCACGATGTTGATCCTGGCTGTGGCGGCCAACACCAGCTTTGCCGGCTTTCCCCGGCTGGTTGCTCTCCTGGCGCACGATGGTTTCTTGCCGCGCCAGCTCACCGGCATGGGGGATCGGTTGGTGTTCACCAACGGCATTCTGCTACTGGCTGTCGCGACCGGCCTGTTGATCGTGATCTTTGGCGGTGATAGCCACAGCCTGGTTCCCCTCTTTGCCGTGGGTGTGTTCCTGGCCTTTACCTTCTCTCAGGCCGGCATGGTCGTCCACTGGCGGCGTCAAGGAGGCAAAGGGGCGGCGCTCAAAGCCTCGCTCAATGGACTTGGCGCCCTGGCTACCGGCATGACTGTGGCCGTCATAGGCGTCAGTAAGTTCGTCGAGGGAGCCTGGATCACCGTCCTTCTGATCCCGGTCTTGGTGATTGTGTTCTTGCGGATCCGGACCCACTATAAGACCGTGTCCGAGCAGCTGTCGCTGCGAGGACTGCCCCCGTCACTCAAGCCGTTCCCTCCCATGCGGGTCGTTGTCCCTATTTCTGGCGTGCACCGGGGGATGATGGACGCCGTGGCCTACGCTTGCTCGATCTCCAAAGATGTGACGGCGGCATACGTGGAGCTGGAGCCGGGCGCAGGGGAGCGGGTCCGCAAAGAGTGGGAGTCTTGGTGGCCCGATGTAGCGCTGGTAGTCCTGCCCTCGCCCTACCGCTCCATCGTCAGGCCACTGCTCGAGTATTTGGATCAGACCGACCGAGAACACAACGACGGCCAGCTTGCGGCAGTGGTGCTGCCCGAGTTCGTGCCGGCCAAGTGGTGGCAGAACATCTTTCACAACCAGACCGCCCAACTGCTCAAGAGCGCGCTGCTCTATCGCCGCCGGCAGTTTGGTTTCCAGCGCGTGATCATCGACATTCCGTATCACCTCAAGCAGTAGCGAGGCAAGAAAAGAAGAGCCCTCTCGCATCGAGAGGGCTCTTTGTTCATGCTCAAGTGCTAAGGCGCGTACCGGAATGGATGCCGGGCCGCTTCCTTTTCTGCGATCAGCTCCTGGAGCGTAGGCCGTCCTTCCAGCGCCTTGCGGATCGCGGCGCGCATCGCCTTATAGTTGTTGATCTTGACCCGCTGGCGGATGCTGGCTGCCGGGTGGACAAAGACGTTGGCGATGAGGCAGACGTCATCCAGGATCGCCTCCGGCAGGTTGTGGTGGGCGATGGCATGCTCAAGGGCCAGCTTGACGCCGCTGGCCGCTTCCTCGTAGACCAACTGCCGGGCCTTGACCCCGCGGACGGTCACGGTGGGGACCAGCAGGGTGAGCGGCCGGTCGCTGAGCACGGCCAGCTCGTGGCCGGGACGCGGCTCATTGCGGGCCCGCGCAATGGCCTTGCCGACCGGGCCGTCCTTCTTGCCCAGCAGCAGGTCGATGTGGGCGAGCTCGGAAAAGGGCGGGCCGGCAAACCCCTCGCCCACACACAGGGTCAGGTCCTCGAAATGGGGCGGCAGGTCGGCCGGCAGGGCGTATTCGACCTTCTTGCCGCCCAGGACCACGCTCTGCGTGCCGATCTTGCCCAGGTTCTCCAGTTGGGTGCGCAGGTCCTCGTAATCCTCGCGCTCGAACTCGCCGCCCTGGATCATCGGCAGGCGGACGTTGCTCACTTGCGGCAGTCCCATCATCCTCAGCCCTTCCTTCACCGCCTGAGGACTGCCTTTGCGCGCCACGATCCGGACCAGGATCTGGATCTCCTTGTGGCGCTGCCGGACAAACTCGACATCGCCGCGCTGGGCGGCCCGGTAGATCTCTTGCCAGATGTCGGGGATCAGGTTGGCCGAGGCCAGGATCGCACCGTCGGCGCCCGACAGCAGCGCCGGGCCGGCAATCTCGTCGTGCCCGACGAACAGGCCGATCGTGCCGCGCAGCTTTTCCAGCGCAGCCATGAAGAAGGGCATGTCGCCCGACGAGTCTTTCATGCCGATCACGTGGTCGAAGGCCAGGCCCATCCCTTCGGCCGTCCACCACTGAAAGTGGGTGCCGGCGCACTGGGGGATGTTGTACAGCACCAGCGGCAGATCGACCTTGTCCACTGCTTTGTAATGGTCGAACACCTCGTTGAAGGCAGGCTTTAGATAGTAGGGCGCCACCACCAGGGCGCCGGTTACCCCGGCGTCTTTGGCCCAGCGGGTCAGCTCGACCGTCTCGCGCGTGCTCTGGCAGCCGGTGCCGGCCAGCACCGGTACCCGGCCGCCGACCTCGTCCAGGCAGACCTCCATGGTCCGCTTTTTTTCGTCGAGCGTCAGGGAGCTGAACTCGCCGGTTGTGCCGCACGGCACGACGCCGTCGACGTGGGGCAGCACAAAGCGGATCAGGGCCCGGTAAGCTGCCTCGTCCAGCCGGTCATCGGGAGTAAACGGCGTGACCAACGCCGGGAAAATGCCTTTGAACCAGTCGGTTTTCTTGCTCATCGGTTCACGCTCCAAATGCGGCGTCGATCGCCGCGCAGGTCGCCGCGTAGGCGTTGTGGTGCAGCAGCCGCCGGTCGAGCGCCTGGGGGTGGACTGCCGCCTGGACCAGGATCACGTCGGTGTGCATGGCCGTCTCAGGGATGACCTCGGCGGCCAGTTTGTCGGCGATAGCCTTGGCGACCGCGTTCTGCACCGGGCCATAGATCATGTTCGCCTGCCGCAGGTCCTTGAGCTCATTCGTCGGCACGATCAGCGTGCTGGGCCGGACGGTGAGGTTCGGCTCCAGGATTGCGCTCAACGCCTCGTAGCCGTGGCGGGGGTAGGTGAGCTGGTAGGCCCATGCCTCGCCCAGCGGCCCATCCTTGACCCCGCACAGCAGGTCGATCTGGATCGCCTCGACCGCTTCGCCGGCGGCGCCGGCGCCGGTCCGCATCCGGTGGGTCTGGATCATGTCGGCGGTCACGCCCACTGCCTCGAATCGTCCGGCCAGCGGTCCGCCGGGCACATGGTGCTCGGCGCTTGAGGCCTGAACCTTGCCCAACCGCTCCAGCTCTAGCTGGATCTCAGCCCGGTCCTCGTGCATCAGCGCCCCGCCGACGCTCTTGAGCGGGCTGCGTGGCTGGCCGGCGTCGACGCCCATCATCTTGAGCGCCTGTTTGACGGCTACCCCGCCGCCGTAGCGGCAAAAGATGCGCGACAGTTTTTGCACCTTGCGCTGCAGCGCGCGGGCCGTCTCCAGGTCGCCGCGCCGCACGGCCTGCAGGATCGCCTGCCACACCTCGGGGTAAACCTGGGCCGAGGCCAGGATCATGCCGCTGGCCCCGCCGGCCAGGGCGTTGAGCACTACTTCGTCGTGGCCGATCAGAACGTTGATCCGGTCGCCGGCATATTCCAGGATCTCCATGGTGTAGGTCAGGTTGCCCGACGAGTCCTTGAGGCCGACGATGTTGGGGATGTCGGCCAGGTCCTCGACGACGCGGCGGGGCAGGTAGGCATCGACTACCTGGGGGATGTTGTAGAGGATCACCGGCAGGTCGGGCAGGGCCTTGGCGATCTCGTAAAAGTGCTGGTAGATCCCCTTGTCGGACGGGTGGAGGAAGAAGGGGGTCACAACCAGGCAGGCGGTCGCGCCGGCTTGCTGCGCGTCGCGGCTCAGCTCGATGGCCAGCTTGGTGCCGGCCGCGCCGGTGCCGGCGATGACCGGTTTGCCTCGGGCCTCTTCGACGGCGATTTGCACCAGCCGCTTGCTCTCCTCGGGCGTGAGATAGTTGAACTCGCCGGTGGTGCCGCACGGCACCAGGCCGTCGACGTGGTCGATGACGTGCCGGATCAGGCGGCGGAAGGCCGCCTCGTCCACCGATTCGTCTTTGGCAAAGGGTGTGACCAGGGCGGGATTGACCCCGCCCGGCCGGAATGGCTTATCAGTCATAGTTTGTCTCCGTCATTATTTGCGATTGCAGCGATGTGAGCCTGGATGGCTTGGTACTGCGTCACGATCTCGGGCTGTTCCACGGCCTCAGCGAATTGGGCCAACCAGCCCTCCACATAATCTAGGTCGAGTCTTCCCTGCTGCTCGATCAAGATGCCCTCGACATCTTGCCAATCCTTTCCTCGCCCGGCAATGGCTTTCTGGATGATCAGATCCTCATCCACGCGACTTTCTCCAAGCCTCAAAGCGGCGGATCCGTTCGTAATAGCCTTCCCACTCCCGCGCTTTCTGCCTCTGCGCTGCCGGGCTGACCTCAGCCTTGATCCGCCGGCCAAAGACGAACAGCGCCTGGTATTCTCGCCACTTTTCTTCGGGCGTTTTTTTGCCGGCGTTCCTTACCTGGTCGATGAACTCGGCTTCGTTCCACGCCCGGTACAGAGCCATGGCTTCCCTCACGGCGGCCTTGTCCAGAGTCATGCGCCCATCCACTCCCCTGCGCTTCTGTTCCCCTGCTGCCTAGATGCCCTACCGGTGCAGGTTCCACGCGGCAATGACCGACTGGCCGGCCTCGGTCAGCGCCCAGGCGGTGCGGTTCACGGCGTTGTGCTTGTCGAGATAGTTCCGCTCCATGGCCGGCATCAGTCCCTGGGTCAGGATCTCCGCCTTGGGCACAAAATAGTCGAGGATGTCGGACGGATGGTCCAGCCCTTCCTCCACATCGACCTTGCCGCCCTCGTGCTTGGCCGAGATGTTGGGCACCGTAGCAGCCAGTTCCACCAGCTCCTGGGTGCGGTCGTAGGGCTGGCGGACGATGCTCTTGTAGGTCTCGGTGATATGGTGCTCAAAGCGGACCACATCCTCCAGCCCCAGGGCGCGGCGCAGCTCGGACGCGATCTGGATCGTCTCGTTGTTGACCGAGTTGCTCCAGTTGAACCCGATGAGCGAGGTGGTGCCGT
Organism: Anaerolineae bacterium; assembly: GCA_034429215.1. Taxonomy (GTDB): domain Bacteria; phylum Chloroflexota; class Anaerolineae; order JAAYZQ01; family JAAYZQ01; genus JAFGOG01. The sequence continues at coordinate 5,964 of DAOUGI010000020.1, read as the reverse complement.
CGTCGCGGGCAAAGAGCCGGGCGCCGATCAAGGTCCACAGCGCGGCGTAAGGGTTGTCGTTTCCGACAAAGACCGAGATCTTGAACTCGATGTCCACCCCCAGTTTGTGCAGGAAGTAGGCCAGCAGGATGGTGCCGTTGTTGATGTTGAGCACCTGCTTGATGCCATAGGTGGTATAGTAACCCAGGAACTCGTCGAGCCACTTTAGGGCATAGTGGTTGGGCTGGCCGATGCCGCCAAAGTAGCCGGTGATCGTGGCCGGCCCGCCCAGGTGGACGTTCGAGCCGTCGGTGCCCTTGGTGTCGAGCGTCTCGACATAACTGGCGCCGACGATCTGCATGGCCGCGGCGACGGCCAGGGTATCCCCCTGGTCGGCCACCTGCTCCTTCATGTTGCGGACGCGGATGTAACGGCCGGGCATCAGCTCGCCGTTGGCGATGGCCTGTTTGGCCTCGGCGATCAGCCAGGGGAAAAAGCCCAGGGAGCTAATCTCTAGGGTGACTGCCCGGCTGTCGTCAAAGACGGTAGTGTCGGCCCGGCCGCCGAGCACCTTGCGCCGGTAATCGGCCATGGGAATAAACGCGCCCTTGTCCCGCTGCTCCTCCAACCAGGCCAGGTCGGCCAGGTAGGGTGAGTCGATCGCTTGCAGGCGCTGCTTGAGGTTCGGCAAAGCGCGCGCCTCGGCGGCCTTCCGGTTGATCTCTTCGACCGTGCCGTACTTGTCGACCACTGCCAGGAAATCGTTGATGGCCCGGTTGTTCGGGTCGAGCAGAAAAGCATTGACCTCGTCAAGCCGGCTGCCGGCGATCCTCAATCTGTTCCGCAGATCGTTGTCCATCGTTTTTCCTCCTCACTGAGCGTAAGTTACGTTGGCCGGCTGATTATAACACAGATATTGCAGGTTGTCACTTCACAGGTGAAAGGGGGTAACACAAGACCCGGCAGGCTCTCACAAGCCTGCCGGGTCTCATATCCTCAGGTACCCTCGGCGCGATTCGGACGCGCGGCCTTCTCCTCCGCAGGGAGACGCTCTAATCCACTGAGCTACGAGGGCTTTAAGGCGGGGAGGCAGGGATTTGAACCCTGGGAGGAGCTTTATGGCCCCTCAACCACTTAGCAGGCGGCCCCGATCGACCACTCCGGCACCTCCCCAATATTCTATTGGTCTGGCGGAGGGAGAGGGATTCGAACCCCCGGTGAGGTTGCCCCCACAGTGGTTTTCAAGACCACCTCCATTAACCACTCGGACATCCCTCCGCGAGCGGTGCTCCGGACTCCCTCCCCGGCGCATGGACAGTATATCAAAGAGCCCGGTTTCTGTCAAAACGGGTCTCTGGACAGACCGAGGCAATTACCCGGACCAGAAAGATGACATAATTGACCGGGGCTGCGATCAGCGGATGAGCTCGGCGCCGCCCATGTAGGGTTTCAGCACGTCTGGCACGGCGATGCTGCCGTCGGCCTGCTGATAATTCTCCATGACGGCGATCATCACCCGGGGCAGGGCCAGCCCTGAGCCGTTCAGGGTGTGGACGTAACGCGGCTTGGCGCCCTTTTCCGGGCGGTAACGGACGTTGGCCCGCCGCGCCTGAAAGTCGGTGCAGTTCGAGATAGAGCTGACCTCGAGCCATTCGCCCACGCCGGGGGCCCACATCTCCAGGTCGTACTTTTCGGATGCCTGAAAGCCCAGGTCGCCGGTGCACATCTGGATGAGGCGATAGGGGATGCGCAGGCCCTGGCACACCGCTTCGGCATCGCGGACCATCTGCTCCAGCACGTCGTAGGATGCCTCGGGCTCGACCAGTTGGTACATCTCGACCTTGTCGAACTGGTGACCGCGCTTGATGCCCCGCACGTCGCGCCCGGCCGACATCTTTTCACGGCGGAAGCAGGCGCTGTAGGCCACGTACCTGAGCGGCAGTGCGCCCGGTTCCAGGATCTCGTCGCGGTGCAGGTTGGTCAGCGGAATCTCGGCCGTGCCGACGAGCCAGAAATCCTCCTCGGCATCGCGGTAGATATTCTCCTCGAACTTGGGCAACTGCGCGGCGCCGACCATCATCTCCCGGCGGACCATGTAGGGCGGATAGATCTCGGTGTAACCCTGGGCCAGGTGGACGTCGAGCATCCAGGCGATCAGGGCTCGCTGCAGGCGCGCCCCCAACCCCTTGAGCAGGTAAAACCGGGTACCTGACAGCTTGACGCCCCGCTCAAAGTCGAGGATGTCGAGCGCCGGCCCCAGGTCCCAATGGGGCACCGGCTCGAAATCGAACGAGCAGGGCTCGCCTTCCTGGCGGAGCACGATGTTGTGGCTGTCGTCAGGACCAACCGGCACACCGGGGCCGGGCAGGTTGGGCACCTGGAGCATGGCGGCGTACAGATCGGCCTCGACCGTCTTGATCTCGTCCTCAAAGGCCTGGATCTGATCGCCGACGGCTCGCATTGCCTCGATTCGGGCCTGGCGAGTGGCTGAATCGGCGCTGCGGCCAATCTCTTTCGAAGCAGCGTTCCGCTCGGCACGGAGTGTTTCGACCTGCAGCAAGATCTCGCGCCGCCGGGCGTCAAGAGCCAAAATGGCATCGATCGGCGCCTCGGCGTTGAGGGCGGCCAACGCCGCTTTTACCTCTTCGGGATGTTCGCGGATAAAATTAATGTCTAACATAGTGCGGGATTATAGCACGAGGATGATGGGATGTCAATTGTGTGTCTTGATGCGTGTTTGTGCCGGGCCTGGCCACGATATGCGGTTTGCGAAGGTTGCCGATAGACCGAAAGTCTGGTATACTTGGCGCAGGCATCTGTTGTCGTGTGGCCATGATCTTGCGACTTGGGAGGTGGGCAATGGATCGCGTTGAGCAGATGTATCAGGCGGTCAAGCAAAAGATACTGAACCTGGAGCTGAACCCTATCCAGCCGATCGACGAAAAGGCGCTGGTGCGGGCGACGGGCGGGAGCGTGACGCTTGCCCAGCAGGCGTTGGAACGGCTGGCCCGGGAAGGATTCGTCGTCAAACAACGCGGTCGGTGGCTTGTGGCTCACTCGGCGACGGCCTCCACGATGCGCGAGATCTTTGACGTGCGCACGACTCTGGAGGGAATGTGCGCCCGATTAGCTGCTGAGCGGATCACCCCCGAGCAGGTCCAGCAGATGGAGCAGTTGCTGAAGGACTTTGAGCGCGTCCTAAAAACAGAGGACAATCAGGCGCTGCTGAGCGTAGATCACCAGTTCCACGCTCTGATGTACGAAGCGTCGGGCAACCGCTTCTTGGCTCGCGCCCTGGAGGAGATGTATACCCTCGTCTACCGCCTGTCGTTTTTCGCTCTGGACAAGATGGGCAGCGTTCGCGGCAATGTGGAAGAACACCTCCAGATCTTCAATGCGCTGAAGGAGGGCGACGCGCGCTCTGCAGAGCGGCTCGTCCAACAGCACATTGCCCACTTTCAGAGCATGGTCGAGGGACTGCTGTAGGAATCAGACTTGCAGGGCGTATAGCACCAACATGGCGGCCAGGGGTACCGTCAGGTTGTCGATGCCCCATGGCGACAAGGCTTCGACGATGGTGCAAACCAAAGCCGTCGCCCCGCCGTAGATCAGCGCCAGAATCGGGCTGATAGATGGTGTCCCCAGGACAATCGGGAGGATGAACAGGGCCAGCGACGTGGTGATCCAGCTCCACAGGAGCATGGCTATTGAGCCTTCCAACGAACGGGTCTGGCCAAATATGGTGTAGCGGTGAAAGCCGCGCCGCCGGCCTACCAACGCTGCCTGGGCGTCGCCCCAGGTCATGGGCATCATGCTGGCCACCATCGGGACGGGCATGCCCCAGAAACAGTAGATGATGACGGCAAACGAGATTGGGAAATAGATCGTGCCCAGGTTGCTCTTGTCTCCCGTCTCCATGGCCTTGATGGTGCCCCGCCAGTACGAGACAGCATTGATGATCGTAAAGGCCAACGGTGGGACTATGGCCAGGTAGCAGTTCTCAAAGAGGAATATCGTCCCTACGATCCACATGCCTACGCCGATATGGATGAACTTGCGGGTGAAATCGAGCGATCGTCCGGCGACACGGCGCAGCAGCTCGGCTATGCCGATGACGGCAAAGACGTAGGCAAAAGATACGATCAGGGCGGTGTAGTTTTGATTCCAGGTCATCTAATCCTCTGCTAACCCCTTAGTGCGGCGGCGATCTCGGCCGCGACGGCGGCGTTGTTCATGAGCAGCGCGACGTTGGCCTTGAGGCTGGCGCCCCCTGTCTCCTGGCTGAGCCGCTTGAGCAGGAACGGCGTCACGGCGTTGCCCTGGATATGCTGCGCCTTGGCTTCGGCCAGGGCGGCGACGATGTGGGGCTCCACACTTTCCCAGGGCAGCTCGTCAGCCTTGGGCACAGGGACGACGACCAGGATGCCCCCGGGCAGGCCAAGCTGCCTCTTGGCGCGGATGATAGCCGCTGCCTCCTGTGGCTTGTCGACGCGTGTGTCGACGCGCAGCCCGCTCTGCCGCGAGTAGAAGGCGGGCAGCTCGTCTGTGCCATAGCCGACTACCGGCACGCCTGCTGTTTCCAGCCATTCCAGGGTCGCCGGCAGATCCAGGACCGCCTTGGCCCCGGCGCAGACCACGGTCACCGGCACCGAGGCCAGCGTCGGCAGGTCGTTCGAGATGTCGAATGGGGCATCGCGGTGTACCCCACCGATACCGCCGGTGCAAAAGACCTCGATGCCGGCCCACGCGGCGATCGTGGCCGTCGCTGCCACGGTGGTGGCCCCGTTGCCCTGCTGGGCGACGACCACCGGCAGATCGCGGCGGCTGACTTTGCGGATCCCCTGTGCCGTGGCCAGGAACTCTAGCTCGGGCTCGGCCAGCCCGACCTGTAGTCGGCCTTGGAGGATGGCGATGGTGGCCGGTGTGGCGCCGTGCGCCCGGACGGCTGCCTCCATCTGGCGGGCGGTTTCCAGGTTGGCCGGGTAGGGCAGCCCATGCGCAATTACCGTGGATTCCAGGGCGACGACCGGCTGCCCGGCATCGAGGGCAGCGCGGACCTGGTCGCTAATGTGTAGGGAAAATGCTTTTTGCTGTCGAGTCATCGGTTACCTCAAATCTGTAATTGATCGTACAGGTGCTCCAGGCTGAGATCGGGGTGGACCGTCTCGCGGCTCTGGATGGTGAGCGCCGCAGCCGAGAGGCCCAGCCGCACCGCCTGGTCTACGGGAAGGTCGTTGAGCAGGCCAAAGATGGCGCCGGCGGTCAACGCATCGCCGGCGCCGGTCATGTCGACGATGTCGCATTCGATGGCCGGCACGTTGCCGCTCTCCTGCGACGTGGCATATGCCAGGCCGGTAGCGCCCAGGGTTATAACGGCGATCCGTACGCCCATGGTCATCAGCTTTTTGGCGGCCGTCAGGGCGCTCCTGCGGCCTTGGACGTGCACGCCGCACATTGCCTCGGCCTCGGCGCCGTTGGGGGTGATCAGCAGCAGCTCAGGCAAGTAGGGGCACAGCCGTGGCGCCAGGGTGGTAGTGGTGGGATCGGCGCACACAGGCACCCGGTATTTGCGGGCCAGGCCGAATACGGTGCGCAATGCGGCCGGCGACAGGTTGGCGTCGAGCGCGATCATCCGCGCGTCGCGGAAAAGGTTTCGGTGCTGGTAAATGAGCTGGGGGGTGAGCGCCTCCTGGGTGATGGCCATGTCGTCGATGGAGGTCACCATGGTGCCGGTCTCGTCCAGGACGGCCAGGTAAGCGGCCGTGCGATGGCCGGCATCCACTACTACGTGGCTGACGTCGACGCCGGCTTCGGCTGCCTGGCTCAGGATGCGCCGGCCCGAGCTGTCGTCGCCCACTGCCGACAGAAGGATCACCGGCTCGCCCAGCCGGGCCAGGTTCTCGGCGATGTTGCGCGCCACGCCGCCGGCGCTGATCCGGATGGCGCCGGGGGTGGAGGTGCCGGCCTGGAGCGGCTGCGACGCCC
>DAOUGI010000019.1:0-149571 GCA_034429215.1 Anaerolineae bacterium | reverse complement strand
GTCGACGACGCGCTGCGCGAGTCGCACGTGCCCAAGGTGGACGATTGGGGAGAGTACCTCTACCTGGTGCTGCACGCCGTTGTTTTTAACCAGCGGGACGGCGATCCGGTGGACACGCTGGAACTGGACACCTTTTTCGGACGGAACTATGTCGTCACCTACCACGAGCCGGCCATCGACGCCGTGGATCGCGTGTGGAACGTGGCCCAGCGCGACAAGCGCTACCTGTCCAATGGACCCGATCATCTGCTCTATCGCTTGATCGATGAGCTGGTGGCCGGGTACATGCCGCTGGCCGACCAGATGGACGATACGATCGACCAGCTCGAGGATCGCATCCTGAGCGAGCCGACCTCTACAAACCTGGAGCAGGTCCTGGCGCTCAAGCGCGGGCTGCACCACCTGCGCCGCATCATCGCCCCACAGCGGGAGGTGCTCAACAAGCTGGCCCGCGGCGACTATGGGATCATCGATACGGATGACCGGATGTTTTTCCGCGACGTGTACGACCACCTGGTGCGGCTGTACGACATTAACGAAAGCATGCGCGACCTGGTGAGCGACGCGCTGAGCACCTACCTGTCGGTCGTCAACAACCGGATGAACGACATCATGAAGACGCTGACGGTTATCACCACGCTGTTCATGCCGATCTCGTTCGTCGCCGGCTTTTTTGGCCAGAACTTTTTCCAGCCGGTCGCCGAGCCGCTAAAGGCCTGGACGGGCATCCCCTGGTTCGTCCTGATGGTGATCATCATGATCGCGCTCCCCCTGGCGATGTTCCTGTGGATCCGGCGCAAGGGCTGGATGTAGACATAACTCAATGTGGAGAAAATCGATTGAGCACTGACTCGAATCCCCGGCAGGGGATCTCCGTCAAGACGTCGGCCCTGATCGCGGCGACCCTGACCTCTTTTCTGACGCCGTTCATGGGCTCGGCGGTGAACATCGCCCTGCCGACTATTGGCAAGCAGTTTGACCTGGATGCCATCTCGCTGTCCTGGGTTACGCTTTCTTTTAGCCTGGCTGCTGCCGTTTTCCTCGTTCCGTTCGGCAAGCTGGCCGATATCTATGGGCGCAAGCGGATCTTTGCCTTTGGAACACTGATCTTTACCATCTCGACCTTGCTGGTCGGACTCGCGGGGTCTGCGGCAATGCTGCTCGCTTTCCGGGTGACGCAAGGCATCGGCAGCGCCATGATCTTTGGCACAGGTGTGGCCATCTTGACGTCAGTGTACCCGCCCGGGGAGCGAGGGCGGGTGCTGGGCATCAACGTGGCTACCGTCTACCTGGGCCTGTCTCTCGGCCCGTCGCTCGGCGGGCTGTTGACGGAGCAGTTGGGCTGGAGAAGCGTCTTTCTCGCAGCCGTGCCGCTTGGGTTGGCGGCGGCTGCCTATGTTGCCTGGGGTTTGAAGGGTGAGTGGGCCGAAGCGAGGGGTGAGTCGTTCGACCTGGCCGGCTCGGCGATCTATTCGGTGGCTCTTGTCACTATCATGCTCGGCTTTTCGCGGCTGCCCAAGCTGTTGGGGGGAGGCTTGATCCTGGCCGGACTGGCCGGCATCGGCCTGTTTGCCGCCTGGGAAATGAGGACCCGCAGCCCGGTGCTCGACGTGGGCCTCTTTTCGCGCAACCGGGTATTTGCCTTTTCCAACCTGGCTGCGCTGATCAACTATAGCGCTACGGCGGCGGTGGGCTTTTTGCTGAGCCTGTATCTGCAGTATATCAAGGGGCTGATGCCGCAGCAGGCCGGTCTCATCCTGATCGCCCAGCCGGTCATGCAGGCCCTCTTTTCGCCCCTGGCCGGACGGTTGTCCGACAGGGTCGAGCCTCGGGTGGTGGCCTCGACGGGCATGGCCATCAGCGCCACCGGCCTTTTTCTTCTCGTCTGGATCGGCAACACGACCCCTCTGGCCTGGATCGTCTTTTGCCTGATGCTGCTCGGCTTTGGTTTTGCCCTGTTTTCGTCGCCCAACATGAACGCCATTATGGGCTCGGTCGAGAGGCGATTGTATGGGGTGGCATCCAGCACGCTGGCGACGATGCGCTCGGTCGGACAGACGTTCAGTTTGGGGGTGGCGGCGCTCCTGTTTGCTCTGTATATCGGCAATGTCAAGATCGAGCCGCAGTACTATCCCCAGTTCTTGGCCAGCGTCAAAACGGCGTTCGCTATCTTGACCGCTTTGTGCGTGGGGGGGATTTTCGCCTCTTTGACCAGGGGAAAACTGCGATCCTGAACAGATCGAGGCGCCTGTTCCTTTTCGCCCGCCCTCGGGACGGCGCGGGGACGCGCGCCGGCGGAATGTGCACCATCTTGGCCAGCCGCTCCAGGTTGCCCACTGCTTCCATGCCGGCACACCGGCCGGTGCTCTGAAACAGGGTGCGGCCGCCAGGATGGCCCTTGCGAGAGACCTCGGTCAGCCTGACGTCGACCGTCGCCGTCAGCGTTTCGGCTATGCGCCGGCCCATGTCGACCGTTGTAGGGGCGTGCGGCAGCCCACCCTCGGCCCGCGTGGCTACCATCTCCAGGCGATGACGCTTGTCGCGCACAGCCCAGCTCACCTGCCGGTCGGTGATCTCCAGCCGCTCAATCGACGCCCCAGTGTAGGTGGCAAAGCGGTAGAGGATTCCGCCGTGCCACAAGCCGGTGATAAAGCCTGGAAATGAGCGCCCGATCCAGGGGATGATGGCCAGCGAGCAGGTCAGGCTGATGCCCGGCTGGTCAAAGTGGTTGGTCTGGTACCATATCCACGCCTGCGGAAAGGCCTGCCCCCAATCCTTTTCGATGTAGCCACGCCCGCCGCCCAAGTCGATCGCCCGGCCGTTTACCGTCAGCTTGCCTTCGATGCCGTGATCCAGGCTGACTATGCCGTGGTAGCACTCCATGAACGGCATCCAGGCGTACCACCCCATGATGCCCGGCGAGGTCCAGGTGACCGGCCAGGGCCTGACCGGCCCAAAATGCAGCTCTCCGCTCATCGCCAGCTCTGGCGTGTCGATCTGGACCGACAGACTGTCGGGCGTGAAGCGGTTGGGGCCGATATGCAGATCGAGGACGCCGTCGGCGGCCCAGAACTCGCCGGCAGGGTAGCGATGGTAGGTAGTCTGGCCGGTCTGGCCGTCGAGGACCTGCACAAAGGCGTGGCGCTCGGCCGGGTCGTCGCTCAAGAAGATGCCGGGGATGATGGCGTAGCGGTGCTGCTCGCCGGCGTCGATGGCTTTGTAATACCAGCCCTCGAAAAAGGGTGGTTTCTTACCATGCCCATGATAGGCGGCCGGGTTCAGCGTTGCCTTGGCAAATCGGCGCATCCTATTCAACCCCGCTCTTGGCCCTTTCTAACTGCGGCCCGGTTTGCGTGTCAAGAACTTGCCAGCCCAGCGCAGCGATCTGCCCGCGCAGCGCGTCGGCTGCGGCCCAGTCGCGGCGAGCGCGGGCCGATTCGCGTTCCTGCGCCAGCAGCGCCACCTCGGGCGGCGGACTAGAGGCGGCTGCCGGCAACCCGCCGGCGCCGACCAGCTCACGGACCTGCGCCGGCAGCTCGATCCGGCCCATCGGTTGGCAGACAGGCCCCAGCTCGCTCAACGGAAAGTTTTGGCCGTGCTCGAAACGCCGCTCATCGCCGCCGCGCAGCACGCTGACCCCGCCTCGGCCCATCACCCGGCAGTTTCCGGCGGCCAGATCCAGGATCAGGGCGGTGTGCTCGTCTATGCCGGCTACGATCACGCCGGGCGGCAGCATGGCCGCCAACTGCTCAAAGCGGCCGCGACCCATCCAACACCGGCTGGTGTCCAGGTCGGCCCCTCCGTCGCTGTTGTCCCAGTGGGGAATAAAGGCCGGGGACAGGCCGTAAGGGCCGAGCAGGTCGAGTCCATCGTGCCAGTGGAGGTCCTGGCCCACCTTGTAGATTTCGTACACCGGCAGGGCGTGGGCGCCGACGGCGACCGTTGCCGCACTGGCCAGGACCAACGCCGCGCCTTGTCGGTGACAGGCCACGGCGGTCTGCCAGGTCAGGCTGTCCCGCAACTGCCGGACGGCATAGGTGGGGCTGCCCGGCCCCAGGAAGATGGCATTAGCCCGCGGAATGAGGGCGGCAATCTCGGGGCTGTCAGGGCTGAAGGGGGTTCCACGCTTGCGGGCGGGCACAACCGTTACCTGGGGCCGGTAGTTCTGCAAACGATAACTGAGGAATTCGCCGATCCGCCCGGCCACCTGGGCCGAGTTCAGCTCAAAACCGGCCGGCGTCTCGACGATCGCCACCTGCGGCGGCGACGGCAGGCGGCGCAGCAGCCAGTCAAAGACCTTCTGCCCGCTGGCGGATGTCTCTCCCGAGCCGAACAGGATGACCAGGCCCGGTTGTTCAGACATGCTCGCTGCCCTCGGCGGCTTGGGTCCGTTTGGACTGGGCGTAAGCGGCCAACACGCGCTCGCGTGCCCAGGCATGGTCGACGATCGGCGCCGGATAGTCCCGGCCGATAATGCAGCCTGCCGCCCGCTGCACGTCTGGCGGCATCTCCCACGGCGCGTGGATGTAGCGCCCCGGCACTTGAGCCAGCTCGGGCACCCAGCGGCGCACGTAGGCGCCCTCGGGGTCGTGTTTCTTGCCCTGCAGCACCGGGTGGAAGATGCGAAAGTAGGGCGCTGCGTCGGTGCCGGTGCCGGCGGTCCACTGCCAGCCGCCGTTGTTGGCGGCAGGGTCGGCGTCCAGCAGGCGCTGCACGAACCAACGCTCGCCCCAACGCCAATCGATCAGCAGGTCTTTGACCAGAAACGAGGCGACGATCATCCGGGCCCGGTTGTGCATCCACCCGGTCTGGGCAAGCTGGCGCATGGCCGCGTCGACTACCGGGTAGCCGGTCTGCCCCAGGCACCAGGCGGCAAAGGCCGCCTCGTCGTTGTCCCAAGCGATGTCGCGCAGGCCGGCGCGAAAGCTGATCCGTTCTGTCTCGGGAAAGTGGTACTGGATCGACAGGTAGAACTCGCGCCAGATCAGCTCGGTGAGCCACGTTTCGGCTCCGCTGCGGGCCTGGACGTTGGGCGCTGCCTCGATGGCAGCCTGGGCGCTCGCGGCGGCCTGGCGGGCCGACAGCATGCCAAATCGCAGATAAGGCGACAGTTGCGACGTGCCGGCCAGGTCGGGCCGGTCGCGGCCTGCGCCGTAGCGGTAGACGGCCGGGTCGTCGCCGTCGACGAACGCCTGCAGCCGGCGCCGGGCTTCCGTCTCGCCGGGCCGGAACGGCGCGGCGGGCGACGCGATTTCCGGCGGCGAAAATCGCGGCTCATCCGGGATCGGAACGCCGTCCAGCCGGGGTACTGCCGGCAGTGAGACCGGCGCCGCCAGCACCGCCCCCGCGGCCGGCAGCGCTTTCCAGGCGCGGCTGAACGGTGTAAACACGGTGTAGGGTCTGCCATCCGCTTTCAGCACCGCTTCCGGAGGGTGGATGGTCAACCCGCCGGCCAGGTGCAGGGGCAAGGCCGCCGCGACGCGGGCGTCTCGTCGCCGGGCGTAGGGCCAGTAATCCTCCTCGGCAAAGACCGTCCCGGCACCGCTTTCGCCTGCCAGCCTGACCATCTCCTCGGCCGGATCGCCCCGCCGGACGATCAGGCGGCTGCCCCGGGCGCGCAGATCGGCGTCGAGCCGGCGCAGCCCTTCGAAGAGGAACGCCACCCGGCGCCCGGCTGCATCCCCGACAGAATCGGAAGAGAGGATCGCCGGGTCCAAGCAAAAGACCGGGATCAGATGCTCGGCCCCGGCCAGCGCGGCGGCCAGGGCCTGGTTATCGGCCAGGCGCAGGTCGCGGCGGATCCACCAGATGGCCGTCGTCATGGCTATGCCTTGTTGGTGCCATCCGGCGCGGCCAGGACCTGGCGGTTGGGCGGAATGTCGAACGTGGCCCCGGCATGGCGCCGGAAGCGGGCCTCACCCGCCTCGTCGATGACCATCAACGACCGCATGCGGCCCAGCTTGAGCAGGCCGACCTTCCGGCCGCAACGGTTGGCTGCGATGCGCTCCGGATCGGCCAACCCCACGGGCGGCAGGCTGTCCTTTCCCATTGTTTTGTACCTCTCTCTTTGCCGGAATCATACCACATATAGCGCTTATCTCAAAGATCTGCCCACGGTGGGTTACCCGTATCGTATTCGGGTCCGCCAGCGGATATAGCTTTCCTGCGTGGTCTGTGGCGGCAAGGTGGGTTGCACTCTTTGCCGACGAAGCGGAAAATATGCCACATTTATTGACTTTTGACCGGTTTTGTGATATAGTGTGATAGTCTGGTCCGGCTCTCTTAAACGCAGAGTCCAGTGTAAGAGGCCCAGAGCACCGGCAGCGGAGGACCGGCCAAAGGATGGCGCTGTCGAGAAGCCCAATGTTTCGATCCACCTTGTGCCGTACGTTGCCGGAACGGCAAACCACGTGCACACAACCATCAAACAGGAGGTAGAACATGGCGAAAAAGGCTCTCTGTGTTGGCATCAACGACTATCCGTACGCAGGCAACGATCTCAACGGCTGCGTCAACGATGCCAAAGCTTGGGCGAAGCTGCTGATCGACCACTATGATTTCGCCCCGTCCGACGTCAAACTACTGCTCGATTCTGAAGCCACCAAAGCGAACGTATTGGTAGGCTTGACCGAACTGTTGGCAGGGGCTGTGGCAGGCGATGTGCTGGTCTTTACCAACTCGTCGCACGGCACGTACGTGGCCGACGAGGACGGTGATGAAGAGCAGTACGACGAAGCGTTGTGCCCGTACGATTGCGCCGACCATTTGATCACTGATGACGAACTGCGCGTCACCTTTTCCGGACTGCCAAAGGGGGTTCATCTGACCGTCATCTCTGACTCGTGTTTCTCGGGCACGGTGACAAGGGCGGTCATTGAGACGCCGTCGGGGCAAAAGCCGCCCGACCAGCGCCGGGTGCGGTTCCTGAGCCCGAAGGTTCGTAACGAGCCTGTGCTCGACAACCCATGGACGGCGCTCAACAAATCCACGGTCAAGTATCCTGCATCCAAGATGAAAGAGGTCCTGCTGAGCGGCTGCACGGACCAGGAATACTCGTACGATGCGCTGATCGACGGCGTGTATCACGGCGCAATGACCTATTGCGCCATCAAAGCCATCGAAGAGGCCAATTACCAGATCACCTACCGGGATCTGAGCAAGCGGCTGAAAGCCCTGATCAAAAAGGCCGGCTATCCCCAGCATCCGCAGCTGGAAGGCCGCACGGCAAACAAGAAGCTGCCACTGTTTACCTAGATCGTGCAGGTATGGTGGGCGCTCTTATGCTGGACTCTGCGTTCAAGGCCGGGTGGGCAGGTGGGTATCTGGGGACCTGGCAGGAATCATGGCGGGCGTGATGTTTGACGCCAGTCTAGATCGTTTTGGTTTCTTGGAGCCGGTGAAAACCGGCTCCAAGAATAAGAGAGACAGGAGCCCAAGATGATGTTTGGAGCTTATCGCAAGGAGGAGCTGCCCAGGGTGATCCACATCTCTGTGGCACGCTATCGAAAGGGGTTGCCGCAGCCGGGCGAGGCGCTCGAGTTCCTGGTTGCCATCCACGAAGAGGGCACGGGCGTAACCTGGCAGCAGAATGTCACGGTCAAACCGGCAACCGAAAAGTTCCTGGTCGAGGCGACGCACGACCTGCACCTGTGGAGCCTGAACCTGGCTTTGACCCCCAAGAAGGCTGAGAAATTGGTCTCGCGGCTGGGCGCGCGCCTGTACGAGACTTTTATCGGATCAGAGGGGAACAAGATCCTACAGGCGATCACGCCCACGGCCGTCCTCCTCGATGTGGACGAGACGATCCTCAACCTGCCATGGGAGCTGATCGCCACCCCGTCGGGCCCGATTTCCCAAGGGACGCCCTTTGGCCGGCTGGTAACCACGCGCACGATCCTGCGGCCCGGCCGCGATCCAAAAGCGGAGGATGACAATGTGCGCATCCTGGCGGTGGCCAATCCGACGCTGGACCTGGCCGCCACCGAGGCCGGGATGGACGCCCTGGGCAGCATTGCAGGGGACTATGGCAGTTTTCGTGTGGAGGTGAGCGTGCTGGCCGGAGAGGAGGCCACCCGTGAGCGTTTCGCGACGATGCTGGCCGATGTGGAGTATGACGTCATTCACTTTGCCGGCCATGCTTTTCTCGACCCCGATGCACCGGGCAGCAGCGCTTTGCGCTTTGCCGACGGAGACCTGACGGCCGACGACGTGTTGAAATTACCGTGGAAAAAGCCGCCCTATTTTGTGTTCAACAGCGCCTGTGAATCGGGGCGCGGGGTGGGGGGACAGCGACTGGTGTCGGGCGAGAGCCACAGCAACGGCCTGGCAGCAGCCTTTTTGGCCGCTGGGGTGTCTGGCTATGCCGGTTACTTTTGGCCGGTCACCGACGCCGGCGCCGGCATCCTGGCCAAGACCTTTTACCAGGCCCTGTTCCTGCGGGAGAACGTCGGGCTGGCCTTCCTGGAGGCCCGCAGGCACGCTGTGTGGGAGCTGGGCCGGGTGGCCGACCTGACCGGCTACAGCGCTATCCTGTACGGCGACGCCGCTTCCAAGCATCGCCGGGACCTGGCCATGGCGGTGTGAGATAACCCCCGCGTGGAAAGCCGGCCAACCGCTTTCGAAGGAAAAACTATGAGCCAACCCATCGAGTTCTGGGCAGTCATCGAAGATGCCGGCGGAGGAGGGACGTTTGTTTCGGTGCCCTTTGACGTCGAATCCACGTTCGGGAAGAAGCGGGTCAAGGTCAAGGCCACCATAGACGGCGTTCCCTACCGCGGCTCACTCGTGCGCATGGGCAAGCCGTGCCACATCCTGGGGGTGCTGAAGGAGATCCGCGACAAGATCGGGAAAGGACCGGGCGACCAGGTCCACGTGGTTGTCGAAGAGGATACGGAGCTCCGCCTGGTAGAGGTGCCGGAGGACCTGCGGCAGGCTCTCGATGCAGAGCCGGAGGCGGGCAGGTTGTTTGACGGGCTCAGTTATACCCATCAGAAAGAGTATGTGAACTGGGTAACCGAAGCAAAACGCCCGGAGACGCGCCAGAATCGCATCCTCAAGGCCATGGATATGCTCAAGCGGGGGATAAAGGCCCGCTGAGGTTTGTGGTGTAGTATTCTCGTTTTTCCCCTGCGCTACGCCTGGTAGGCCCGCGACGTCACGTCGCCGCCGTGGCCGGTCCAGTTGGTGTGGAAGAATTCGCCGCGCGGCCGATCGACGCGCTCGTAGGTGTGAGCGCCAAAGTAGTCGCGTTGGGCCTGGGTCATGTTCGCCGGCAGACGCTCGCGGCGGTAGCCGTCGTAGAACGCCAGGGCGCTGGACAGGGTTGGAACCGGGATGCCCAATTGTACGGCTGTCGCCACCACGCGGCGCCACGCCTCACCGGCTGCGGCCATGGCCTGCCGGAAGTAAGGCGCCAGCAACAGGTTGGGCAGGTCCGGATCGGCGTCAAATGCATCCTTGATCCTGCCGAGAAAGGCCGAGCGGATGATGCAGCCACCCCGCCACATCAGCGCGATGCCGCCCAGGTTGAGATGCCAACCGTAGGCCTGCGCTGCCGCGCGCATTAGCATGTAGCCCTGCGCGTAGGAGGCGATCTTGGCGGCGTAGACGGCCTGCTCCAGGTCGTCCAGGAAGGCCGCCCTGGCACCTGTGAACTGCCCGGCCGGGCCGCTCAGCACCTTGGCCGCCGCGGCGCGCTCGCTCACCAAGGACGACAGGAAACGTGAAAAGACCGCCTCGCCCACCAGGGTCAACGGCGTGCCTTGGTCCAACGCCGAGGACACGGTCCACTTGCCGGTGCCTTTTTGCCCTGCGCTGTCCAGGATCAGGTCGATCACGGCCTGGCCCTCCTCGTTGCGATAGCCCAGGATGTCGCGTGAGATCTCGATGAGGTACGATTCCAGGATGCCCTTGTTCCACTGGTCCAGGACGGCGCTCATCTCGCCGTTGCTCATCCCCAGGCCTTCCTTCATGAGCTGGTATGCCTCGGCGATGATCTGCATGTCGCCATACTCGATGCCGTTGTGCACCATCTTGACAAAGTGACCGGCGCCGTTTTCGCCCACCCAGTCGCAGCAAGGCGTGCCGTTGGGATCACCCTCCGGCACCTTGGCCGCTATTGCCTGGAAGATCGGCTTGAGGTGAGGCCATGCTGCGGGCGAACCGCCGGGCATGAGCGAAGGTCCGTGCCGTGCGCCCTCTTCGCCGCCCGAGACGCCGGTGCCGATGAAGAGCAGCCCTTTTGACTCGACATAGGCCGTGCGGCGGATGGTGTCTTCGTAGTTAGAGTTGCCACCGTCGATGATGATGTCGCCCGGCTCCAGCAGGGGGATCAGCTTGTCGATAAAGTCGTCCACCGGCTGGCCGGCCTTGACCAGCATCATCACTCGCCTGGGGCGCTTGAGCGATGCCACGAGCTCTTCCAGGGAATGGGCGCCGATGACGCCGGCACCCTTGGCGTTGCCGTTGACAAACTCATCCACCACGGAGGTGGTCCGGTTAAAGACGGCCACGGTAAAGCCGTGGTCGGCCATGTTCAAGACCAGGTTTTGTCCCATCACGGCCAGGCCGATCAGGGCGATGTCTGCTTGGGCCATTTTGTCTCCTTACTGTCTAGGGCATCTCGCCGGCCTGTGGCACGACGAGGAGCCCGTTGAATTGTTCTTCCAACGCCGCAATCATAGCACATCGTCGGCTATTTGTCGAAGTTTAGAGGGTCAAAAGGCGTATGGCGCGGCTGCTGCAATCCGGACTTGCACAAGCGGACGGTGCGTGGTAGAATCAGGGCGCATTGTCTATCGTGTCTGTTCGTTCATCTTTGTGGGGAGGCAGCCGAACTGATGCTTGATTCAACCCGATCCAGCGCCGTGGTTGTAGACACATCCAAAAGCCCGCACGCACGATTAAAGCCGGCGCCCCTGGCTGCCGTGAGCCTGACCGATACGTTCTGGGCGCCACGCCTTGGCATCAACCGGGACGTGACAATCCCAAGTCAGTATCGCTTCCTGGAAGAGACAGGCCGCCTCGGCAATTTTCGCCGCGCCGCCGGCCAGAAAGCGATCCCGTTCAAAGGGCGATTCTTTAACGACAGCGACGTCTATAAATGGCTGGAAGCCGCCGCCTGGGCCCTGGCTACTGATCCGGAATCGCCGGAGCTGGCCGGGATGGCCGATACGGTCGTCGACCTGATCTCTGCTGCTCAGGAGCCCAACGGCTACCTCGACACCTATTTCACGTTCGAGCGCGTTGCCGAGCGCTGGAGCAACATCCGCGACATGCACGAGCTGTACTGCGCCGGACACCTGATGCAGGCCGCCGTGGCCCATCACCGCGCCACCGGCAGTAATCGCCTGCTCGAGGTTGCCTGCCGCCTGGCCGATCATATCGACACTGTGTTTGGCCCGCCAGAGGCCGGCAAGCGCCCGACGGCGCCCGGCCATCCCGAGGTGGAGATGGCCCTCGTCGAGCTGGCCCGCGCAGCCGGCGAGCCGAGGTACCGCCGGCTGGCTCAGTTTTTTGTCGACAATCGCGGTCGAGGTCTGATCGGCGGCCACGCCTATCACGTCGATCACCAGCCGCTGCGGGAGATGGACCGGCTGGCCGGCCACGCGGTGCGCGCGCTGTACCTGTGCGCCGGCGCGGTGGACCTGTGCGCCGAAAGCGGCGAAGAGGTCCTGCGTGGAGCGCTCAGCCGGCTGTGGAGCAACATGGCCGCCCGCCAGATCTATGTCAGCGGCGGGCTGGGCGCGCGCCACGACGGCGAGGCGTTCGGCGACGATTACGAGCTACCCAACGCCCGCGCCTATACCGAGACGTGCGCGGCTATCGCCGGTGTGATGTGGAGCTGGCGGATGCTGGCCCTGGACGGAGATGCCCGCTACGCCGACCTGATGGAGACGATGCTGTACAACGCCGTGCTGCCCGGCCTGTCGCTCGACGGGCTGGCCTATTTCTATGTAAATCCGCTGGCCGACTATGGCCCAACCTACGGCCGCCGCCAGCCGTGGTTCGACTGCGCCTGCTGCCCGCCCAACGTCGCCCGCCTGCTGGGCTACCTGCCCAGCTTGTTCTGCAGCCTATCGGCTGAGGGGGTGTGGCTGCACCTCTATGCTGAGGGCACTGCCCGGCTTCAGATAGCCGGCGGCCCGACCGTCATCTTGAGCCAGCACACCCGCTACCCGTGGGACGGGGAGGTCGTCGTGGAGGTGGAGGCCGAAGGCCTGTTCAGCCTGTTTGTGCGCATCCCGGCCTGGTGCGAGGTGGGCGCTGCCTTGGAGGTCAATGGGCAACCATTCCCCGGAGCGCTTGTCGCCGGCTCTTACGCTGAGATCCACCGCACCTGGCGGCCAGGCGACCAAATCCGCCTCAGTCTGCCAATGCCAGTCCGGCGCGTCGAGTGCCACCCTTATGTTGCGGACAATGTTGGCCAGGTGGCCCTGCTGCGTGGGCCGCTGCTGTACTGTGTCGAGGGAGCCGACAACCCCGGCCTGGACCCGCGCAGCCTGGTTTTGCCGGCAGGCGGGGAGCTTTCTGCGGCTTTTCAGGCCGACCTGCTGGGGGGTGTAGTAGCTCTGCGCGGCCCGGCGGACGTGATCCCGCCGGGCGACGATTGGGATGGCTGCCTGTACCGCACGGCTCGGCCGGAAGGGCATAGTCCGGCCAGGCCGCATCGCGTTGATCTGACAGCAATTCCCTACTATGCTTGGGCTAACCGCCAGCCCGGCCCGATGCAGGTGTGGCTGCGCACAGAACCTGTGTAGGGCGAAGTCCGCGGGGTCGGCCCTACTGTTTGGGGAGGTGGAATGCTTGGCACTGTGATCCTAATTATCGTTGTCGCCTTGATCGCCGTGGCGATCGCGGCACTGATCCTCTTTTTCCGCCGTCCACTGCCCAGAGTCGATGGCACACTCCACATGGCCGGCCTGGAAGGGCAGGTGGAGGTCCTGCGCGACGAGTGGGGTGTGCCTCACATCTACGCCGGCTCGGCTCACGATCTGTTTTTCGCCCAGGGCTATGTCCATGCCCAGGACCGGCTGTGGCAGATGGAGCTGCAGCGCCGGGCGGGGAGCGGCCGCCTGTCGGAGGTGTTGGGTGAGGTCACGCTGGAAGCGGATCGCTTTTTCCGTACCATTGGCCTGAACCGCGCCGCCGAGGCCGAGTTCGAGACGCTCGATGCTGACACGCGTGGCACCCTGGATGCGTACGCGGCAGGCGTCAATGCCTATCTGGCTTCTTACGACCGCCGCAAGCCGGTCGAATTCAAGCTGCTGCGCTTTGACCCCGAGCCGTGGCAGCCAGTCGACAGCCTGTATTATGCCAAGCTCATGGCCTGGAACCTGGGCTGTAATTGGGACAGTGAGCTGATCCGCGCCCGGTTGGCTGCCAGGCTGGGCGCCGATCGGGCTGCTGATCTGGAGCCGCTCTTTCCCGCCGACAATCCGGCAATCGTCCGGGGCCAGGGTCTGTTTGAGGGCGCCATGCCGCCACCTAACGGCTGGCGCAGTGAATCGCTGCGTGACGTGCTGCGCCTGGTGGAGGGCCTGATCCTGCCCAGAGCGATGGATCCGAGCCGTACAGAACCGCCGCCTGGGCCGCTGCAAGCCGGCGCCAAGGGCGGCGGGAGCAACCAGTGGGTCGTCGCCGGCAGCCGGACCGGCAGCGGCTTGCCGCTGTTGGCCAACGATACGCACATGCTGCTCCAGATCCCGGCTATCTGGTACCAGGTCCACCTGGATGGCGGCGACTATCATGTTTCCGGCGTGTCGTTGACCGGCCTGCCCGGCATAGTCGTCGGCCACAACGAGCGCTGCGCATGGGGCATGACTACCGCCTGGCAGGATGCCCAGGACCTATACGTTGAGCGGCTGAACCCCGCCAACCCGCACCAATACGAATTTCAGGGCGCCTGGCTCGACGCCGAGGTGATCAGCGAAGAGATCCGGGTCAAGGGCCGGACTAGACCGGTGATTCAGGAGGTGGTGATCACCCGCCACGGGCCGATCATCAGCGATGTGATCGGCGAGCCGACCCCACTCGCCCTGCGGTGGGTAGCCCTCGATCCCAGCAACCTGCTGCGCAGTGCGCTTGGCTACGACCTGGCCCGCAATTGGCACGAGTTCCGCGCTGCCCTGGCCGACTGGTCGACCCCGGCCCACAATTTTGTCTACGCCGACGTCGACGGGAACATTGGTTTTCTGCAGGCGGGCTGGATGCCGGTGCGCGCCGGCGGCCAGTTCCCTGCCTCTGAAAAGGGGGACCCTGCACCCGGCTCATCTGCAGTTGGGGGGCCGGCGCCGATCCCAGGCTGGACGGGTGAGAACGAATGGCAGTTCTACCTGCCGCTGGACGATCTGCCGCAGGCCTACAACCCAGAGGGTGGTTGGCTGGCTACGGCCAACAACCTGGTGGTCGATGACGCCTATCCCTACTATCTGAGCGCCGATCTGGAAAACCCCTGCCGCGCGCGCCGGGTGGCCGACCTGTTGGCCTCACAGCAGACCTTAAGCGGCGACGATTTCGCCCGTTTCCAGCAGGACACCTACAGCGCCCAGGCAGAGCGCTTTGTCCGGCACCTGCTGACCGTCGAGCCGGACGGCGAGGCGGACCGCCGCGCCCTGGACCTTCTCAAGCGGTGGAATTTCCGCCTGGAACCGGACAGTGTCGCCGCCAGCCTGTACCAGGTGTCCCGCCTGCGGGCTTTGCACCTGGTTTTTGAGCCCCACCTGGGCGACCTGGCAGGCCACTATATCGGTCTGGGCCTGACGTCGATAGGTGACGTCAGCCCATACCATGGCCGCAGCTTTGTGCGGCTACTCGACCTGCTCGACGGGGATGGCGACGACGCCTGGCTGCGCGATCCGGCCGGGGGATCGATGCGCTCGCGCCAATCGCTGGTAGGCCAGGCGCTGCGCGAGGCGATAACCCTGCTGCAACAGGAGCTTGGCCCCGACATGGCCCGCTGGCAGTGGGGCCGGCTCAACAAGGTTCATTTTGCCCACCCAGTGGGGTCGGTCAAGCCGCTCAATCTAATCTTTAACCGGGGGCCGTACCCGGTGGGCGGTGATCAGGACACGCTGCTGCGCGCCCGGGGTGTGCCTCGCTTCCCGTTTCCGCCGGCCAGTGTCGTGGCCGCACTGCGCTTTATCGCCGATGTGAGCGATTGGGAAAAGTGCCGCATTGTCATCCCGGGCGGCCAGTCGGGCCATGTGGCCAGCTCCCACTATGCCGATCTGATCCCCCTGTGGCTGGAGGGCCGCTACCAGCCGATGCCGTTCGCCCGCTCTCAAGTGGAGCAGTCTGTGCGCCATCGCCTGGAGCTGATGCCTGGGTAACCACAGGTGGAGCGAGGGGGTTCTTTGCCTTCCGGCCTGGCTGCACCTGTGATGCGGCACAGGTACGGTCAGTAGAATGACATAACTGAAGGAGTGGAATGACAGAAGAATTCACTCCCGGAACCGGCCCCGAGCCGGTGTGGACTTATCGCGGCTATCATCTGCGGGCTAGTGAGTTCACCACGGCCATGGTCCATCTTTTCCGGGCCGAGGTGCAACGGGCCAATATGTGGCGGCAGCGCCTGGATGCGACTACCAACTGGGCGGTGATTACCACCGGCGCGGCCAGCACCATTGCTTTTAGCCGGGGCGAAACCGAGCAGAGCGTCATCATCCTCAACACGGTGTTGGTCACCCTGTTCCTGTATATCGAGGCGCGCCGCTACCGCTACTATGAGCTGTGGAGCTACCGCGTCCGGCTCATGGAGACCGACTTTTTCGCCACGATGTTGGTCCCGCCGTTCCACCCGGCGTCGGACTGGGCCGAGAGCCTGGCCGACAACCTGCTCCACCCGCAGTTTCCGATCTCGATGTTGGAGGCGCTGGGCCGGCGTTATCGGCGTAACTATGCGTGGATCTATTTTGTGCTGGCGGTGGCGTGGGTGCTGAACATTATGATGTACCCCACGCCGGCCGGGTCATGGGCCGAATTCATCGCTCGAGCGCGCGTGGGTTGGGTGGCGGGCGAGGTAGTGCTGGCAGCCGGGCTCATATCCAACGGCTTGCTGCTGCTGCTCGGGCTGCTGACGGTGGGCCTGCAGCGCGCCAGCGGCGAGGTGCTGCCCCGTTATGGCATCTTTACCCTGCCAGGCCTGGGGGCGGAGGCGCCGTCCGTGCTCAAGCGGCTCGACGGATTGCGGGCCTGGTTCCGCCCCGCCCGGCGGCGGCAGCAGCTTCTGGCTTTTATCATCACCAGCTCGAGTGAGACTAGCCAGGCGGTGGCCGACCGCATCCTGCGCGATATGCGCCGCGGCGTCACTGGCATGCCGGGCACGGGTATGTACACCGGCCGGCCGCACAATGTGCTGATGTGCGCCCTGACTGCGACCGAGGTGCCACAGCTCAAGGCTGTTGTCAGCGAGCAAGATCCCAAAGCTTTTGTCATTGTCTCGCCGGCGCAGGAGGTTTTTGGGGTGGGCTTTGCTCCGCTGCAAGAGGAGACGTAGCTTGTGGCTGTAAAGACGGTTCGTTTCTTGTTGATCGGCGCCGGGAACGTCGGCCGGCGTTTTCTGGAACTGATTGCCCTCAAGCGGGACATCCTCCATGACCGGCTGGGCCTGCGGCTTGTGCTTGCCGGTGTGTCTGACCGGTCGGGTGTGGCCGTCTCTCCGGCCGGCCTCGATCCTCAGCGGGTGGTTGCGCTTAAGCTCGACGGCCAGGGGGTGGCCGCCTACATACGCCGGGGCCAAGCCGGCGTCTCGGCGCTGGAGATGGTCGAGACGGTGCGGGCTGACCTGCTGCTGGAGGCTTCACCCGCCAACTTGCAGGACGGAAACCCCGGCCTGGCCTGCATTGAAACTGCTCTGGCCCGCGGGATGGATGTCGTCACGGCCAACAAGGCACCGCTGGTGCTGGCCTTCCGGCGGCTTTTGGCGCTGGCCGAGGCCAACGGCGCGCAGATCCGCTTTGACGCGACGGTGGCCGGCGGGCTGCCGGCGGTCAATCTTGGCCAGCGTGACCTGGTCATGGCCGACATCTACCGGTTGGAGGGGATACTGAACCTGACCAGCAACTATATCCTGACCAGCATGGCCGAGCACGGCTTGAGCTATGACCAAGCCCTGGCCCACGCCCAGACAGCCGGCCACGCCGAGGCCGATCCCCGGCTGGATGTGGAGGGCCGGGACGCCGCCAACAAGCTGGTTATCTTGGCCAACAGCGTGCTGCACTATCCGGCGGAGCTGGCCGATGTGGCGGTGGAGGGGATCACCGGCTTGACTGCCGAGACCCTACAGCAGGCGGTTGTCGAGGGCAAGCGGGTCAAACCGGTGGCGGTCGCCGAGCGGAGTGGGCAGGGTTATCGCCTGACTGTGGGGCCTGCCCGGCTCGACGCCAGCCATCCGTTGGCCCAGTTGGGCGCAGAGCAGATGGGGATCGTGTACCACACCGATGTGTGCGGCGTCATTTCGGCAGCGATCGTGGAAGAGACGCCCATGCCTACCGCTACCGCCATGCTGCGCGACGTTCTGGATCTTTATGGGACGCAGATGAGCGCAGATTTGCGCTGATGTTTATCTGCGCTCGATACTCCCTGACTATCAATTGCTTCTAGCGCCGGTCAGGCGACCTGCAAAATCGCGAATGGCGGCGGCGGTTTCCACCGGCCGCTCCAGCGGCACCATGTGGTCGCTGTCGGGGATGGTGAGGGTGTGGGCCTGAGGCAGCAGGCGCGCCAGCCGGGCCAGCGATCCGGCGGGGAAGGTTGGGGAATGCTCGCCGCGGATGGCCAGCACCGGCGTGGACAACTGGGGGACGCAGCGCCAGATGTCGGTCGGTGTGGTGGCAAAGATGTGCGCTTCCCACTCGGGCGGGTAGATCAGCTCGACCTGACCGCCAGGCTGCTCCCGTGTTCCAAAACTGACATAAGCATCCAGGCTGGCCGCCGGCCAGCTTGTGAAAAAGGGCTTGGTTGCCAGGTGCTCGGCACAGGCCCGGCGGCTGGGCCAGGTGCGACGGCGGCGCAGCGTGGCCCGGGCAAGCGGCAGCCGGCGGTGGAGTCCAACGATGCGCATCAACCGCAGTATGCGGAGCTGATTCGGGGGGAGGATCACCGGGTCGATCAGGACGACGGCCCGAAACAGGTCGGGCCGGCGAATGGCTGCCCACAACGTCAGCACCCCACCCAGTGAGTGGCCAACGCCGATGATGGGCGGCGAGATTGCGCCGCTGTGGGCCAGATCGTCCAGGGCTTTGATCAGGTCGCCGGCCATGGGCTGCCAGGTCGGTGCGCTCTCCGGCCGGCTGCCAGGCCATAGCGGACGGGCAGGCAGGCCGATCAGGTGGTAATCGGGCCTGAGCGCGGCAGCCAGCGGCTCGTAGGCTGCCGGCGGAAAGCCGTTGGCATGGGCCAGGTGGATGATCGGGCCGTCGCCGCCCAGATCAACAAGAAACCGGGTTTCTTGTGAGCCAAGAAACCCGGTTTCCTCAACTGTCATATTCACCCGCGATTGCCCCGGCGCTGAATAGTCTCTATGTAGGCCAGGTCGCCGTTGTTTAGCTCGGCGGCGTTGGCTTCGTCGGTGTCCAGGTGGAACTCGAGCCTGTACTTTGGCGACACGCGGATCGTCACGTCGCCAAAGATAAGCTCTCGCTCGTCTCCGGCGCGGATGCGCACCACGTCGCCGTCCTGCACCCCAAAGCGGTGGGCATCGTCGGGCGACATGTGGATGTGCCGCTGGGCATAGATCACGCCCTTTTTCAGCTCGATCTGACCGGCCGGCCCTTCGATGATCAAGCCGGGTGTGCCGTCCAGATCGCCTGACATGCGGATCGGGGCATTGATGCCCAGTGTATAACCCTCGGTGCGCGAGATTTCTACTTGCGTCTGGCTGCGGGCCGGGCCGAGCACGCGGATCCGCTCAATGGTGCCCCGCGGGCCGATCAGTTTGACCTGTTCTTCGGCGGCATATTGCTCTGGCTGTGCCAGGTCAGCGCGCGGCGTGAGCTTGTGGCCCGCGCCGAACAGTCGCTCCACATCGGCCTGGCTCAGGTGGAGATGGTGGGCCGAGACGCCGATCGGGATCGGGATCTGCCCGGCCTGCATCTGCCGGGTGATGGCATCGTAGCCCAGAATGCGGATCGTCTCGCGGGCGATCATCCGCGAGGCGTCGGAGTGCACCACCAGGACCTTGACCTTGGAGTTGGGATGGGAGATATCGACGACACCGTCTACCCGGTCCTGGACGGCCCTGTTCTTGACGGCGTCGACCAGGACGCCCAACCCCCACAACCCTTGGCAGGCCAGTGCCCGCACCCCGGCGGCGTTTTCGCCGATGCCACCGGTAAAGATCAGCACATCCAGCCCACCCAGGGAGGCATAATAGGAGCCGATGGCCTTGCGCAGCCGGTAGGCAAAGACTTCGGCAGACAGCAGGGCCTTGGCGTTACCTTCATTCGCCGCCGCTGCTATTTCGCGTGTGTCACCTGACAGGCCCGACAGCCCTTTGAAGCCGCTTTCGCGGTTGAGCAAATGGTCGATCTCGTCGGCTGACATGCCTTTGCGCATCAGGTGGATGACGATAGCCGGGTCGATGTCTCCTGACCGGGTGACCATCATCAGTCCTTCAAGGGGGGTCAAGCCCATTGTGGTGTCGATCGACCGGCCGTGGTCGATGGCGCAGGCCGAAGCTCCTTCACCCAGGTGGCAACTGATGATCTTGAGGCGAGAGAAACGCTTCTTTAAATAAGTGGCGGCCATCAGACCAACATACTGATGTGACGGCCCATGAAAGCCATAGCGGCGGATGCCGTCTTTTGTATATAGCTCCTCGGGCAGAGCGTAGCGGTAGGCATGTTCCGGCATCGTCTGGTGGAAGGAGGTATCGAACACAGCCACATGCGGGATGTCGGGCAGCAGCTCACGGGCCCACTCGATCCCCTCGGCCTGTATCGGGTTATGGAGTGGGGCCAGAGGCGCAAAGCGGCGGATGTCAGCCAGCACGTGATCGTCGATCACCACCGGGTTGGAGTATTTGTCGCTGCCGTGCACTACCCGATGGCCAACGGCGGTGATCTCGCCGGCCTTCTGGATGACGCCGATTTTGGGATCGGTCAGCCGGTCCAAGGCCGCCTGGAGCGCCTGTTTGTGATCGGCGCCTTTCTTGCCGCCCAGCTCGAACTTGAACTCTTTTCCGCCGGCGCTGTGGGTTTGCAGTGTGCCGGGCCGGTCGATCCATTCCACCTGCCCTTCGACGTTGTGCGACTCGTCGGCGGTGTCGAAGAAACGGTACTTGAGCGAGCCGGTGCGGAGGTTGATGACCAGCACCTTCTGCGGTCCGCTCGGACCAGGGGCCAGGCTCAGGCCGTAAGGGTCTGGGTTGCTTCCTTGTTCACTCATCTTGCGGGCGTGCTCCTGTTGCACCTTTTCGATCAGTGTGCTGCGCTTGGCGATGATCTTGGCGAAGCGCTGCAGCGCGGCCGGGTCGGCCTGGATCCAGCGGCGAAACAGCTCGGCCGGTACCAAAAGAACCCGGCAGGAAGTGGTAGCAACAATATCCACCGGTGAAGCCAGACCGGTCATCAGCGACATGGCGCCGATGTTGCCGCCGGCCTTGATTCTCTCGACGCACAGCTCCTCACCTTCTGCCTGGCCGGCCGACGTGACTGCAGAAGCTTCCCCTTCCAGGACGAGGCCAAAGAAGGTGAATGGCTGGTCAAAAGGAATGATTATCTCACCGGGGGCATAGCGAGCCTCCGCGGATTGACTGACAATCTCGACGGCGATCTCTTCGGGCATCGTGTCGAAAAGGGAGTATCGCTTCAATTGTTCGAGCGTGATCATAAGTCATCTCCAACGAACTACGGACTAGGCCTTGGGGCCACACTTATTATACCACACCTTCGATTTCGAGTGAAAAATGGCACGCGTCAATGGTTAACTTGTCCTGCAAATGAAAGGAGGGGCGGCCGGTCTGACCGCCCCTCCTAGCCAGGGGATCCAGAAAGATCAGATCCCTGATGTCACACTGCTCGGCCAGCGTCCAGCTTGTCCTGGAGCTCTTGCAGCGCCGACCAGTCGCCGACCGCTGCCATACGAGCTTGATCAGGCCAGCTCGTGGGGTCTACCATCTTCAAGTTTGCGGCCTGGAGGATCCCCTTTAGCTTGGTCGCGTCGGCGTCCGCCAGTTGGCCAAAGCTGTAGATGCCCGCATTCTGCAGAGCGGCAGCCACGCGGGGGCCGATGCCCTCGATCCGTTTCAGGTCATCCGCCTCAGCCGAATCGCGGGTCTTGGGCGGCTTGAAGATCAGGAAGATCAGGTTGAGCAGAATGCCTGCCACGGCGGCGGTGGCGATGGCCGGCCAGCCGTTGGGGAAGATGCTCTTGAACAGCGGGATGGGCAGGAAGCCGCCTGAGTAGCCGATGTTTCCGCCGATGCCGACGATCATGATCACTGCGCCGATGGCCAACTGCTTGGGATCGAACAGATTGACCTTCTCAGAGAGCATGAGGGCAATACCCTGCATGCCGATGACGCCGAACAGGTAGATGGCCAGGCCACCGCTGACGGCGGTGGGCACGCTGCTTATTGCCGCGGCCAGCCAGCCCCAGAACCCCATCAGGACGGCAATGAAGCCCGCGGCCAACAACGCCCATCCGGAGTAGTTGCGGGTGATGACCATCAGTGAGTTGTTCTCGCCATAGTTGGTGCCCGCGGTCGCGCCGAAGGTGCCGTGGATGATGTCGCCGATGCCGTCCAGGATCAGATTATAGCCGATGTACTTGCTCAACCCATAGCGGGGCTTGTCCAGCTCGTCGGCCAGGTGGTCGACGTACAGGCTGATCTGGTACAGGTGGGCGGTGGATTCGGGGATGGTGGCGATGGCCATGATGCCGATGCCAAAGATGGCGGTGAAGGTCAGGTCGCTGCTAAAACTGGGAAAGGTGATGTGGGGTGTCACAAGGAACTTGGCCCCGCTGAACGCACTGTAGTTGATCAGGCTTCCCGTCGCGGCGCCGACCACACCAGTAGCCAGGTCGACGATAAAGGCGACTGCGTAGCCGACGATGGCGCCCAGCAGAATGGGCAACATGCCGATAAACCCTTTGCCCTGGAGATAGACCGAAAACCCGATGGTCACCAGCAGGGTGACGACTGACACCAACCACCACTTTAGGTCGCCGGGCAGGCCGCTGCTGGTGCCGCTGGCCATGCCCAGGGCGGAATAAGCCAGGCCGAACCCGATGATGCATGCCACCGAACCGGTGATGATCGGCGGCAGTATTTTGTCGATCGCCCGCTTGCCGCCGACGGCGCGGACGATGAGCCCCACGATGACGTTGATGCAGCCGGTGGCGATAATGCCAGCCTGGGCAATGCGGATCTTTTCATCAGGGGCCACCTGTCCAAACGAGGCATTGGTGATGGCTACCAGGGCGGCCAGGTAGGAGAAACTAGAGCCATAGTACAGAGGGATAAACTTGCCAATGCCAAAGCGCGACAGTAGCAGAGCCACGATGGTGGAAACGCCGGAGAAAGTCAGCACGGTGCTGACGTGAAAGCCGACGATGAGGGCGCACAGTACCGTGGCCGGAAACATGGTCAGGACGTGTTGGAAGCCAAACAGGATCGTCTGACCTATGGGCGGAAAATCGTTGGGCAGATAGCCCAGTATCTTGGCTTGCTTATTTGGAGCAGCAGCGGCCATTTATTTGTATCTCCTTTCTCAAAATTGTGGCTGCAATGGCCGAATCGAAATCGACGAGCTGCCGCGATGATGAGTCCAGGCGATAGGCATCCCTCCTTTCCGCTACATTGCCGTCCTATGAGTCATCTCCCGACAGCTCTGTGCTTTTCTTGCCCAAGAAGAATCCGATGACCATCGCCACGGCGGCGACGATGGCGACCAGGGCCCACTTGGCCTGCGGAGAGGATAACATCTCCTTGGCCATGTCTCTGGCCACCCCCTGCGCAAACTGCGCTTCGGTGGGCGGTGTATACTCGACCTCCACGCCCTTGACTGCGGCCTGCATGCGAGCCTGGAGCACGCCGTTCAACGACTCTAACCCCTGGCCGATGATGCTCCGGCTGGCCGTGTCGATCAGCCGCTGGCCGACGCTGGCGAGCTTGCCGCCGATCTGCACCTCGCCGTCGTAGTTCATGAGGGTAGTGCCGTCTAGCTGCTCACTTAGCCGGACGTGGCCGACCCCGGTGGCAAAGCCGGGCGCGCCTTTGCCTTCCACGGTCAGGGTCAAGCTTTCCGGCGGCACCTCATCCGAGATAAAGATTCGCCCGGCAAAGACGCCGGCGACCGGCCCTACGCGGATATTCATGGTGCCTTGGTATTCGCTCTCGCTGACCTTTTCCAGGCTTTGGGTGCCCGGCAGGGCCATGGCCAGCACGTCCGGGTCGCGCACCAACTCCCAGACCTCCTGACGAGGACCGCTAAACAGATATTCGCCTTCTATTTTCACCTTCTTTTTTCCTTTCAGAGGGCGGATGCCCTCCCCCTCACCCCAGCCCTCTCCCAGAGGGAGAGGGAGTGGAAAGCAGCTCGAACAGCCGGTTGGGGCTGAGCGGCATTTCTAGAATTTCCAGGTCATGGTCATACAGGGCATTTTCGAGGGCCTGGGCGAACAGGGCCGGCACGGGAATTGTCCCGGCCTCGCCGGCGCCTTTGGTGCCCAATGGGTTGAGCGGCGACGGGGTTTCCTCGTGGCCGATCTCGATGCGGGGCACCTCAGTGGCCGATGGGATCAGGTAGTCGGCCAGGGAGGCGTTGAGCAGTTGCCCGTTGTCGTCGTAGACCAGCTTTTCGTAGTAAGAGTTGCCGAGACCCAACGCCACGCCTCCGTGCACCTGACCATCCAGTATCAACGGGTTGAGCACGGTGCCACAGTCCTCGACGGCAACGTAGCGCTTGATCTCGATCATCATCGTTTCCGGATCGACCTCGACGATCATGGCGTGGGAGCCGTTGGCCGTGGCCCCATACTGGGGGCCAAAGTAGGCGGTGGCTTCCAGGCCCGGCTCGGTACCGGGCTCCACCGCCCCACGCAAGGGGTTGGCCCGCGCAGCCAGCTCTCCCAGGCTGATCGATTGGTCTGGCACGCCGGCTGCATCCCCTCCCCCTTTGCGTTTCGCGGGCTTGGGCTTTCGCCGCACGCGGCCGTCGGCCAACTCCAGCTCTTCTTCTGGCGCGTCCAGGACCTTGCTGGCCAGTTTTAGGATCTTGCCGCGGACTGCCAGGGCCGCGGCATTGACGGCGTTGCCCGCAACCACGGCACCCCGGCTGGCAAAGGTGCCTGTCCCCCAGTGGAACTGGGAAGTGTCGCCGCTCACCAGGCGCACGTCGCGCGGGTCCACGCCCACCTGTTCGGCGATGATCTGGGCGAAGGAGGTAAAGTGGCCCTGGCCTTGGGTGCCCACGCCGGTGGCCGCGCTGACCTTGCCGCTGGGCTCGACGGTGACCCGGGCGCCCTCGTACGGGCCGACGCCGGTGGTCTCGATGAAAGAGACGATGCCGATGCCGACGTGCTTGCCCTCGGCGCGAAGGCGGGGTTGTTCCTCCTTGACAAACTTTTCATAGCCGATCATGGCCGCTGCCTTGTCAAGGGTAGCCCGGTAGTTGCCGCTGTCAAAGATGAGCGGGGCAAAGGCCTGGTCGATGATCTTGTGCTCATAGGGGAAAGCGTCGGGCGGGATCAGGTTGCGCCGCCGGATCTCGACCGGGTCGAGGCCCAGCTCCTTGGCCACCAGATCGAGCAGCCGCTCCATCATAAAGATGCCCTGGGGCCGGCCCGCTCCCCGCACCGGGGAGGTGGTGATCCGGTTGGTGAACACCACCTTCATGTCACTCGAGTAGTTGGGCACGTCGTAGGCGCTCATGGCGTGACTTTGGGTGTTGAGGGGGATTGTCAGGCCGTAGGGGTCATAGGCGCCGGTGTCGTGCAGGAAGGCATGCTTGACGCCCAGGATCCGCCCGTCGCGGGTGACGGCGATCTCGGCGTCGTGCACCTGGATCCGTTCCTGGTTGGTGGCGAAAAAGTTCTCCCGCCGGTCCTCTGCCCACTTGATCGGCTGGCCCAGCCGTAGGGTGGCCCAGGTGAGGACCATCTCTTCGGGGTAGTACATCATGATCTTGGGGCCAAAGCCGCCACCGACAAAGGGCGCGATTACCTGCACCTGGTGGGCCGACAGGCCGAACATGGCTGCCAGGCCGTTGCGGATGGGAATGGGAGCCTGGGTCGTGTCCCAGATCGTCAACTGCTGGCTCTTGGCATCCCAGAAAGCTACGATGCAGCGGTTTTCCATCGCTGCCGCGGCGCAGCGATCGATGATGATGCGCCGGCCGATGACCAGATCGGCCTTGGCTTTGGCTGCCTCATAATCGCCCTTGTTTTGGATCAGGTGAGCTGCCAGGTTGGAGTCGAGATCCTCGTGGATAAGCGGGGCACCCGGCTCCAGGGCCTTTTCAAGGTCGACCAGCGCCGGCAGCGGCTCCAGATCGACCACGATGTCGTCAAGGGCATCCTCGGCAATGTAGCGGCTGGTGGCGAGGACGACCGCCAGGGGCTCACCGCCGTGGCGCACCTTGTCCTTGACCAGGGGAACCTGGGTGCGTGTGTTGAATAGGAGCCCCTTGATAGTCGGCGGCGGCGTGACCAGCGGCGGGCCATGCCGCCATGCCTCGCCCATGTCTTCGGCGGTGTAGACGGCCACCACACCGGGCCGCTGGCGGGCCGCCGATACATCGATGCTCCGCAGGCGGGCGTGGGGGTAGTCGCTGCGGAAAAAGGCAGCGTAGAGCATGCCCGGCAGGTCTACGTCGTCCACAAACAGAGCCCTCCCGGTCAGCAGGCGCGGGTCTTCGTTCCGGGTGATGCGTTGGCCGATATATTTCCGTTTCTCTGTCACTGTGTCACTCCTGTCCTATAATCCCCTACAGGGGATCTCCGGCGCCGTAGCCGGCTGCCAGTTTGGCTGCATCTACGATGTGCTGGTAGCCGGTGCAGCGGCACAGGTTGCCCGAAAGCGCTTCGCGGATCTCCTGCTCGCTGGGATCGGGGTTTTCCTTCAGGAAGGGCACCAAGGTCATCAGGATGCCGGGGGTGCAAAAGCCACACTGGGCCGCGTGCGTTTCCTGGAAAGCCTTCTGGATCGGGTGCAGGTTGTCGGGCGTTCCCAACGCCTCGACGGTCGTGATCTCGTGGCCGTTGGCCTGCACGGCAAAGATCAGGCAGGAGCGGGCCGGCTGACCGTCGAACAGGATGGTGCATGCGCCGCACACGCCGTGCTCGCAGCCGACGTGCGTCCCGGTCAGACCCAGGTCGTGCCGCAAAAAGTCGCTCAGCAGCAGACGCGGCTCGACTGTGCACTGGTGGCGGGCGCCGTTGACGGTAACAACGATTTCGAATGTGTCGCTCATCTTGTCCTCCTCGGCCCTAACCCTTTCTCGCCCGGTCAAAGGCTTCGGTCAACGCCCGTCGGCCCAGCACGCCGACCAGGTGGCGGCGATAATCGGCCGAAGCGTTGATGTCGGTGGTGGGGTCCACGTCATCCCTGGCGGCAACCTCGGCTGCCTCGCGGATCGCCTCGGCTGTGGGCGCCTGGCTTCGCAGCACTTGCACTGCATGGTTGGCCGGCACCGGACCTTCGCCGACGCTGAAAAAGACGAGCTTGGCCTCTTGGCAGAGATCCTTCGCTTCGCTCAGGATGACTAAGGCCGCGACGCCTACCAGGGCGAAATCGTGGTGGCGGCGGGCAACTTCCATGAAGGACCAGCCGCTGTGGCGGGGCATCGGCGGCAGGGCGACCTCGACCAACAGCTCGTCCGGTTTCAGGACGGTGGTAAAGAACCCCTGAAAGAATTGAGCGGCCGTCACCCAGCGCTCCGCCCGCTGCCCGCGGACCCGAAAGCGGGCCTCGAGCGCCACGCTTATTGCCGGCAGCTCGGCCGATGGGTCGGCATGGGCCAGACTGCCGCCGAAGGTGCCCCGGGTGCGGATCTGCGGATAGGCGATCTTGGGCATGGCCGCGTGGACCATCGGCGCCGCCTCGGCGATCAGCGGATCGTGCTCCACCTGACGTTGGCGGGTCATGGCCCCGATGCGCACGCCGCCATCTCGGTTGGGCTGAATAAAGGAAAGCTCAGGAATATTGTTCAGATCCACGAGGACGGCCGGCTGCGCCAGGCGAAAGTTCATCATCGGGATCAGGCTCTGGCCGCCGGCAAGCACCTTGCCCTCGTAGCCATACTTGGCCAGCAGGGCCAGGGTTTCGTCGACCGTGGCCGGCGCATGGTATTTGAATGGAGCTGGTTTCATCTAGTGTCTACCTCCTTGTTGTACAATATCCCCCCTCACCCTACCCTCTCCCCCGAGGGAGAGGGTGGGGACTGGATTCTAGAACCCGCCGGCAAAAGGCGGCGAATGTCGTGGGCGGGCGGCCAAGCAGCCAGCCCAGGACGTGCGGATTGCCCCAGAAGCCGTGCTGTTCATAGTAATGGAACATCTCGATCAATGTCTCGATCTGGTAGCCGACCAGGCCGGATGCCCTGGCCCGCTGTTCCCATGTCTCGATCGGAACCGCCTCGGCGCGGACCGGCCGGCCCAGGCAATCGGCCAGGACCGAAGCTACCTCAATCTGCGACAGCGCCTCCGCGCCGGCCAGCTCGTAGGTGGCCCCAGCGTGCCCTGCTTCGATCAGCACGGCGGCGGCCGCATCGGCCACGTCGTCCAGATCGACCATCCCCAGCCGGGTCTCGACCCGGTATGGCACAGGGTAGATACCTTCCTGGGCGATGCTGTTCCACTGGACCAGCACATTCTGCATATAGGCGGCCGGCTGGAGGATGGTGTAGCTCAATCCCGACTCGAAGAGCTGCTCCTCAACCCGCATCTTGAGCCAGTGGTGCGGCATCGCCTCGGCCTGAGGGTGCAACACCGAGTGGTAGACGAAATGCTGCACCCCTGCCGATCGCGCCGCAGCGATGATAACCTGACCGATGGCAGCCTCGTCGGGGTGCATGTTGGGGCAGATGTGATAGATCGCCCGGCTGCC
Source organism: Anaerolineae bacterium (assembly GCA_034429215.1). Taxonomy (GTDB): domain Bacteria; phylum Chloroflexota; class Anaerolineae; order JAAYZQ01; family JAAYZQ01; genus JAFGOG01. The sequence goes on along the minus strand of DAOUGI010000019.1, from coordinate 121,523 downwards.
CCGGACTGCCTGTTCCACCGCTGCCGGATCGCCCAGATCCCCGGTGACGACCTCTTGCACCCCCAGCTCTTTGACAGGCCGGACCTGCTCGGGCCGGCGTACCAGGGCTCGAACCGACTGCCCTCTGGACACCAGCGCCCGGATGACCGCCCGGCCTGTTTTGCCTGCTGCACCTGTGATCAGGATCATCGGATATGCCAGTATCCCGTATTTACTCTCCCTCTTTAAAGGCGACAAAGCGCGCCCACATCGACTCGGCTTCCATGACCTTGGCCGGGTAGCAGCCGATGTAGTAGCGGCCGCTTTTCGCCGCGGCGATGTCGCCGGCCAGATTTTCGGCATGGACGATCTTTTTGGGAAAGAGGTTCAGATGGGTGTCCTGGTAGTATTTGTCGAGCGGGAACATTTCGTCCCAGCTCTTGCCGAAATCCTTGATCAGCTTGGCATCGGCCTCGGCGAAGGTCTTGGGGTGCCACAGCCGCTGGATGGTGTTCATTGGGTGGTCCTGGCTGACCGCATCGACCCCCAGCCATTTGAGCTTTTTGTCAACACACCACTTGGCAAAGTCGGGAGAAGGCCCAGGGTGCTTGATCATGTAACGGAATTCGTCCGATTCAGGGCTGATCCACCCGTAGCGATACCAGCCGGTCTTGGTGATGAGGATATCGCCCTCGCGAACCTCGACCACCGACTCGATCATCTCGGGTGTGTAGACGCTGGAGTTGCTGACCAGGTGCGAGATGTCGGCGATCACGCCCGGGCCGACCCACTCGTTGAGCGGAACCTGGCCGATGGTCCGCCCCCTCGGCCAAAAGTGTTTTTCGCCGTCCATGTGGCTGGCCAGGTGGATACTGGCGTTGCAGATCGAGCCGTTGCGGCCCATGCCAAAGTGCTGGCCGCCGACCCGCTTGGTATAGTTCACCGTCAGTGGGATATAGTTGGCCCACTGCGGCGTCTGGACGCTGAACGGGATGGTCATGTCCAGCACTTTAGCCGACCCCATCATCTGGAAGAACTCTTGCTCGCTCATCCCGTCTGGGGCCTGCATGGCGCACACCCGCGCCCAGGCCGTCTCCACTTCCATGAACGGGATGGGCATGATCATGATCCAGGCCCGCTGGTTCTTGACCTTGTCGATCTCGCCCACGATGCATTCGGCCAGAAGCAGATGAGCCTTGGGCATGGTGATGTGAGTCAGCTCGTAATAGTCGTCCGGAGGGAACATTTCATCCCACGTCTTGCCATGCTCGGCGACCAGCTTGGCCTCGGCCAGCTCAAAGTGGTTGGCGTGCATCCGCCGGATCGGCGTGTTCATCGGGTGCTCGGCGCAGCCACAATCGACGCCGACTAGCTTTAGCTTCATGTCCATCGCCCACTGGAAGAAATCGGGCGAGGGACCGGGATGCCGCACCAGGAAGCCGAACTCTTTCGATTCGACGCCACCCTGAGCATTCGGGTTCAAGACGTCGGGCTGGTCCCACGAGTAGCGATGGTAGCCGGTGTTGATGATCAGGATGTCACCCTTTTTGATCTTGGCCCGGCTCATGATCATCTGTGGTGTGTACAGGCTATAGTCGGACACAAGGTCAGAGATGTCCACCACTACGCCCGGCCCACACAGGTCGCTCAGCCGGACGTCGGAGATGGCCCGGCCACCGGAGTGGAAGGCCGTCTCACCCACCAGGTGGGTGCCGACCGTGTTGCTCCAGTTCAGGATCTGGCCGTTGGCCCCCTGGCCGCCGCCGTAGGCGCCGGTGACCCGCTTGAAAAAGTGCACCTCCAACGACTTTTCCCCCGGCCAGGGCGGGGTAAAGATGCTGCAATCCTGGGTCAGGTCGTACAGCTTGGCGTTGGCCATTGTTTTGATGAATTGATCGCGATCCATTCAATCCTCCTGTGATTGGGTGGGGGCCGCCAGAGACTGCGGCACAGGCGACCCCGCCCCTACATGTTTAATATCCATACTGCTGGGCAAAGGCCACCAGCGCTTGCTCGAACATGGCCATCGGCGGGCGCACCAGCCCGGCGCCGATTTGCCCCACCCCGGCGTCCTTGTGGGCAATGCCGGTGTTGACCCGTGGGGTGATGCCCTTCTCCACTACCTTGCGGATGTCGACGCCGACCGGCGTCCCGCGAAAGTCGAGCGGCGGGATGGTAAAGTACTTGTGCTCGGCGTAGGTGATCTCGTACATCTCGAGCGTGGCGTTGATCGCGTCCTGGGGCGTGCCGCTGACAAAGGTGACGATCGCCGGCGCCGAGGCCATGGCAAAGCCGCCGATGCCCGCCGTCTCGGTGATGACGCTGTCGCCAATGTCGCCGCTGGCATCCTCAGCCCTAAAGCCGGGAAAGTAGAGCCCCTTGGGCACCGCCACCGGCGCCGTGAACCAGCGGTCGCCTAGCCCGCTGACCCGGATGCCGAAATCGGTGCCGTTGCGGGCCATGGTGCTGACGATGGTACTGCCCTCTACCCCGTGGCCGGCATCGGCCATCCCCTTGCAGGCGGCCATCACCGGGTTGAGCACGCTCAGCGCGTTGTCGCCCAAGAACTTTAATACTTCGGCGGCTACCGTCGGGCTGGGGGCGGCCCTGGCGATGAACGGCGCCAGCTTGGCGGTGTACAGGATCGAGCCGGCCTTGTTGCGGTTGTGGCCCTCGTCGCCCATGTGCAGCGCTTCGGCCAGGAGGGCCCGGATGTCGAGCCCGCCGCTGGCATCGAGCGCTCCGGCCAGCACGGGGCCCATCACGTCCTCCATCCACCGCAGCCGGTTCAGCACTTCGGCGCTGTAGGCGCCGTAGCGCAGCACCTTGCCATAGCCTTCGTTCAGGCCCGAGAAGGACTTGTTGCCGTGGGTCTTGTTCTCGAGGATATACACCGACATCGACGGGCAGATGATGCCGGCCATCGGCCCGACGGCCTGGTGGTGGTGGCAGGGCTCGAAATCGACCTTGCCGGCTTGCACCAGCGCCTGCGCCTCGACATCGTCCTTGGCCTTGCCTTCAAAGATCAGGGCGCCGATGACGGCGCCTTTCATCGGCCCCGACATGCGGTCCCAGGTGATCGGCGGGCCGGCGTGGAGCAGAAGGTTGTCCCTCATGCCGGGGATGACGTCGCGGGCTTTGCCCAAGCCCACCAGCACCGGGCGGGCTTCCATCATCCGTTCGGTGGCTTCACGATTCGCTTTTTCAATGTCCATGACTCACTCCTTGGAGAATAATCTAACCACAAAGGCCACAAAGGACACGAAGGTGATAAGATGGCATTTTATCCTTCGTGACGCCCAGCCAGATATGGCTACTCCTTCTAGTTCAGCGCAGCCGTTTTCCCGGCTCAAACCGGGAGCGCGCTTCTTTGAGTATCTCCTCGTACAGCTCCAGATTGCGATCCTGGAGGTGATCAAACACCTGCAGGTTCTTGCTGCCCCAGGTCACATAGCGCAGCGGGTCGGGATCGAGCTTGGCGGCGATGATCTCTTCCCCACCGCGCGCCTGGGCCAGCCGCCAGGCGATCGGGGTGACGATCATGCTGTGGCCAAAGTAGTAACTGCCGCCGGCGTCGGGTCCCACCGAGTTGGTCGCCAACATGTACACATGATTGTCATACGCGCGGGCGCAGTTGGTAATGTACCAGATGTCATAGCTTCGCAGCAGCGCCGACGGCCGGGCGATGACTTCGGCGCCCTTGACGGCCAGCAGGCGGGACAGCTCGGGAAAGTCGCCGTCGTAGCAGATGATCATGCCGATGCTGCCCAGGGCCGTCTCGAATACGTCGGCGCGGTTGCCCAACGTCACCCATCCGCCGCAGTCGCACCGCTCCAGCGGGAAGGGGTGGGTTTTGTCGTAGATGCCGATGATCTCGCCGTCCGGTCCGATCAGGACCGCCGAGTTATAGACCACGCCCCGCTCCGGCCCGCGCCGGTAGGTGGGCCACACCACGTGGACGCCCAACGACTTGGCCGCCGCCTGCACGTCGCGGGTGATCCGGCCGGGCGCCTCGTCCACCAGGTCCCATAGGCCGTTCGCATCCAGCCCGGTAACAAAACTGGTCGTCACCGTTTCTGGAAAGACAACCAACTCGGCCCCAAACTCCTTGACCGCCGTCTCTAACCAGGCCACACCCTTGTCGACGTTCGCCTGCACGTCGTTGGGCGCAACGGCAATCTGCACACAAGCAGCAACAAATTCCTTCACGTTACTTCCTTCTCATCCGTTCCAGGATCGCCATCAACTGTTCATTTCCCCCCGCCGGAGGCCGCCAGTCGACCTGGCTCACCGGGGCACCCTGCGCTTGCAGGCTGCCGGCGAACGACTCCAGGCCGACGTTGATGGCGGCAAATGGCGCCTGCAGCACTGACAAGCTTACCGATTTTGATTTCTCGATTTTGGATTTTGGATTGAGAGCCTGGAGGAGGTGTCCAGTATAGCGGATGGTGGTGTTGTTGCTGGTCTCGACCCGGGCTCCCGCTGCCCGGAGCTGCTCCAACTGGGCGGCCATGTTTTGGGGGTCCTCGTCGGTGCCGACAACTAATGCAACCACTTCCAGGCGCCGGCCGGCCTGCGCAGCGTGGCTGCGGACCTGGGCGATGGCCAGGGCCAGCTCGCCCGCCGGGTCAGGATGAGCGCCGTAGCCCAGCACCACGTCGAGCAGGATGACGGCGACCTCCGGGTCGTTGGCTTCCTGGTGGAGCCGGCGGATGCGCAGGTCGTTGTCCATCATCGGGTGCGGCCGGCCTACCGTGAACTCGTCCTCGCCCAGGTCGACGATGGTGTGCTCTTGGCTGACCAGCGAGCTGGCCAGGCGATCTTGCTTGCGCAGCGGCGCGTTGGACCAGATCGGGACGCCGGGCAGATAGTCTTGCAGGAGGAGCTGAGCCTCATAGGCCAGAGTGCCTCCGGAGAAGAGGCCGCGCAGGTAACGCTGCCCAGGCGCAAACTGGCCGGTGGAAACGGCGCTTTCTGCCGGATTGTCGCCGCCGGCTTGTCCCGCAGCCAACTGCACCGCCATTGCGGCTGCTTCATCAAAGGTGTTGGCAAAGTGGAGGTTGTCCACCGAGCGGCCCAAGTAGCCGATGAAATCCACTACAACCGGCTTGCCCGCCGACCGGGCAAGCTGCAGCAGCTCATCCGCTACCTTGGGAGCCGGTGGCTTGGAAATGAGCACAATAACCTGCGTCTCGGGGTCGCGGCTGAGCAGATCGAGCCCCTGGCGGGCGGTCACGGCCCCCACCGCCTCGGACAGGTCTCGCCCGCCGGTGCCAAGTGCATGGGTGAGACCACCGCCCAACTGGTGGATGCGCGAGCTGACCTGCTGCAAGCCGGTTCCCGAAGCGGCGACCAGCCCGATCGGCCCGTGGCGCACCCGGTTGGCAAAGCCCAGCCCCACGCCGTTGACGATGGCCGTGCCGCAATCCGGCCCCATGATCAGCAATCCGGCGCCGGCGGCGAGCTGCTTGAGGGAGATTTCGTCGTCAAGTGAGACGTTGTCGCTGTAGAGAAAGACGTGCTTGCCCAACTGCAGCGCCTGGCGGGCCACGCCGGCGGCGTAGCGGCCGGCCACCGAGATGAGCACCCATTCGGCGTCGGGCAGCATCTGTGCGGCAGATTCGAGGCTCTTGGGGAGAAACTCTGTCTCGACGGTCCGGCGGCGTTGGGCCAGGAGGGTGTCAACTTGGTCCAAAGCCGCCTGGGCAGCGGCGGCGCCGTCAGCGCGGACGACGATGACCAGGTCGTCGGCCGCGGCGGCCTGGGCCTGTGGCGTCAGCAGGTCGGTCTGGGCCAGGATCTCTTTGTTGGCCGCGGTACCCATTACCACGCCGGCGTCGAGGACGCCGGGTAAGCCAGCCAGGGAGCGTTGCAGGTGCATCAGGACAACCGAGTCGTAATAAGCTCCCGAACGTATTTGCCCCGTCGTTATGGCCATAGTCACCGTCACCGTAATTTGGTAGACTGCGCTAGTGCGACAGTATACCACAGGCTGAAATCGCTGTCAATTGTGACCTGCCCGTCTTGGCCGGCCGTGCCTACGTTGCCCGGTTGACTTGCGTTGTCGCGCAGTTGGGTATATACTAAATTGCCTTCACAATACAGATTTCTCAGAGATCCCCGTCAGGGGGGAGGAATGAAATGGGAGACGCAGGGCACGATCCTCGTGTACAGCAGCTGCGGGCCCTGCGCGCCAGGGCCCGGCAGGGGGGCGGCGCGGAACGCATCGCCCGGCAGCATGCCAAGGGCAAGCTGACTGCCCGCGAGCGCCTCGATCTGCTGCTCGACGCCGGCACCTTCAACGAGCTTGAGCCTTTTACGATTGGTCATGATGACCCTCTTCTCCCCGAGGAACAGCCCTCCCCCGATCCGGATGCAAGCTCGCTAGATCTGGTGACCGAGAAGTACCTGGGCGACGGGGTGATCACCGGCTATGGCCAGATCGACGGCCGGACGGTGTATGTCTATGCCCAGGATTTCACCATCCTGGGCGGGACACTGAGCGAGATGCAGAGCCGCAAGATCTGCCGGGCGATGGACCTGGCCGTGCACAACGGCGCGCCGGTCGTCGGCCTGATCGATTCTGGCGGAGCCCGGATCCAAGAAGGGGTCCGAAGCCTGGGCGGCTATGCCGAGATATTCAAGCGCAACTCGCAATACTCGGGCGTCATCCCCCAGATCAGCGTCATGCTCGGCCCGTGCGCCGGCGGCGCGTCCTATTGTCCGGCCCTGACTGACCTGATCATCATGGTCGAGAAGCAGTCGTTCATGTTCATCACCGGACCGGAGGTGATCAAGTCGGTGACCGGCGAGGTGATCGACCAGGAGAGCCTGGGCGGCGCCGATGTGCACATGGCGATCAGCGGCACTGCCCATTTGGGGGCCAAGTCGGAGCCGGAAGCGCTGGCGCTGTGCCGGCGGCTGCTCGGCTACCTGCCATCCAACAACGTCGAAAATCCGCCTTACGTACCGTGCGGCGATGACCCGTTGCGCACAGGTGATGAGCTTAATGCCATCATCCCGCTCGATCCATCTGTCGCCTACAATATGCACGAGGTACTGGCCCACATCGTCGACCGGGGCGAGCTTTTGGAGCTGCAGCCTGCCTGGGCGCGCAATGCGATCGTCGCCCTGGCCCGCATCGGCGGCCACACCGTCGGCCTGGTGGCTCAGGAGCCGAGCGTCATGGCGGGCGTGATCGACATCGACGCGTCGGACAAAATCGCCCGTTTTGTGCGGATGTGCGACTGTTTCAATATCCCCCTGGTCACCTTTATCGATTCTCCCGGCTTTTTGCCCGGCATCGACCAGGAGCACCGGGGCATCATCCGCCACGGGGCCAAGATCGTGTATGCTTATTCCGAGGCGACCGTGCCCAAGATCGGCATCACGACGCGCAAGTCGTACGGCGGCGCCTATATTGTCATGAGCAGCAAGTACCTGGGAACCGACGTGAGCTATGCCTGGCCGAGCGCCGAGATCGCGGTGATGGGAGCCGAAGGGGCGGTCGACATCCTGTTTGGGAGGGAGATCAGGTCGGCTGCGGACCCAGCGGCCGAGCGGCAACGGCTGGCGGAAGGGTACCGGCAGCGGTTCAACAACCCCTATCAGGCGGCGTACGCCGGTTACATAGACGACATCATCGAGCCCCGGGAGACGAGGGGCAAGGTTATCGCGGCGCTGGCTGCGCTGCGGGACAAGTATTCGACGGCGCCGGCGCGCAAGCACGGCAATGTGCCGCTGTAGATAGGGCCGGCCTGTGGCGCAGAATTTGTCGCTCGCTCTCCAGATCACCGGCATCGGCATGGGCCTGGTGTTCGGCTCGATCATCCTGTTTTGGCTGCTGATGGCGGCCATGGTTCGCCTCACGAATGAAAGACTAAACCACAAGGGACACGAAGGACACGAAGGATTGGTTGATGCAGAGCAACCATCCCCTGATGGTGATTTGCGTCGTGAGGATACCCCTGTAGACGGCGGGCTGAGGCGGCGGGCCGCGGTCGCTGCCGTGGCGGTTGCCCTGGCGCGGCGAAGCGGGACGGCAGGATTGCCGGCGCGCCTTACATCGCCCAGTGCACAAGCCAGCGCCTGGCAGGTGGTGCAGCGCGCCAAGAGCCTGCGCATCTTTCCGCGAGGTCGAGCTCGATGAAACTAAAGGTACAAATTGAAGGCCAGGTGTTTGAGGTCGAGGTAGATGATCTGGATGCCCGGCCCATCGTGGCGACGGTCGACGGCGAGCGGTTTGAGGTTTGGCCGGAAGCTGCGGAGGTGTCCGGCCCTGCAGGGACGCACGGCCGTGCGCCCCTGCCCAGCAAGCCGGATGGTGTGGGGGTGCCCGCCAGTGCGCCCATCCCCCGCAGTGCGCCCAGCCCTGCTCCGGCATTGGGCGGCGACAAGGCGCTTGGGGCTCGGGCGCCAATCCCCGGCGTCATTGTCGCCATCGCCGTCAAGCCCGGCGCTAAGGTGCAGGTCGGCGACGAGCTGTGTGTGCTCGAAGCGATGAAGATGAAAAATGCCATACGAGCCACGCGCGCCGGCCAGATCGCCGAGGTGCACGTGACGGTGGGCCAGCACGTCAAGCACCAGGAGCTGCTGGTGGAGTTTGCGCCCTAAATGGACCTATCCCATCTGCTGGATGAGCTGGCCAAAGGGCTGACCACTTTCACCGCCGGCAACGCGGTTATGATCGCGGTGGGCGCCATCCTCATCGTGCTCGCCGTCGTCAAAGAGTATGAGCCGGTGCTGCTGCTGCCGATCGGCTTTGGCTGTATCGTGGCGAACATCCCCTTGACCGGCATGTCGGAACCCAACGGCCTGTTCGGGGTGTTGTACCGGGCCGGGATCAGCACCGAGCTGTTCCCGTTGCTGATCTTTATCGGCGTTGGGGCGATGATCGACTTTAGCCCGCTGCTGGCCCAGCCCAAGATGGCGCTGCTGGGCGCGGCCGGCCAGTTCGGCATCTTTGGCACGCTGCTGCTGGCGACCTTGCTCGGCTTTCCCCTCAACGAGGCCGCGTCGATTGGAGTCATCGGGGCGATCGACGGGCCGACCTCGATCTTTGTCGCCACCAAGCTGGCGCCCGAGCTGCTGGCGCCCATTGCGGTAGCGGCCTACTCTTATATGAGCCTGATCCCGATCATCCAGCCGCCGCTGATGAAGCTGCTGACGACCAGGGCCGAGCGCCGCGTCCGGATGGCCTATACTCCCCGGCCGGTCGACCGGCGGGTGCTGGTCGCCTTTCCGGTGGTCATCACCCTTGTTGCCGGCCTGCTGGTGCCCGATGCCACCCCACTGATCAGTATGTTGATGTTGGGCAACCTGCTGCGCGAGAGCGGGGTGGTGGACCGGCTGAGCAAGGCGGCGCAGAACGAGATCATCAACACGGCGACGCTGTTCCTGGGGCTGACCATCGGCTCGACGATGGGGGCGGCTGCCTTTTTGAACTGGACTACGCTGAGCATCCTGGGGTTGGGGCTGGTCGCCTTTGTGCTGGACACGGTGGCCGGGCTTCTGTTTGGCAAGCTGATGTGCGCCCTCAGCGGCCGGACGATCAACCCGTTGATCGGGGCGGCGGGGATCAGCGCCTTTCCGATGGCGGGCCGGCTGGCGGCGCGGGTAGCCCAGGACGAGGATTTCGACAACTATATCCTGATGCACGCCATGGGGGCCAATACCGCCGGCCAGTTGGGCAGCGTTATGGCCGGCGGGGTGCTGCTGGCGCTGGTGTTGGCGCTGACATGACGGAATAACCGGCCAATGCTCAGGAGCCTCCCGACAAGCTGTTTCAGCCGGCAGCCAATGGCGCGGGCACGCAGGGCATGCTCTTCGCAGTCGCCCTGGTTAGCGCGGTGAGTTTTTCAAGAGCCGGCAGTGACTGAACCGCAGGCCGTTGGGAAGTGTGTGCCGGCCAGCGTTGCTAACCATTCATCTGGTGGTTGGATCATGCATCCGATAACCTCATATCGACAACGAGATCCAACTCAGTACCCGTGCAGTGTGACGATGCCCCAAGACAAGCCTGGGAGAAACATGTCCCAAACGGATGAGCGTTTTCGGCCAGTAGATCCGGAGTCACATTTGGCAAGCTACTACTCGCCAAGCAGATACTGATCAAAGAAACCGACCACCCGCTGTTCGTACCCCTCCGGCGCAACCTCGGGCAACCCATGGTGCTTTGCGGTCGGTTCGAACCACAGCTCCTTAGGCTCGCCTGCGGCGTCGTACAGCTTCTGCCCGCTGTCGATCGAGATGTCCGGGTCGGCGCCGCCCATCATGATGAACACCGGCCGAGGGCTGATCTGGCCGATCCATTTCGTGGAGTCGATCTCCCTGGCTCGGATATCCGCCTTTTGTTCCGCCCAGAACTGGATCATCGGCGCAAATGGAAAAGCCGGCAGGCCGGTTGTATGAGTTACTGCCTTCGCAAGGGTGTCCTTCATAGATGCCAAGGCGCTGTGGACCACCAGGGCTCGGATGTTTGGGTTTTCGGCCGCATAGTGGATGGCGACCAAGCCGCCCAGCGACTCGCCCAGGATGCCGATGCGTGCCGGGTCCACATCGCCGCGGCTCAGCAGGTACTGATGCCAGGCTTCCATGTCTTGCATTTCGAGCTTGCCAAACGTGATGATCTCCCCCTCGCTCTTGTCGTGGGCGCGAAAGGTGGAGATCAGCACCCCATAGCCGTGGCGGTGGAGCATTTCCGCATCGTACAGCATGTTGCCGCGATTGCCGTGGTAGCCATGCTGGGCAATGACCGTTGCCCCGTTTTCCGATGGGATGAACCAGCCGACCAGCTTGAGGCCATCCGCGGTGGTGACGGTTACTTCTTCATACGGCATCCCATAGTCGCTCGGCAGCTCCTTTGCCTGCTCGCGCTTCTCCATGGGGTAGGTCACCGCCTTGATGCCGTAGGGCCGCATGGCCAAGAACAGGACGACCACCCCCATGACGAGGATGGCTGCCACTACCATTAGCGCAATCTTTAGCCGCTTCTTCATGATGGCTCTCCTTTCGTGCATCAGTATGGTCTCAGCCTATCGACTGATGATCCACCCACCCAGAATGACGGCCTCTTGCCGAAAGCTGCCGCCTTGACGCCGGCCTCATTCGTGCACCGTCCCGTCGGGCATGGTCACGCCGGTCAGGTTGGCCCCAGCCAGGTCGGTCCCGCTCAGGTTGGCCCCGGTCAGATCGGCCCCGGCCAGGTCGGCCCCGGCCAGGTCGGCCCCGGTGAGATCGGCCCCGGCCAGGTCGGCCCCGCTCAGGACGGCCTCGTTGAGGTCAGCTAGGCTCAGGTCGACCCCGACCAGGTTGGCTCTGGTCAAATCGGCGTCGGACAGGTGAGCCAGTCTCAGGACGGCCCCGCCCAGGTCGGCCCCGCTCAGGTCGGCATAGCTCAGGTAAGCGCCGCCCAGGTCGGCCTCGCGCAGGTTGGCCCCGGTCAGGAGAGCCGAGCCCAACGTGGCCCCATGCAGATTGGCCCCGCTCAGGTTGGTCCCGGCCAGATTGGCCTGAGTCAGGTCTACCCTACTCAGGTCACGGCCCGCACCACCTTGGTTAACAATTTCCCAAGCAGTGCGCCACGCGGCATCGATCTCGGTCGTCTCGTCCATCTGAGTGTCCTTCAGATGGGCGTAACTCAGTACGGCTGCGGTCAGGTCGGCCCCGCGCAGGTTGGCCCCGGTCAGGTCGGCGGAGTTCAGGTTGGTCCCGCTCAGGTTGGCCCCGCTCAGGTCGGCCCCGGCCAGGTTAACCCCGCGCAGGTTGGCGTTGCGCAGGTAGGCCCCGGAAAAGTCCCGCTCACCTGCCTCATACTGCCGGATCAAGCGCTCCGGAGGCATGGGCCAGTTGGGAAGCACCACGATAGCCAGGCCGACGAGCACGACCGACGCTATCACGCACAGGGGCAGCAAACGCTTGGAAAAGATGCCCCGGGCGACGGCGAGGCGGCCGAGACGATAACCAAGATAACCAACGCCCAGTTCTCCAAGTACTATCATGCTCAGTCCGGCGCCCGTGAAAAAGGGACTAAGGATGGCATACTCGCCGGCGTGCCGGCTAATATGCCCCAGGATCATGGACTTGATTCCCAGGAAAATGAGCGGGGCCGACACAAGCGATGCAGCCAGCGTCATCACCGTGGATGCCAGCAGCTTCCACCAGGGTGTTCCCTTCTTGCGCCCTTGCTCTGCAGGTGAACGGCTCTGTTGTGCGTTGGTTGGTTGGCAGTTGTCCATGGATCTCTCCTTTGCTGCTTTTGGTTGGCTTGCTTCCAAGCCTATGCCTAGGATACCGCACCTAAGCTGCCATTACCAGATCGGCGACTGCCAAAAGCTGCCATTATGGTGCGTCAGAATGGAGTGTTCACTCGCGCACCGTGCCGTCGGGCGTGGTCGTGCCCTCGGCGGAAAGGACCCAGACCCGTTCTCTCTCGCTTATGGCTTACCTCCCAGAAGCGGCATGCTTGCCTCGGCGGAGATGTGCGGTGCGGGGAGCGAGCGTGCCTGTTGGAGCGATGTGCGCGCCGAGAGATCTCCAAGAGGTGGAAGGCACAAGCGCAGCGCATCTTGCTCTCTCTTGTCGACAGCTCGGCTCGGTAGCAGCAACGGGAAGGGACGGAGTCGTTGGCCAGCAGCCTGATGGCATTATTATATCCAGCGGATGTCAACGCCGTCACACCGGCCTGCAGCTAGCGTTGCTCCGTTGCGCTCCGCAACGCGGCTGAATCCGACCGTTAGCCCGCCAAGATCAACAGAGAAAGCGAGACTGAGAAGCTAGGGCTTCTCATATTGACGATAGCGGGCAATTCGTCTGTCGCGGCCCTGCATGTTTAGGTACAGCAGAAACCCTCGACAGGCCAGGATAGATTAGTCTGGCGCGCAATCCTCGATGAACGCCGCCGGGATGGGAACCGGCCGGCCGGTGGCTGCCTCTACCCACTCCCATAGGGTGTATGCCCGGGCGACCATCCCTCCATCGCGCGTCCTGGTGATTGTGGCGTGCTGGACGGCGCTGCTGTGGTCAGCATCGACAAGCCACATCACCAACTCCAGCTCGTCGCCCAGGACCGCCTGTTGGAGGTACTCGATCCGCTGGCGACGGGCTACCATGGCTACGCCCTCGGCTGCCATGCGCGCCCCGGCCGCCTGCACCCCACAGTCTTCGACGTAGGACAGGTAGGTTGCATTGTTGACGTGCTGGGCGGGGTCCAGGTCGCGCCATTCCACGCACCGCCGAGTTTTGAATGCGCCCGACGGCGGCGGCATGCTGGAAAACTGCTCGCGCCGGGCATTCCCTTCTGGGGCAAACGCAGTAGCCATCTCTGGCGGGATGGGGGCCGGCCGGCCTGTGGCGGTGTTCATGAAAACCCAGTCGGTGTGCCCGCGCGCCACAAGCTCTGCCGAGCCTGCCTTGCGCAGCTCGTAGGCGCGGAGGGAGCGCACGTGCCGGAAATCGACCACCCAGGTGGTGACCTCTACGGTGTCGCCGTAGTGCAGGGGACCGAGGTACTCGACCTCGGTGTCGTGGACCAGCCAGTAGCGGTCCATCGCCGCGTAGCGGGCCATGGAATAGCCGACCGCTGCCGAAGCGTCAAAGGCGGTCTCTTGCATATAGCGCACATAGTTGCTGGGGTTGACCAGGCCGTGCAGGTCGCACTCGTAGTAACGGACCCGGAATCGTCGCGTATGGGTTAGCGGCATGACAGCACCTCCGTTTGTGGTTGCCGGGCACCCCTGTGTGGGTGCCCGGCAACTATAAGTATTTGTAGGGCAAGATCTCCCCCTCACCCCAACCCTGCCACCTCACCGGTGGCACTGTACAGCGGTCTCCCCAATGGGGAGAAGGAGCAGGAGGGTGCTCCTACAAGAACCGGTCCCGGCGGATAAGATCGTCCAACGTCTCGCGCTCCTGGATCAGGGATGCCCGACCCTCTTCCAGCCACAGCACCGCCGGTTTGCGGGCGCCGTTATAGTTGTTGCCCATCGACAGGTGGTAGGCGCCGCTGACCGGCACGGCGATCAGCTCGCCGGGCTGCAGGTCTGGCATGGGCAGGGCTTGAACCAGTATGTCGCTGCTCTCGCAGTATGGCCCGGCCAGCCAGGCAGGACCGGCGGCAGGGCGGTCGGGCTCCCGGACAGGCAGCGCCGAGTAGTGGGCGCCGTAGAGGGCAGGGCGGATGTTGTCGGTCATGCCTCCGTCGAGCATCAGCCAGCGGCGGTTCGGCGTATGCTTGATCGCTCCCACGCGGTAGAGGCTCACTCCCGCCAGGGCCACCAGGCTGCGGCCCGGCTCGAGCTGCAAGCGCGGCAGAGGCAGCCCGCGCTTGTGGCAGCCAGCGGCAAGGTGGGCGGCAATGAAATCGACATAATCCTTAATGGCGGGATGGGGCAGCTCGTCCTCGTGGTAGGCAACGCCCCAGCCTCCGCCGGGGCAGATCGTCTCCGGCAGCCAGCCGGTCTCCTGCCGGGCGGCGGCGATGAGCTCCAGCACAACCTCGATGGCCGGATCGATGGGCGCCGGATCGTGAAAGTGGGAGCCCTGGTGGAAGTGGATGCCGGTCAGCGGCAGCCCGTGGCGACAGCACAGCCGGATCGCGTCGAGCGCCTCAGGCTGGCTCATGCCAAACTTGCTGTCGGCCTGGCCGGTCTGGGTGAAAGCGTGCGTATCCACTGCCAGACCCGGCCGGATGCGCAGCCACAGGTCGGGCAGGGTCCCTTCTGCAGCCTGCGCCGCCAGCCGCTCAAGCTCTGGCAGGTTGTCGACGACGATTGTGCCGGCGTGAGCCACCGCCGCATCCAGGTCGGACCGGCTCTTGTTGACGCCGTGGACCAGGATCCGCTCCCGCCTCACCCCGCCGGCCACGGCGACGTGGATCTCGCCGGCTCCGGTACAGTCTACCCACAGGTCCTGTTTCTGCAGCCATTGGGCCATGGCCAGGCACAGGAAGGCCTTGCCGGCATAGGTGATGCCCGCTTCCTGCGGATAGGATAGGGCCAGCGCCTGCCGGTAGGCCTCAACGGCAGCATCCAACGTGGCGCGGTCGTACAGGTACAAGGGGGTGCCGTATCGCTCGGCCAGCCCGGCGAGATCACAGCCGGCGAGGGTCAGGCTGCCGCTCGGCCCCGGCTCGACGCGGGCCGTGATAGGAAACAGGGCCAAGCGCTTGGAGACGTAGGAATTGTCCATTTCGCCAACTACCCGCGGGCCAGCACCGCGGCTGCCCGAAGCAACCGGTAGGCGATCAGTATATCTTCAGCGACGATCTCGATCCGCTTGCCGTCCAGCCGGCGCGCGCCCTGGAGCAGCTCCAAACGGTCGGCCATGTCAGAGCTTACCAGATCGACGGTCAGGGTCACCGGCGTTGGGATGCGCAGCGGCTGCGGCGCCTGGCCGGCGCGGAGGCGGGACACCGCAAGCTTGGCGCCTTCATAGATCTTTTGCCGGGCGACCTCCGGCGACAGGCATTCCGCAGCCATGCGGCCGCTGGCTTGTTTCACGATCACGGTCTCGACGGGGCCGAGAAGAGCGACCGCTTCGGCGCAGACCGTCTGGTCGCCGGAGATGAGGATGACCGGGACGCCAAAATGGCCGCAGACGGCGGCGTTCATCGCGGTCTCGCCGATTAACTGGCCGTTGAGCCGTACGTCGCCGATGGTCGAGCTGGACCAGGTGTGGTCGAGGATGCTGTTCTGCGAACCGACCCGGGCGTGATAGCCGACGAACATGGCCGCGCTCACCCCGGCGTCACAGCCCTGCACCATCGACAGCGGCGAAGGGGAGCCGCTGTTCAGCACGGCGCGCGGATCGAGCTCCTCGATCAGGATGTTCCGGCCGCGGGAGTGGCCGTCGGCGACGGCGACCTGATCGGCCCCGCCGTCGTATGCCCCGCGGATGGCTGCGTTCACGTCGCCGGTCATCAGGCGGCGGAAACGGGCGTACTCACTGTGGGCCGGGTCGACGTGGTCCCAATGCACCACCCCGGAGATGCCTTCCATGTCGGCGGCAATGAGAATTTTCATGGCGTTTCTCTCCTTGTTGTCTAGATCAGCCAGGTCAGCAATATGGTCAATGTCACGACGCTGATGAGCGTCGTGGACAGGACGGCGACGGTGACAAAGCTGTTGTCGCACTCGAACTCGGCTGCCAGGATGGTGGTCATCACCGCCGTCGGCATGGCGCTTTGGGCGATTACGACGTTGCGGGTCAAGCCGCTCATTCCCAACAGCGCTGCCGCCAGCAGCGCCAGGGCCGGAGAGATGATCAGCCGGGCAGCGATCGCGGTGGCCAGCGCCGGTGCGTGAATGCCTCGCCACCTGTCACGGCCGGTCTGGGCGAGCTGGATGCCCAGCGTGACCAGCATGACCGGCACCGACGCCTGGCCGAGCAGGTGGATCGCCTTGGCCAGCGGCTCGGGCATGGTCAGGTGGGCCATGTTGAAGGCCAGGCCCAGGATGGCGGCGTATATCAGCGGCACTCTGACCAGCCGGCGGAGCGCCAGCGTGCCCGGCGCGCAGCCCCGCACCGCCAGGTAGACGCCCAGGCTGGCGATGATGGCCGAGCTGACGGTAAAGTAGGCCGATGCCCGGGCCAGGCCTGCATCGCCAAAGGCAAACAGGACGACCGGCAGGCCGAGGTTGCCGGCGTTGAGCAGCAGGATGCTGAGCAGAAAGGCGCTGAGGGTTGGACCCTTGAGGCGCAACAGGCGACCCAAGCCTTCGCCCATGGCCCACAGGACCAGGGTGATGGCAATCAGCACCGCTGCGATCTGCCCAAACTCGGCGCCGCCGATCGTCGAGGAGGACAACGAATCGAACACCAGCGCCGGGGCGAACAGGTAGAACGCCGCGCGCGAGGTGGTGCGCACGTCGAGCTTGACGTAGCGCTGGGCCAGCGCGGCCACGCCGGCAACCAGGATCACCGGCAGGATGACGTTGAGCAGTACCGTCATGGCTTATCCAGCGGGCAGCCGCGCAGGGCTGCCCCTACTCCCACCGCCAGATAGCGATTGCCATGACCAGCCGCAGAGCACCGCCCAGGAACAGGGCGGCGGGGATGCCGATGTATCTTCCCACGACCGGGCCGAGCAGCGATGCCAACAGAACTGCGGCGTTGATCGCCAGGTTGTACCAGGCCAGGTAGGCCGGCCGGTCGTCGCCGGGTATCTTTTCCAGGAGATAGTTGGCGAGCGCGCCGTTGACCAGCAACCAGCCAAGGCCGCCGGTGGCCGACCCCACCAGGAAGAGGGTGGGGCCATCAGCCGCTGCCATGAAAGCAGGGTAGGATGCCATGAGCGCGGCGCCGGCGGCGGTGACGTGCTGGTTGCCGATCTTGCGCACCAGGCGAGACAGTTGGGTAGACCCGAAGAAAGCGGTGACGTAGAAAACCGCTGCCCCTAGACCGATATGCCCATCGGTCAGGTGCAGATTATTGACATAATGAATAGGAAACAAGGGGATCGACAGGTATAGGGCCAGGTGAAAGCCGAACAGGACGGCGATCAGCTTGCCGTAGGGACCCTTGAGCACCTCACTCCGCGGCAGCCGGAGCCGGTGCCCTTGTTGTGGCTGCGTGGCAGGTTTCCCACTCCGCCAGACCAAGCTCCTCAATCCGCGCCCGGCAAAGGATCTTTTGCTGCCGTCGCGGTGGGGGACGACGAACCAGAGGTGGAAGCTGCTCATTGCGGCGCCCACAAAGCCGATGGCAAACACCACCTGGTAGCCGATGGGGAAGGTCATGCGCTGCAGGATCTGGCCGCAGATGAGCGATATAACGATGACGGCCACCGACAGCAGCGCGTTGCGCACGCCGGCAACATGGCCGCGCCACACTGGCGGGACCGTTTCGGCAAATAGGGCATTGAACCCGACGGCCAAAGCCGTGCCGGGGATGTGCATGATAAGGGTCAGCCCTATCAGTGCCCAGATCTGCCCCTGGGCGCCCAGGAAGAAAGGTAGAAAGATCCACACCAGGTAGGGGATGCGGTGAAAGACGGACGTCCAGAAGACGGCCGTGTCGATCCTTTGCCGTTCCAGCCAGCGGCCGGCAGGCAGGGCGAAAATGAGGTTGGCGATGGCCGGCCCGACGCTCAGCAGCCCAACCTGAAAGGAGGTTGCCCCCAGGCGCGCCGCATAGACCCCCACAAACCCCAGGGTACCGGCGGCCAGAAGGCCGTACCAGGCGATGTCGAGGTAGAGGTGGCGAAAGTTGGAACGATGCTCGGCCGGCACCGGCCGGTCAGAGTAAAAGCGAGAAACCAGACTCATAGGGCACGCCTCATGGCGTGGCTATTTGAAATACTCGGGCGGATAGGGCGCTACCAATGCCGCCTCGTCGCGGATGGCTGTACCCAGGACGGCGTCGCCGGCATAGTAGTAGATGCCGTGCGACCGGCCGATGACAAAGCCGTCGTATTCGGAGCGGAGCAGGCCATCGCCTACCGGCCGGCCCCACACGTCCCGCATCTCGGCGACCGGGTCGCCGACCTTGACCAGGTCGCCGGGCTGGACCAGGTGTTGGACGATGCAGGCTTCTGGCACACGGGGGGTGCTGCAACGCCGCACCCGAAAGCCGGGATCGACTATTTTGATCCCCTCGATCGGTTCCGGGGCGCCGTCCAACATGCCGGCCCAGCGCATGACGTTGCGGGTGCCGGCGGCCGCCGCGGCGACGATGGCCGGGTCGGGCATGTGGCCGGTGCCCAGCTCGGGCGTGAACGCCGGTATGCCTTTTAGCAGCAGGGGGGCCGCCGACGTGGAGCGATGCAGGTCCTCGTCTATATATTTCTCGGCGGGAAAATCGGTGATGATGGTGTGGCCGTAGGCCTTGACCATCTCGCCCTGCTTAGCCGACAGGGCCTCTGCTTCTGCCTTGTGCTGGTCTCCGTTCTCGTCGGCCCGGTACAGCAACCGGTCGCGGAAGACAAAGGAGATCGAATTGGTCCAGGCGTTGTGATAGTCGATCAGGTAATTGGCGGTGGCAGCCATCGTCTCGAACAGACGCTCGTAGGCCTTTTCCAACGACGAGGGCGGCTCCTTGTCCAGGTCGTACGGTTTCTTGGGCTTGCCGTCGGGCCACATGCGATTGGGGTCCTTGTCGGCGTGGTATGGCTCGCGTTTCATAGTGCGCAGGCCTGCCGGGTTGAGCGCCGGGATGGCGACGATCGTGCCTCGCAGGTGATCCACCATCTCCTGGGTGACGAGCCGATAGATGACCAACGGCCCGGCATGCTCGACGCCGTGGATGCCGGCGGTGAGCCACAGGCAGGGGCCGTCGGCCGCGCCCTGGGCGATGATCACCGGCAGGAATTCGACGTGTCCCGTTGGGTGGCTGAGCGCCTCCCAGCGGCCATATTGGATGGTGCCCGGCTGGGCAGTGGCCGTCCCCAATGTGATTGTTTTTGGCATGCAAGCTCCTTCCGTCAGCGTGCGGGTTCCAGGCCCTAGGCAGGGTCTGAAACCCGCACTTTTGATTGGCAGGACTAGACCTCCAAGGCTTGGCCCGGAGGATTGTCTTTGTTAGCCGCCCCAGGGCATGGAGGCGTACTCTTCAAAGGCCTTGTCGTGCATCATCTTGAACAGCTTTTCGTGCTGCCGCTCCCAGCGGCCCAGCATCTGCAGCGACTTTTTCGCCGTTTTGTCCTCTACCTGCTTGGCCGACATCTCGTAGAACTCGGCAAAGTCGCGCTCGATCAGGTAGGCGGTGCGCAGCACGGGCAGGTCGGGCACCATCGCCTCGATCACCGTCTGGTCCAGCGCCTCGCTCTGGGCGCGGGTCGAGAAAAAGCCTGCCTCTTCCAGCGCCTTGCCGGTCTGCAGCGGCGAGGTGCCTTTTCCCTGCAAAGCGTCGATCAGGCTCTGGATGAAGACGATGTGCTTTTCTTCCTCAGCGGCCAGGTTTTCGAACACGCCGGCTGCCGCCGCGTGTCCAACCCGCTTGGCATTATTGCGAAAGAAATCCCGGCCCTCATATTCACGCTGTAGAGCATATTGATAGATTTTGATGACGTCCACAGTTGTACCTCCTGTTTTGATTTGTCCTACGCCGCTGCCTCGACCCTGACCGCGCACACCTTTAACTGCGGTATCTTGGCGATCGGATCCAGTGCAGCGATGGTCAACTTGTTAGCCGCTGCCTCGGCAAAGTGCCAGGGCATAAAGACGACGCCGGGCTCGACCTTGTCGCTCACCTCGGCCTTGGCCGTGACTTGACCCCGGCGCGAGATGACCCTGACCATTGCGCCGTCGGCGATCGACAGCCGGGTGGCATCGCCGGTATTGATCTCGACGATCGCCTCGGGGCAGATCGTCTCCAATCCTGCCGAGCGGCGGGTCATTGAGCCGGTGTGATAGTGGTACAGAACCCGGCCGGTGGTGAACACGAATGGGTATTCCTCGTCGGTCTCTTCGGCCGGCGGTTTCCACTCGGCGGCCTGCAGGCTGCCCATGCCTCGGCTGAACCTGCCGATGTGCAGGATCGGGGTGCCGGGGTGCTCGACCGTTGGGCAGGGCCACTGCAGCCCTTGATCGCCGATCCGGTCGTAGGTGATCCCCCCATAGCTGGGCGTCAGACGGTTGATCTCGGCCATGATCTCCTGCTCTGAGCCGTAGGTCAGGCCATCGTAGCCCATGCGCCGCGCGATCTCGCCGATGATCCACCAATCGGGCTTGGCCTCGCCGGGCGGCGGCACCGCGGGCCGGACGAACTGGACCCGCCGCTCCGAGTTGGTGAAGGTGCCCAGCTTTTCGGCCCAACTATAGCTGGGCAGCACCACGTCGGCCAACGCCGCCGTTTCGGTGAGAAAGATGTCCTGGACTACCAGAAAATCGGCCTTTTGCAGGCACGCGGCGCTGTGGTCGGCATTCGGGTCCGACAGCGCCGGGTTCTCGCCCATGATGTACAGGGAGCGCACGGCGCCCTGGACCACCTGGGGCAGCATCTCCGTGACCGTCAACCCCACCTTGTTGGGCAGGGGCACACCCCAGGCCTCTTCAAACTTTTTCTGGCTGGCCTCCAGGGTCACTGCCTGGTAGGCGGTGTAGACGTTGGGCAGGCCGCCCATATCGCAGGCACCCTGGACGTTGTTCTGGCCGCGCAGGGGGTTGACCCCACCTCCCGGCACGCCCATGTTGCCCAGCAGCATCTGCAAGTTGGCGCAGCTGATGACGTTTTGGTGCCCGGTGATGTGCTGGGTGATGCCCATGGCATACAGGAGCGCTGCGGGCCGGTTGGCGGCCAATATGTGAGCTGCCTCGACGATCTGTGCTGCATCCACGCCGCAGATTTTGGCCACCCGTTCTGGGGTATAGTCCGCTATTTTGGCCTTGAGATCCTCAAAGCCCTCCGTCCTCTGGGCGACAAACTCTTTGTCATACAGGTCCTGTTCGATCAGGACGTTCATGATCCCGTTCAGCAGAGCGATGTCGGTCCCCGGTTTATGCCGGATGTGCAGGGTGGCCAGGTCGGCGATCGGGATTAGGCGCG
Source organism: Anaerolineae bacterium (assembly GCA_034429215.1). Taxonomy (GTDB): domain Bacteria; phylum Chloroflexota; class Anaerolineae; order JAAYZQ01; family JAAYZQ01; genus JAFGOG01. The sequence continues at coordinate 100,064 of DAOUGI010000019.1, read as the reverse complement.
GATCGCACAGGATGAGCTTGGCTCCCCGCTGCTTGATTGCCTGGCGCAGGCGCATGCCAAGCACCGGATGCTGCTCGGTGGTGTTCGAGCCGATGATAAAGTAGGCCTGTGCTTGCTCGGCGATGTCGTCAAAGCTGTTGGTCATCGCCCCAGAGCCGAATGATGTGACCAGACCGGTCACAGTAGGGCTGTGTCAGAGGCGGGCACAGTGGTCGATGTTGTTTGTCCCCATCACCGCCCGGGTGAATTTTTGCAGCACATAGTTCTCTTCGTTGGTGCACTTGGCCGAGGTGAACGCGCCGAACGCGGCAGGCCCCGACTCTTCTTTGATCGTCTTGAGCCGTGTCGCCACCAGGTCCAGCGCCTCATCCCACTCGGCCTCTTCCAGCGGGCCGCCTTTGGTTCGGCGCACCAGCGGCTTGGTCAGGCGGTCGGGGTGATGGACAAAGTCCCAGCCAAAGCGTCCCTTGACGCAGGTCCAGCCATGATTGGCCGGAGCATCCCACTTGGAGGCTACCTGCACGATTTTCCCGTCCTTGACCTCCAGGTAGAATTGGCAGCCCACGCCACAGTAGGTGCAGGTGGTCGCCACCTGCTTGAACTCCCAGGGGCGACCCTTGCCCGCCCGCAGGACAGGCACGAGCGCCGCCGTCGGGCACACCTCGACACACATCCCGCAGAACTCGCACGGGCTGTCCTGCATTGACCCATCAAAGGCGGTGCCGATCTTGGTGCTAAAGCCGCGCTGGATGGTGCCGATGGCCTCTACGCCGTTGATTTCGTTGCAGGCGCGCACGCACCGCCGGCACAGGATGCACTTGTTATAGTCCCGCACGTAGAAGGGGTTGGATGTGTCGATGTCGTAGGCGTGCTGGATGCCGGGGAAGCGGCTCTCTTTCAGGCCATACTCGTAGGCCAGGTCTTGAAGCTCGCAGTTGCCGGTCCGCTCGCAGGTCATGCAGTCGAGCGGATGGTCCGACAGCAGCAGTTCCAGCACAAAGCGACGAGCCTCGACCACCTTCGGCGAATGGGTTTGAACCTCCATGCCTTCCATGACCGGGAAGGTGCAGGCCGGCTGCAGAGTCCGCTGCCGCGCCACTTCAACCAGGCAGACCCGGCAGGCGCCGATCGGCTTGAGCGACGGGTGGTGGCACAGCGCCGGGATCTTGATACCTGCCGCTGTGGCTGCCTGCATGACGGTTTGACCTTCTTCTGCTGTTAGCTTAAGGCCATCAATGGTGATGTTCAGCGTTGCCATCGCTCGCTTACCTCCCCTTCTCAATTACTGCATGTTCCGGCACCCGCTGGAAGGCCAAGCCCATCTCCTGCAACCATTCTAGGTCGCAGCGCAAGCAGCGCTTGCATTCTTCCTGAATTGTGTGCTCGTCCATCCGCGATTCCACTTCCCGGAAGCTGCCTTGCCGCTCGGCCACCGGCAGGTGGGGCGCGGCAGGCCGCTTGGCCTCGGCATAGTCGTCCAGGCTAAAGGGTTGCTCCACGACCTCGTAGCCGGGCAGCGTCACCAGCTTTTCGGCGGGCATCTGCCCGGTGCGCAGGTAGTGATCGACGGTCCGCGCCACGGCGTTGCCCTGGGCTACCGCTTCGATCACCGTGGCCGGCCCGCTGGCCGCGTCGCCCGCGGCAAAGACGCCAGGCCGCGACGTGCCAAGCGAGGCGTCTACCTCGAAGGTGCCATCGCGCCGCACGGACACCGTATCATCCAGCCCGGTCAGGTCGGTCCCTTGGCCGATAGCCGGGATGAGCAGATCGACGTCGATGACAAACTCTGAGCCGGACAGCGGAATGGGCCGCCTGCGGCCGCTGCTGTCAAAGTCGCCCAGTGTCTGCTTGAGACACTCGATCCCGGTGACGCGATCGTCGCCGAGCACCCGCGTCGGGTTGGTGAGGTAGTGGAAGATAGCTCCTTCCTGTTCGGCTGCTTCGATCTCTTCCTCGTAGGCCGGCATGTCCTCCCGGCGGCGCCGGTAGATAACATGCACCTCACTGGCGCCCAACCGCCACGCGGTGCGGACGGCGTCGATGGCTGCGTTGCCGCCGCCAACCACCGCCACGCGCTTGCCGCGCAGGTCGGGTGGGCTGCCAAGGGCTACCTCTCGCAAAAAGTCGATGCCGTGGAGGACGCCGGCTTTGTCCTCGCCTTCGATCCGCATCTTGCTGCTGCGGTGAGCGCCGAGGGCCAGCACCACGGCCTTGTAGCCATCTGCCTGCAGTGAATCGAGGGTGAAATCCCGTCCCAGGGCCTGGTTGCAGCGGATCTCCGCTCCGGCCCGCCGGATGTTGTCGATCTCCTGGTTCAGCGCCGGTCTTGGCAGGCGGTACTCGGGAATGCCCACCGCCATCATGCCACCCGCCACCGGCAGCTTTTCGAAAACCGTTACCTTGTAGCCCATCTGCGATAGCCGCAGGGCCGCCGTCAGGCCGGCCGGCCCTGCGCCGATGACTGCTACCCGTTCCTTTTTGGGTGTGCCCTCGACCGCCGGTGTCCACGGCTTTTCGAACTCGTGATCGGCCATGTAGCGCTTGGCAGCGCGGATGGCGATCGGCTCGTCGATGTCTGCCCGGCGGCAACGCTGCTCGCAAAAAGCCGGGCACACTCGCCCGCAAACCAGGGCGAACGGGTTCTTGCGGCGGTGGATCTCCAACCCCTCGGCATAGCGTCCCTGAGCCACCAGGGCGATATAGCTCGGTACGTCCACTTCGGCCGGGCAGGCGTTCGTGCAGCGGGCGCGTACCAGCGGCTTGCATGCCCCTGCCGAACAACGCTTTTCGACGATGTGGCTGATGAACTCTTCTTCAAAGTAGCGCAACGCGGCCATCACCGGCCCCGGCGTCAACTGTCCCAGGGCGCACAGTGAGCCGGTCTCCATCCCGGCCGCCAGGCTGCGGATGGTGTCCAGGTCGCTCATCTGGCCCTTGCCCTCGCAAATCCGGGTCAGCACCTCCAGCATCCGCTTTCCACCCACCCGGCAGGGGATGCACTTGCCACAGCTCTCGGCCGTGGCGAATTGCAGGAAGAACTTGGCGAACTCGACCATGCAGGTGTCTTCGTCGACCACGATCATGCCACCGGAGCCCATGACCGCGCCCACCTGTTTTAGCGAGTCGAAATCGACCTGGACGTTCAGGTGCTGGGCCGGGATGCAGCCACCCAGCGGGCCGCCGGTCTGCACGGCCTTGAAGTGCTTGCCGTCGGGGACGCCGCCGCCGATGTCGTAGATGATCTCGCCCAGGGTGATGCCCATCGGCACTTCGACCAGGCCGGTGTTGTTCACTTTGCCGGTCAGGGCAAAGATGGCCGTCCCCGGCGATTTGGGTGAGCCGATGCCGGCGAACCATTCGGCGCCGTTGAGGATGATCTGCGGCGTGTTGGCATAGCTCTTGACGTTGTTCAGGTTGGTCGGCTTGTTCCACAGTCCCGACACCGCCGGGAAGGGCGGGCGGGGACGCGGCTCGCCCCGGCGGCCCTCGATGGAGGCCAACAGGGCCGTCTCCTCACCACAGACGAACGCCCCGGCGCCCTCTTTGACGTGCAGGTGGAACGAAAAGTCGCTGCCAAGGATGTTGTCGCCCAGCAGCCCATACTCTTCGGCCTTGGCGATGGCGATGTGCAACCGTTTGATGGCCAGCGGGTACTCGGCCCGGCAGTAGACATAACCTTCCTGAGCGCCCACGGCATAGCCACAGAGGGTCATACCTTCGATCAGGCAGTGGGGGTCGCCTTCGATCAGCGACCTGTCCATAAAAGCGCCGGGGTCGCCTTCGTCGGCGTTGCACACCACGTACTTGGAGGCGCCCGGCGCCTTGGCCGTCAGCTCCCACTTGACGCCGGTCGGAAAGCCGGCCCCACCCCGACCGCGCAGGCCCGAGCGCTTGACCTCGTCCACTACCTGGGCAGGCGTCATGGACGACAGCGCTTTGACCAGTGCCTGGTAGCCGTCGCGGGCGATATACTCTTCGATATTCTCCGGGTCGATCATACCGCAGTTGCGCAGCGTGATGCGCAACTGCTTGCTGTAGAACGGGATCTGGCCGTAGAATGGCACTGCCTGGTGATCCGACGGCTCTTTGTAGGTCAATCGCTCGACTACGCGGCCCTTGACCAGCGTCTCTTCGACCAGTAAGGGGATATCCTCGGCCTTGACCTGGCAGTAAAAGATGCCGTCGGGATAAATGATGATGACCGGGCCCATGGCGCAAAAGCCCCGGCAGCCGGTGTGGATCGTCTCTATCTCGCTGGCCAGCCCGCGGCGCGCGACCTCCTCGACCAACATCTGGTAGGTGCTGCTCGATCCGGATGCCTCGCAGCCGGTGCCGCCACAGACCAGGACATTCGCTCGATACAATGGTTCTGCCATGTTACTGCCCCACTCCTTCGGAAGACAGGCGGCCCATCGCCCACTCCCGGACTATGTTGCCCTTGATCAGGTGCTCCTCGATCAAGCGGGGCACCATGTCAGGCAGTATGTTGCAATAGGTGATCCTCGGCTTGCCCGCCTGCTCAATGTCTACCAGTGGCTCTTTCGAGCACATCCCGATGCAGCCCACGGTCGTGATGTGGGCGTCGATCTCGTGCTTTTGCAGCTCTTCCAAGATGGCGTGCATCGTCTCCCGCGCGCCGGCGGCGATACCGCAAGTGCCCATCCCCACGATGATTTTGGTGTTCGTCTCGAGCCGGATCTTGAAATCTTGCTGGGCCTGTTCCCGGATCCTTTTGAGATCCTCAATTGATTTGATTGTTGGCATCATTCCCTCCCCGGGCGACTACAGGGGGTCGCCCCTACACTAATTCTTCCAGCAGCTTGACTGTCGTCTCGGGCACCAGGTGGCCGACGACCTTGTCGTCGATCATGGCCACCGGCGCCAATCCGCACGATCCCAGACAATAGACCACTTCGTAGGTCAGCCGGTAATCGGGCGTCGTCTGCCCGGCCTTGATCCCCAGCCGGTTCTGGCAGGTGTCGATGATCTGCGCCGCCCCCCGCACGTGACAGGCGGTGCCGTCACATTGGCGGACGATGTGGCGCCCTCGGCGGGTCAGGTAGAATTGGGAGTAAAAGGTCACCACGCCATAAATCCGACTCAGTGGCACCCGCATCCCTTTGGAAACGACCTCCAGCACCTCCCGCGGCAGCCAGCCATAGAGCGCCTGTGCCTTTTGCAGCACCGGGATGACCGCTCCGTGCTGTGTTTTGTACTCTTCCACCAGCGCGTACAACGGCGTTAGGTCCAGCTCCTGCTCCACCGGATTCGCTTCGCTTACCACATGACTTTCCTCGGCCATCTATCCTCTCCCTTTACTTGACATTCAGAATCTCGACGCGCCGCCCATCCTGACCGGTCAGGGCCAGCGCGATCTCGGCCACCGTCGGCGCTGCCACTTTTAGCATCGTCCGTGCGGTCATCTCTTCCAGGCGGTGGGCATCGCCGCTCACCAGGTGGCCAAAGCCCGCTATCTGCGGCAGGCGCTGCGCCACCTGGGTTGGGTCGGCCCTTCGCGACAGCTCCAAGCCGGCGATCTCCAGCCCTGGCGGCACGAACCCCAGGTTGGCGATCAGGCTGTTGGACGGGCGATCTACGTGGGCGGGCAGGACAATTCCACCCAATGCTCGCACGCCCAACACCACCTCTTCGACCGACAACGCCGCCGAGATCGACAGCATCCGCTTTTCCGTGTAGCGGTACTCCCCTGTGGCATCGACCACGAACTGGGCGCCAAAGAACGCCTCGTCGTTCTCCCGGTCAGGCAGAGCGGCCCAAACACACTCCTGCCAGGCCATTACCTGATCCACCGTGTCAAACAGGGTGATCAGGTGCACCTCTTCCCGACTTTGCACTTCCATGCCCGGCAACACCGTCAGTCCTGTGCCTGCCGCCGCGTCGATCATCGCCGTCACATTGAGGGCTGCATTGTGGTCGGTCACGGCGATCACCTCCAGGCCTAGCTCCTGCGCCCGCCGAACGATGAGCGGCGGGATCATCTCTACCTCAGCGCAGGGCGAAAGCACGGTGTGCAGGTGCAGGTCGGCCAGCAGGTAGCGCCACATCATGACGTCAGGCGCCACCCACCCCCAACTTGCTCAGCTCGCCAACCACCGCGAAGGTGGTCTGCGGCGAGCCAAGCAGCGTCACCTGGTTTTCCTGCGCTCGTTCCACCGTCTCCAGGTCCGGATGGATCCCTTCGCTGATAATCACCGCCGCCAGGTTCAGGAGTGAGGCCACGGCGACCACGTTTGGGTGTGCCTGCAACGTCACCCATACGTTGCCGGCCTTGGCCTTGGCCATCACGCAGCTCAGCAGGTCGGCGGCATAGCCACCCGTCACCTCCTGCTGCGTATCTCCTGAGCTGATCACCTGCAACCCCAGCTTGTTCACAATCTCTTCAACGATCATAACAGATCCTCTTTCTGCTTTGGCGTCGTTTCAGGAGGCGGGATATGGAACCACATCTCGAGCCGAGTGCCGACGCCTGGCGTCGACTCGATCTTCATCTCATTCGTGCAATGCTGGATGTTCAGCAGGCCCATTCCCGCGCCGAACCCCAGCTCGCGGATCCATTCCGGGGCTGTTGAGAACCCAGGTTGGAGTGCCTGGTCGATGTCGGCGATGCCGGGGCCGCGATCTTCGGCCAAGATATAGACCCGATCTGGCTGGATCTCTACCCTCATCTTGCCCCCCTGGTCGGTGTGGATCACCAGGTTCATCTCTGCCTCATAGGCTGCCACGCCCACCCGCCGGGCGATGGGCGGGCCTCCGCCCAGCCGCTCAATGGCTCGCTTGATCTTGCTGGAGGCGGCCCCTCCCTGCTTAAAGTTCTTGCTCTGCACCTGATAGCGCAGGATCACGCTGGTCCGATCTGAGACAATGTCCTGAAAGATGTGGCTGGCCCGGTAGCGTTGGATCTCTTCTGCGTGGTAGTTGACCTCCAGGCGCCGGAGCAATCCCCGCAGGATGTCTCCACGTGTCAGGATACCTACCAGCTTGCCCGACCGGTCGACCACCGGAAAGCGGCCGTAGCCAAAGCGGGCCATCTGGGTGACCGCCTGCACCGCCGACTCGTCGCTGTACAGGGTTTCCACGCCAAAGGTCATCTTGCTCCCGACCAGGCTGTCCATCTCTCCATCTTCGAGCGTCTTGATCAGATCTTCCAGGCTGATGATCCCCACCAGCTTGTCTCCCTCGACCACCGGCGCGCCGGAGATGCGCTTCAGGCGCAGCAGCTCCTTGAACTCTCGCATCGTGGCTTGGGGAGCGACAGTGATGACCTCGCGCTTCATCACATCTTCGATCTTGAGCTCGTACACCAGTTCTTGGAGTCTGGAGACCTCGACCCACGTCTGGTCTGTCACTTGTCCATCCCGCCTGGCGTAGAGAGCAGATCAGGAAACCCCGAGCCGGGCAGACCCGCAGCATATAGTCGCCCGCACGCCTCGTACAATTTGTAGCGTGTGCCCAGCAGAGGAATACCGACCTCCGCGGCCAGGGCCACCGTCTCTGACGGCGGGCGTTTGCCCCGTACGAACACGAGCGCCAGGATGCCGGCTATCTCGGCCGTGCGCACTACCTGGGGGTGTGTTAAGCCGGTCAAAAGCAACGAGTCGGGAGGTGCATAAGCCAGTGTGTCGCTCATCAGATCGGCGGCGCCTCCAAATCTGAACTCTAGTTTGGATAGATCCACATCCGCGGCCGGGGACAGCCCCGGTAGCGGGGAAAACACTTCGCCTTCAATCACTTCAAGGACAGTCTTTAGATCCATCTGCTACTCCTGCCAGGGCGAATCGAGGCGTGACTTACGCATGCCAAGATGAGGATACACACAAAAAAACCCCAACCGGCCGGGCTGGGGATTCATCCCTGTGCCAACTTGTACAGGGACAATCGTCCCTTCTTGCTGCGAATCCACGGCGAGTTCGCATCGTCCTATCTCTAGTGCAATCAGTCTAGTCTGCAAAAAAGTATAACATAGCCGGTCAGGGCTGTCAAATCCGGGAATTGTTCAGCCCTCTCCAAATGCCCCATCCTATACCCAATTTGGCTATGCTAATCTCAGCAGAAGTATCTAGCCATCTGGTTGTCCGTGCCGTCGCGGCCATGTTTCGCGCTCAGTACCTGCTCTCTGGGCAGCTCTTGTCGCTCGAAAGTTTCTTCGCAGCGCTCTTCAGCCAGGCCTGCTACTTGCCCTCCAACCATCGGCCCAGGCAATCCAGCGAGTCCTGGAACATCTGCTGCGTCGTGGCGCTGTCGGCGCTGGTGGAGAAATAGTGGGACAGGCCCTCATAAGCGTGGAACTCGTGAGGTATCCCCTGCCGGGCCATCTCGTCAGCCAGTTTCACGCTCTGGGAGAAGGGGGACAGCTCGTCTTCCTTTCCGTGGAGTAAGCACACAGGAGGCAGTCCCTCCAAGTGAAAGGTGGTCGAATAGCGGAAATAGAGCTCGGGCGAGCTGTGCGGAAAGCCCAGGGCCATGAGCACCTGGTCAAAGGGCGGACGTGCCTGGGCTGTACCTGTCTCGACATCGTGGCGGAAGGCAAAACCATCGGCCATGCCGCCCAATACCAGTGTCACGTCCATCTGATCGGTCAGTGCCAACAGGCGATAGGTGTGCAGCGAGGTAAAGCTGGCCCCGACAAGGCCGAGCCGCTCCGGGTCGGCGTGGGAGGGGAGCCGCCTCTGGCGCAGATACTCCAGCGCAGTGAGCAGGTCGGCAGCGTCCTGGTCAATGTCTATGCCGCGCAGGGGGTAGCAGGCCAGGACGCTGAACCCCTGGGCGGCAAAGGGTACCGACACGATCTCCCAGCCAAGGACCGGCCCAGGCAATACCAGGAGTAGTGTCGGGAAGGGACCATGTCCCTGTGCCTGAGTGACCGGTTCGTAGAGCCAACAGTCGTTCACTCTCAAGCCCGCCCGCTCAAAGCTGAAATGGGTGCGCTGAGCCTTGCCAGGCAGCGGCGCGAATGTTTCCACCTCTACCGTAGGGCTGATCACCAGCGAGTCGTCCGGAAGGATCTCTGGGAGCGCAGTCTGGGCCAGCGTGAGATCGATCCCTCCGGTATCGGCGGCCGGCCGTACAGTTACGGCATGCTTGTAGCATAGCCCGGCGGCACAGGTCTGATTCAGAGCGTCGTCGTAGCCGCGCTTGCCGGCTACCGGTATGTAGCGGCCCGGCGGCAGGCCGGCAATGCGGTACCTACCGTCAGCGCCGCTCGTGGCAGTGTAGGTATCACCCAAGGGAGAAGCGACCAGGACCAGGGCGCCGGCGACCGGCTTCCGTTCGAGGTCCTGGATCGTGCCGGCGATGGCGCCTGGCGGCTCGCCGGTGCGCACCTGCGGTCCGCCCATTGTCTTGACGACTCGGTAGTGCACGATATTCCGCAGACTGGTGATCTTGGAATCGGCGCTGTAGCCGAACCAGGTTAGACCCAATAACAGAAGCCCTGCCACAAAGAACAAGAGCCACCAGACGTGTTTTTTCGCCCGTCTCGCCGGCGTTCTCTCTTTTGTTACCAATGCCTTTTCCCCCAATCGTCCAGCCCGTGCTATGCGCCAGCGACGCGGCCCCGGTAGCGCGCGATGGTTCGACGCTCCTCGGTCGGAACATCGCAGGGCGTTGCTTCTGTTTTTATTATAGCACATCCGCTGAGTGGAGACAAGGGGTCAGGTGGTTCAGCTTTCTCAATTCACCCGGCGCCAGTCGAGGATATAGCGGCAGGTCTCGTGCGGATCAAAGTGAACGGCCGCCTCAGGGCTGATCGGCTGGTCGTTTTGGTCGAGCACGACGACGTACCAGGTGGTTTTGGTCTGGTTGATGGCAAAGTCGTACTCGCCGCCGGCCTTGCTGGCTACGACCGGGTAGCGGTGCCACTCGTTGTAGCAGACCAACCTTACGCCGGTCAGAGGGTTGCCTGCGGCATCCGTGATACGGCCGACAATGTAGGCTGGAGCATAGGGGCAGCCGGGGCAGGGGTTTGACGGATCAGGCTGGGCGGGACCGGCCGGCAGGAAACGGTACGGAGACGGGGTGGCTGTGGGTGGCGGGGGAGTGCGGGTGGCGGTGGGCGCCCGCGTGGCGGTGGGTGGCAGCGGTGTTTTGGACGGAACGGGGGTCGTCGTTGGCGTTGGACTCGGCGACGGCGGCGCAGTGCGGCTTGGCGTCGTCGTGGGAGGAATTGGTGTCAACGTCGCGGTCTGGGTTGGCTCCGGCGTTGGAGTGTGGCTGGGCGGCACATCCTGGGGATGCGTCGCCACCGGACTGGCGATATTTGTCACGGCCGCCGGTGGAACGGCGGACCCCATGGCTACCTGTGTGCGCGTCGCCGTTGGAGCCGGGGCTGTGGGTACTTGGCAGCCTGTGCTCAGCATGCCGACGATCACCATCACTATTATGATAGGAATGGATCTCCCTAAACGCAGCATTGCTCAACCCCTTTGCTTGGTGTTCTTGATGCCGCCCAGGTCAGTCGCGCCGGCAACTGCCGCTACTCTGCTCAGCCGGCTTCTCCCGCCTGTTCGGCGAGAACCCCCACCAAGGTAATTGCCCCGGCCAGCCGCGTCTCTACTCCGGCGTCGGCGAACACGTAAGCAGGCCCCTTGCCATGCACGTCTTCTCGCAGCAGCACGACGTCGGCTTTGTGGCCCACCAGCCATTCGCCGACGCGGATGCCCTTGGCCTTTTCCACGCTGGCGTGAGGGTTGAGCAGCACCTCCTGGCGTTCCACCTGGCCGTCGGAAACACGCACCGTGACCAGGGCAAAGTAGGGCGCCTCGCCAAAGTGCTGGCTGACCGCGCCAGATGGATCGGCCAGGGGCACGGCATAGCGCACGTGGGTGCGCACCTGCGGCTCGTAGTGGATCAGCACCCTCTCCACGTGGGGCACCTGGGTGCGGATGGCCTCTTCGATGCGTCGGCTGACTCCGTGAGCCTTGTCCAGGTTGTCCACCCGCAGCGCCACGTCAGCCTCCAGGAAACGGTAACGCCCGGCGTTGCGCCCGGCCAGCGACCGGATCTCGGTGACCGCCGGATCGGCCTGGACGATCGCCCGCACCTGATTCAAGGTCTCGACGTCGAGCGAGGCGTCCAACAGCACCCGCATGCCGTCGGCCAGCAGCTCCCAGCCGGTTTTAGCGATGAGCACCACGATGACGAGCGCTGCGTAGCGGTCTAGTGGAAAGCCTACCATGTGGCCGATCAGCGCCAGGAATACCACGCCTGACGAAAAGATGTGAGCGCGATACTCCTGGGCATCGGCCATCAGGCTGGGCGAGTTGATCTCCCGGCCCACACGCATCTCGTAGCGGCTGAAAGCCAGCGGGATGAGCGCCGACAGGGCCACGCCGGCCAGCATCCAGCCGTTGACCGTAGCGGCTCCCCCCTCGCCGCGCAACGCTTCCCGGGCAATCTCGTAGCCGGTGAAAAAGATTAGGATGGCCACGCAGACGGCCACTACGTTCTCCACTTTGTAGAGCCCGTAGGGAAAGGCGCGGCTCTCCCGCTCCGAGATCTTGACCCCGGCCAGTACGGCTACGGAGGCAACCAGGTCCACCAGGTTGTGGACCATCTCGGCTGCCACGGCCAGGCTGCCCGAAGCAGCGGCGATGGCCAGGTTCAGCAGGCTGAGGAGGATGTTGACGGCGATCGATGCCCAGGCAACCTGCGTGGCCCGGTGTGTAGCTCGCCGCTCAGACCCAGGAGAGACCATCTACTCGCTCCTCCCACCGCCTTCCGGCTGGCAATCGACTATCGCCTCGCGCAAGGTATTCACCGCCAGTGTGGCGCAGTGTATGTGCTCGGGCGGCAAGCCGTCGAGGGCAATGATCACCTCTGCTGCTTCGATGGCGGCGGCCTCTGCCAGGCTCTTGCCTTGCACTGTCCTGGTCAACATACTGCCGCAGGCCACCGTCGGCCCGCAGCCATCAGTCATGAAGCTGGCCTGTTCGATCCGCTCACCATCCAGACGCAAAAAGATCTCCATAGTGTCGCCGCACGGGCCCTGCACCAGCCCATAACCATTAAAATCGTCCATAACGCCCATGTTCTGGGGCTGGCGGGCCTCGGCGAGAATCTTGGCCGAAAACATGGCCTGCTCACGCTCGAGGATCACCTCCTGCAGGGCGGCTACGAAACGGTCAAAGTCACTTGTCTCTGTTTGCTCGGTCATGTCAACCTCTGGCCGGCGCCTGGCCAGTACAGGCCGAGCGCAGCTTCCTGTCGTACTATAGGTTGTGGTTATTCCGGCGCGTTTACTCGCGCGTCATGGCCGTGCCGCACTTGGGACACTTGACGTCGTAACAAGGCTGCCCAATCTGGTGTGGCACCTTGTGCCCGCAACTGGGGCAGACACAGTAGCCGCCCGGTCCGGCGGCTTGTCCTCCGCCCATGCGCCCCGGTCCTCGGCCCTGGCCACGACCCCCGCCACGGCCGCCACCCTGTCCCTGTCCTCCACCTCTTCCTTTACCCATGGCTTACCCTTCCTTTTCCAGTTGGTCGATCCGGTCCATCGCCTCGGCCAACTTCTGGCGCAGGCTTTTCAGCTCCTCGTGAAGCTGTGCCAGCTCCGATTCGGGTGGGATCTCTGACGCCGCTTGAGCGGGCGTCGCCGGCTGGAATCCACCGCCCATGCCCCGGCCCATGCCCCGCCCCATGCCCCGGCCCATGCCCCGCCCCATGCCTTGGCCTGCACCCAAGCCGGCTCCGCCGCCCATGCCGGCATGGGCGGCGACGTTGGCACCGCCCATCGACTGGACCCGGCCTGCCTTGAATGCTTCCACTGCCTGGCGGACGGTGCCTTCTGGAACCAGGTAGCCGGGGATACCAGCTGCCGCCAGGACGTCGAAGGCGTTCGGCCCCAGGTTGCCGGTGAGCACCGCCTGGGCGCCGCGCTCCACCACGAATTGCGCGGCCTGGATGCCGGCGCCTCCGCCCTGGTTCATCGCCGGGTTGGGCACTGCCTCGAACTGCATCGTCTCGCTGTCGACAAAGATATAGATCGGACAGCGGCCAAAGACCGGACTGGCAGGTGCGTCCAGGTTCTCGCCTTGTGCAGAAACTACGATCCTCATTTGTGAAATCCTTTCCTTTTCGTATCGGGTTCGACGTGCGATCTACTTATCCGGATTTGGCCATCTCGGCGGCCATCTCATCCACTTCCTCTCGACCCTCGGCCAGCCAGCGGTCCTCGTCACCGGTCAGGATTTCCAGTAGTCGCTCGAACTCACCGGCGTGGACCCGCTCTTCGTTGGCGATGTCGATCAACACCTTCCTGGCCAGGGGATGGTCGGTGGCCTCGGCATGAGCCATGTAGAGATGTATGGCTTCGTGCTCTGCGGCCAGGTTCAAACGGATCGCCCGGATCAGTTCTTCGTCGGTCAGCTTCCGATCCGGCACCTTTCCACTGAAAGGATTGGCAAACTCCGGCATTGCTCACCCCTCCTTAGATTTGTGATTGTCGTACAGATTTGAAATTCTCTTTTATCTTTTGCTCATTGCCGGCCGGCATGCATCTGCATAAAGGTCGAGCGCTGCGCCTCTGGCGTCCTTTGGACCAGGTCCTGGGCAATGGGCACAAAAAGCTGGCTCACATAGTCCTCGATCCGTCCCGCATCACACAACCGGGCGATCTCGGGGTCGATGGGCAGCCGCCCCAGGAAAGGCACACCGATCCGGCGCGCCGTCTCTTCGGCGTGGCTGGGGCCAAAGATGTCATGGCGTTTGCCCGTGTCGGGACATTCGAAATAGCTCATGTTTTCAATCAACCCCAGGATCGGCGTCTGCATCTGGCGAGCCATATTGGCCGCCTTGCGCACGACCATGCCGGCCAGATCCTGTGGCGAGCTGACCAGCACGATGCCCGACATGGGCAGGGACTGCATCACCGTCAGCGAGGCGTCCGACGTGCCGGGCGGCAGGTCCACGACGAGATAGTCCAGCGTCCCCCAAAAGATATCGCCCCAGAACTGCTTGATCGCCCCGCTGATCAGTGGCCCGCGCCAGATGACAGCCTGATCCTCTTGCTCCAGCAGCAGGTTGATCGACATTACCTGGATGCCGGTCTTGCTCTTGGGCGGCATGGGGCCCAGAGGGCTCATGCCCAATTGCGCCCCATCAGGAAAGAACATCTTGGGGATGCTCGGCCCGGTGATGTCGGCGTCCAGGATGCCCACCTGGTGCCCTGCCTGGCGCAGAGCCATGGCCAGCAGGCCGCTGACCAGCGACTTGCCCACACCGCCCTTGCCGCTCATCACTGCGATCACGCGGCGAATGACGTTCAGGTGTTCGACTGCTCCACTTTCGGGCACACCGATGCCGATGCGGCGCTTTTCCTCGTCGGTCATCTCCGTCAGCTCGACGACCACATCCTCAACGGCCCCCAACGCGCCAACCGCTGCTTTGACATCGCCCACGATCTGGTCCTTGAGCGGACAGGCCAGCGTCGTCAAGGCCAGGGTGATCTCCACCCGGCCGTCCTCGATCCGCACCTGGCGGACCATGCCCAGCTCGATCAGGCTTTTGTGTAGCTCGGGGTCCATGACCCCTTCCAATGCTTTGCGCACTTTTACTTCGGTAACCAACGGATATGCCTCCTAATGTGTCAGAGATTGGATGCCGGGTGATTGCCCCGTGCTCCCCTGCCTAACCACCTATGTGCGAACTGCACATAGTATAGCACAGATCCGCTACCCTGTCAAGTATTTAGGACATAGTGTCAAGTGCCTATTGACAAATAGCATATAGTGTGCTATACTTGAGACAGCCTTGACGTTCACACACAGCGTTTTAGGGAGACGGAGATGCCAGGAAGAGGCCATAGACATGGATGGGAGCAAACAGGATGTTCTCGCCGGGCGGTGCGGTTCCTGGAACCGACGCTGCTACTGCTTCTACACCATGGTCCGGCGCACGGCTATACCTTGCTGAACGAGCTGGATACGTTTGGATTGGAGCAAGTCGATCCCAGCGTTCTCTACCGTGCGTTGCGCGAGATGGAAGAGCGGGGCTGGGTGCTGTCGTCCTGGGAAGACAAACGCACGCAAGGCCCTCCGCGGCGGGTCTATCGCCTCACCGCATTGGGGAATGAGGCGTTGGGCTGGTGGACGGGCGACCTGAGCCAGACTGCTCAGATCATCGACCGCCTGCTGAACAGCTACAGGCGGCATATGGAGGAGGGCGAGGGTGACTATCATTGAGCCTCCTTAATCACACCTTCGACGACCTGATCGCCCTGTGCCGGCCCGAGGCGTTCGTCGTCGTGCTGGGGGCCAGCGCTCCGCTCTCGCCGGTCCTGTTGGAGCGTGGGGTGGATGCCGTTTCCGGCACGAGAGTGGTGGACGTGGCGGCTGCGCTGCGCGCTGTGGGGCAGGGGGCCACCTTTCGCCAGATCCCGGGCAAGCGGCTGCTGACCATGATGCGTTGAGCGGCGATGGCTGACGACAAGAACGTTAGGAGAGGCAATGTCGGGATGAAAAAGATAGGAATTATCATCTGTAACCGCTATCACACCTGCGCAGGAGGGAAATGCTTGCGTTCTCTGCGCAACCGGGAAGGCGCCTTTGCCCTGTACCGGGACGAGGAGGTTGAGCTGGTCGGCTATACGACCTGTGGGGGTTGTCCGGGCGGCAACGTCGAATACGCCCCGGCCGAGATGAAAAAGAACGGCGCAGAGGTTATCCACTTGGCGACGGGCCTGGTGGTTGGTTACCCGCCTTGCCCGCGCTTGCAGGCCTTCTGTGAGTTCATCCCGGCCAAGTATGGCCTGGAGGTCGTAATCGGCACCCACCCGATCCCCCAGAACTATTACCTGACCCACGGGGCCTTGGGGACGTGGCAGTCGGCCAAGTGGCAGGAGATGATTCAGCCCGTGCTGACCGACGAAGAGACACGTCGAGCGTATGACTGATGGCGGCAGGAGATGAACGACACAACCAGGTTTCATGGAATGCTGCCTATGCCTATAGCTCTGGGGGCCCGCAATGGAGCCTTGGCCGGGGTTTCTGAGGGCGTGACCAGGGCTTCGGTCAAGGC
Organism: Anaerolineae bacterium; assembly: GCA_034429215.1. Lineage (GTDB taxonomy): Bacteria > Chloroflexota > Anaerolineae > JAAYZQ01 > JAAYZQ01 > JAFGOG01. The sequence goes on along the minus strand of DAOUGI010000019.1, from coordinate 84,032 downwards.
TAGGGCCAAGGACGTGGTTGGTAGTGGTCACGGACAACTGACACTTTGACAGAAAGGAGGTGAATGACATGCCAGCAGGAGATGGAACGGGACCCATGGGTATGGGGCCAAGGACCGGTCGTGGGGCCGGCTACTGCAGCGGCTACGATGCCCTCGGCTGGGCCAATCCTATTCCCGGGCGCGGCCTGGGGCTGGGCAGGGGACGGGGCGGCGGCCGAGGAGGCTTTGGTGGTCGGGGCGGTGGCTGGCGCCACCGGAACTGGTACTATGCCACCGGCGTTCCAGGCTGGGCTCGCTTTGGCTACGGGCCGGCCTGGGGAGCGCCGCCGGCTCCCCAGGCGCCGAGCCGGGAACAGGAGACCGAGTTCCTCAGAGAGCAGGCTGAGTGGCTGAAACAGCAGTTGGACGCCATCAGCCAGCGCATCGAAGAGCTCGGCGGGGAGGAGTAAGCAGACTTTTGGGTAAGACCCCTCGGGGCGGATGGCTTTTCCCGCGCGGTTGAGCATCCGCCCCGAGGCCCAAGCCAGGCGAGCAAGCGCTCCGCCTGGTAGGTAGCCCTCATTATACCGCATTGTTCACGGCGGCGCAAAGGTCGCCGTCTGGTGTGGCCTGTCCGGCCCATGGCCAGGCAGGCACGAGGGCTCAGCGACATGAGGGCGGATAGCTTCCAGGAGGGTATGAAATGAACCTCACAGTTCAGCACATAGATGGGATGCGCTTCCTGGCGACGGCCGATGGCCATACCGTCGTCCTGGACGCCGCGCCCCAAGACGGCGGCGGAGGCACCGCCCTGAGCGCGCCGCAACTGTTCGCGGCGGCGATAGGCGGCTGCATCCTGGAGTTCGTGGCGAATTCGTGCCGGCTTAGAGATGTCCCGGTTGAGCGATTGAGCGTGGAGGTGGCCTACGAGGAGGCCCCGAAGCCTCGCCGGGTTGGCACCTTGGAGGTGGCGATTCGCATCGAGCCGGAGCCCTCTGAGGAGGCAAGACAGCGGCTGCTCGGCGTGGCCCGGCACGCCACATTAATCAACACCCTGGCACATCCACCGGAAGTGGAGATCCGCTTCGCCGAGACAGGAGAGACCAGCCGGTGATCGCGTTCGGACCGGTCCCCTCCAGGCGCCTGGGGCGCAGCCTGGGGATCAACAACATTCCACCCAAGATCTGCACCTACGCCTGTGCCTATTGCCAGTTGGGGCGCACCCTCAAGATGCAGGCCCAGCGCCAGGCGTTCTACGAGCCAAGCGAGGTAGTGAATGCCCTCCGGGATAAGGTGGCAAAAGCGCGAGAAGCCGGCGAATCCATCGACTACCTTACCTTCGTGCCTGATGGAGAGCCCACGCTGGACCTCCATCTTGGCCAAGAGATCGAGCTCTTGCGGCCGTTGGGGCTGCCCATTGCCGTGATCACCAACGCCTCGCTCATCTGTAGACCGGATGTGAGGCAGGATCTGATGGGCGCGGACTGGGTCTCACTCAAGGTGGATGCCGTCGAGCAGGCGGTTTGGCGGCGGATCGACCGCCCTCATGGCAGCCTGGAGCTGTCCTCGATCCTGGAAGGGGCCATTGCGTTTGCCAGGGGTTACCCTGGAGAGTTGGTGACGGAGACTATGCTGGTGGCCGGCGTCAACGACGGCGAACGGCAACTTGAGGGAATCGCCGGCTACCTGGGTTACCTGCAGCCGGATCGAGCTTATCTGTCCATCCCCACTCGCCCTCCGGCCGAGGTATGGGCGCATCCGCCCGACGAGCAGGTCCTCCACCGCGCCTATCGCATCTTCCATGACAAGATCGAGCAAGTGGAACACCTGATCGGCTACGAGGGCAACGCCTTTGCCTTCACGGGAGACGTCGTGCAGGACCTGCTGGACATCACCGCGGTGCATCCGATGCGGGAGGACGCTGTGAGCGATTATCTGGCACGGGCCGAGGGTCAGGGGGCAGTAGTGCAGCGGCTGGTGGCAGAGGGTCAGCTCGTAGAGCTGCAACACGGAGGTCACACCTTCTATCTGAGAAAGCTTGGAGCCGGCAGAGGATCGAGAGATGGAGTATAGCCAGGCTGTCTACGATCACGCCTCGAATCCACGCAATGTAGGGTTCATCGACGGGCACGATGGCCGGGGTGAATGTGGCGACCCCGGATGCGGCGACATGGCCGTCATGACCATCCGCGTGCGCGATGAACGGCTGGTTGAGGTCAAGTTCTTGGTGAAGGGCTGCGGTGCAGCCATCGCCACGTGCAGCGTCACCACCGAGCTGGCCAAAGGCAAAACCCTGGAGCAAGCGGCGCAGTTGAGCGACGAGGATGTAGCGCAGGCATTGGGAGGCCTACCGGAGCCCAAGCTGCACTGCTCCAACCTGGCTGCTACTGCCCTGCATTGCGCCATCGAGGACTATTGGCAGCGGCGCAAAACCGACCTGCACGACTGGCGGGCGTTGTACCGCCGTTGATTCAGGGTTGCGGGCGGAATATCTCCAACTCGGGGTGCTTAACTGCCTCGTCGTAGATGGGGCCGCGAGCCAGAAAGCCCAGCGCCCGGCCGCTGCCACGCACCACCAGCAGTCGATCGCCCGGCCAGATCCCGACCGTTGCCGGTATCACGATCTGGCCGCGCTCGCCGATAAAGCCTCGGGCCAGGGCGCGCGCCTGCAGCAGTCCTGCCCCCTGCGCCAGCAGCCGGGGCGTGCTGAGCCCGAATCCGCCGGAGGTCCGGCTGCCTGACAGGAAGATTGCCTCCTCTCCGGCCTGAAATCCATATTCAACCCATGCCGCCGGTGGAATTGTCAGCTCCCCCTGCGGCCCTACGATCGCCCAGCCAAACACCCACTTGCCACCTTTGGCCAACTGCGGCATCGCTACCTCCTCGTTTCTCCAGTAGACGGTGCGCGATGGGCGCCGCCTCTCCTGTTCAACAGCAACCTGCTCAACGAACCCTTCTTCACCTAGCTTGCCCAGGGCAAACTGGATGGAGCCAGAGGCGACGCCGGTCCAATCGCCTATGTCAGGAACAGAGGGGAAGCAAGATTACTCGTCTGCCATCAACCTGGAATACCTGAACGGGCACACCATAGGTCGCGGACAGCTTTTCAGACGTCAGCACCACTTCGGTAGGGCCGGCATCCAGGACCTGTCCGTGGCGTATCAGGACGGCAAAGCGGGCGACCGAGGCGGCCAGGTTGGGATCGTGCGTGGTAAAGACCTGGGTAACGCCCTCGGCGGCCAAAGCACGCATGATGTCCAGGAGGTGGCTCTTGTTGCCCAGGTCCAGGTGGGCGGCCGGCTCGTCTAGCAGCAGGATGCGCGGCTTTTGCGCCAGGGCACGGGCCACGGTAGCCAATTGCCGCTCGCCGCCGCTCAAGGTGGGCAGAGACCGATCCTGCAAGTGGGCCAGCCCTGCTGTGTCGAGGGCTGCCCGCGCCGCCCGGCAATCCTCCTCGCCCGGCATTTCCAGCGGCCCAAGGTAGGGCGCGCGGCCCATCAGGACATACTCCAGGATGGAAAAGTCGAACGGAATGTGCTCTTCCTGAGGCACGAGCCCGATCATCTGGCTCAAGTCCCGCCGTGAGTAACTTGCCTGGGGACGGCCGGCTATCAGAACCTTTCCCTGTTGTGGTCGCAGCAGTCCCAGCAGCAGGCGCAGCAGCGTGGTCTTGCCGGACCCGTTCGGCCCCAGAACGGCGGTGATCTCGCCCGCCGGAATCTCTAGCGACAGATCGCACAGGACCGTTCGCCTCGAACCGCCGTAGCGGAACGACAGACCAGACACAGAGATAATCCCCTCAGGCCCGGCAGGTTCCTGGGAGCGAAAAGCCGGCAGTCTTTCTAGCAGATCTCGGCTCATCGCTGCACCCGGACATTCCCGCTGAGCATCATGGCCATGAACAGGAGGGCGCCAAAGAATGAGGCGATGATCCCCAGCGGAATTTCGCCGGTCAATAGGGTGCGCGCCAGGGTGTCACAGGCCAAGGCAAACGTTCCACCCAACAGCAGGGCGGCAGGCAGGGCCTTTTGCGCGTCGGCGCCCATGATCCGCCGGGCCATGTGCGGTATAAGCAGACCGATCCAGCCCACTATGCCGGCCACCGCCACCACGGCAGAGGTAGCGGCGACGGCTGCCACCAGGGCTAACGCTCGCTCGCGCCCTGGCGCCGCGCCAAGAGAAAAGGAAGTGTCGTCGTTCAAGGAGAGCAGATTGAGCCGCCAGCGCATCAGGTAGACGACGATCAGGCCGGGGATGACGAGGGGCAGAAGGTAGGCGAAATCGGTCCAGGTGACGCCCCACAGGCCGCCTAGCATCCAGAAAACGATGTCCGGCAGTTGGGTCAGGGGATCGGCCAGGTACTTTAGAACCCCCACGCCCGAGGAGAACAGGGCAGATACGGCGATGCCGGCCAGGATCAGGCGCAGGATCCAACCGCCGTAGCGGATGCGCCGCGCCAGCAAGTAGGACAGGGCCATCCCCAGGCAGGCAAACAGGGTGGCCGCCCCTTCAACCAACAGCGGGGCGGCTCCCAGATAGAGGATACTAAAGGCAGCGCCAAATGCTGCCCCCTGTGACACCCCCAGAAAACCGGGCTCGACCAGCGGGTTGCGAAAGATCATCTGCAGCACGGTGCCGCAGGCGGCCAGGGTCATCCCTAGCAGGCAGGCAGCCAGGGTTCGCGGCAGGCGCAGGTTGAAAACCAACTGCCGGGCCAGCTCGTCTTGCCACAGCCTGGCCGGCGACATCCAGCCCGGAGCCGGATAGCGCCCGACAAAGATCGACAGGATCAGGACCGCCAAGAAGGCCAGGCCCAGGTAAAGGAAAGGATGCCTGGAAAAGGCATCGACCACAGCCCGGATGCCGGGGATCTGCGGCCCGCGGCGTGACAGGGGCGAAAGCCTTTCCGATTCCCGGTTCCCGGCTGCCGTCACTCGATGCTTCCCTTCAGGAGGGGTATGATCTGCTCCTGGACCACAGCCTCGTCCATGCCGTACATCTGCACAAAGAATTCGGCGGCCTGTCCTTTCACGTCCAGGCCGGGAAAGCGATTGGGGTGTACCTTGCCGGCCAGCCAGGCCGTGCCCAGGATCCAGCGCGGATCGGGCTGATCCCAGCTAAAGATGTCCCCGGCAAAGGCATAAATCTGCCCATCCTGCACCGCTTTGAGGGCCTGCCATTCTGGCGCGGCTTGAAGCTTGCCAACCACCTGCACCGGATCGGACTGGTAGGATATGACAAAGACCTGATCTGGATTCCAGGCCGCGATCTGCTCCAGGTTCACCACCGTCCAGCCACCTCCCAGCGCCGCTTCTTTCCACACCGGCAGGGCGCCGGCCAGCTCGGCCTCGGTCGTTTGGATCCAGAACGCGGGAGGAACGTTGAACGCAACCTGGCCGCCCTGTTCGGTGTGCTGCACGATCAAGACGCGGGGTTTCTGGGCGTCCTCCAGTCCCTCCAATCCGCCCTTGACCTCATCCAGGCGCGCCTGGTAAAAGGCCCGGATCTCTTCTGCCCGAGTTTGGTTCCCGAGTAACTGGCCGAGCGTGGCCAGACCCTGGAAGTACTGGTCCGGCGTTTCGAGGTCGACATAGACCACGGGGGTGCTCAGTTGTTCCAGTCCCTTGCCCAGCTTTTCGGCCATAGAACTGCGCAGCACGACGACGTCGGGCATGAAAGGGGCGATCTGTTCTGGGCCGGCCTCGACATCCAGGATCGCCTTCTGATCGAAGGTGGGGTCTACGAAGCGGAGGAACTCACCGACGGGCTGCTTGCCGATCACCAGGGCGATCAGCCGTTCCTTGGCCTCGGGGAACATGTACAGAGTATTGACGATCGTCAGTGTGCTCTTGCCGGCGACGACGATGCGCTTGGGTGGCTCGACAAACTGGACCGCCCGCCCCAGAGCGTCCACGACGGTGATCGCCCCGGCATTTGGCGTTATCCCGGTTTCTGGGGATGACTGGAGCATGGGCGACGTCAGAAGGGTCTGGGTGGGTGGGGCGCCACAGGCTCCCAACAGCACGCCCCCCAACAGGATCAGGACAACGGAAACGAAAGCGGGTGACCGGTGCATGCAGATTCTCCTTTCAGTAAGGACTCGGACTTTTTCTCATAGACGCTAGACCTCCAAACATCGATCCAGCCACTGGGTGGCTGCTTCCAGTTGCCCCCGCCGAAACTCGAGCACCAATCGGCGAAAGTCGTCGTCGGTCTCGGCAGCGAGCTGGCTAAAGCGCTCGACCTGCGCCTGGCAGACTGCCTTTTGCCGGGCGATGAGCTGTGCCAGGCCTGGCAGGGACAGATAGCGGAAGAAATAGAGCCTGGCAAGCAGGTCCACACGCATGTGGCGCAGGTTGGGCGCCGGCTGGTTGACCCAATCCAGGAAAGCCTCGCGCCCCTCGGCGGTCAGGTGATACACCTTGCGCGCCGGCCGGTTGGGCTGAGGCTCAACCTGGACTACCAGCAGCCCGGCCTCTTCCAGTTGCTTAAGCTGGGCGTAGAGCTGGCTGAGGCCGATCTGCCACACCCGCCCCAACTCGCGGCTGAATTCCTGGTACAACTGGTAGCCGTGCCGGGGTCCCAGCATCAAGAGGCCCAACAGGACCGGTTGTGGCAAAGTCGCGTCGTAGCGGGGCATTGCCCTCACTCCTTAGTCAGATTATGGTTATTCACAGTATGAGTATCCAGATCGATTATACGCAGGCAGAGGTTCTTGTCAAACCGAGATGAGCCTGGGGGAGCCTAGCGGCCAACATTGGTGCTGATCAAACAGACGGCGACCCTTGATAACCAGTTTAGGCTAGATGGGTAGATTATGCAGCACGAGCGGTGGCTCTATGCACGGATGCCACAGTCGTACTTGACACTCTAGCTGAAGTATGATATAATTGCATATGGGAATCATTCGCAATAAGGAGTAGGGAATGGTCCACGATAAGAGCCTGCGTGAAAAAATGCACACCAGCGGTCGCCGGCTCACCCGCCAGCGGCGGCTAGTGCTGAAGGTGCTGGAAGAAAGCCAAGGGCACCTGGACGCCGAGGGGCTCCACGACCGGGCCAAGGCCCTGGATCCCAACATCAGCTTGGCGACGGTGTATCGCACCCTGGTGGTTCTCAAGGAGATGGGGTTGGTGGAGGAGCACCGGTTGGGCGAAGGACACGCACACTTTGAGACAACCCAAAGGACTCCTCACTACCACTTTACGTGCAGCGGATGCGGCCGTGTGATCGAGTTTGATGCGCCCCAGGTTGCGGAGGTCCTTCGGCGGCTGAGTGCGCAGAAGGGGCTGCAGGTGACCGGCGCTCACCTCCTCGTCACGGGCTGGTGCGCCCAATGCCGAGAGGAAGGAAAAACGAATCGAGGTAGGGGGCAGTAGTGATGTGCCGAAACACGCTAGCCATGTTGGTATGAGGAGCTGAATGGAGCCAAACTTTGGCATCGCCCTCCTGTTATCTGTTCTGGCCGGCCTGTCCACGACCATTGGCAGCTTGCTGGGCCTCTTTGCCCGGAAGCCCGGACCCCGTACAATGTCCCTCAGCCTGGGGTTTGCCGCAGGGGTCATGATCCTGGTCTCTTTCACCGAGCTACTTCCCGAAGGCGTTGCGGTTGTCGGTTTCTTGTGGGGCTACACGGCGTTTTTTGGGGGCATGGCTGGCATGTTCGCGATCGATCTTCTGATCCCGCACACCTACATCGCCGAGGACCAGGAGCCACGACCCTGTGCGCCAGAGGCTGACCGCTGCCGCCGGCGTTGGCGTGGCGCTCGCCGGCGGCATGGCTCTGCCGTGCGGGAGCCCCGTATCTTCAGGACCGCAGTCCTGATCGCCCTGGGGGTAACTATCCACAACTTTCCTGAGGGCATCGCCACCTTTGCCGGGGCTTTGCACGATTCACGGCTGGGTATGGCCATTGCACTGGCCATTGCCCTTCACAACATCCCGGAAGGGTTGGCGATATCGGTGCCGGTCTATGCGGCCACCGGCAGCCGCTCCAAGGCGTTCCTCTGGTCTTTTCTGTCCGGCATAGCTGAGCCGATAGGGGCCCTGGTGGCGGCGCTGTTCCTTTTGCCTTTCTTGAGCGAGACGTTGCTGAGCCTGGTATTGGCCTCCGTGGCCGGCGTCATGGTGTTCATCTCCCTGGACGAGCTGGTGCCGGTGGCGCGCTCGTTTTGCGGTGAGGAACACCTGTCGATCCTTGGCGTTGGGCTCGGCATGGCCGTCATGGCGGCGAGCCTGTGGCTCCTGGGATAGGCCATGCTTGGAACCATCAGAGGAAGCCCTTTGTGTCCTTCGTCTCCTTTGTGGTATAATACTCCCAAGCGACATTTAGCGCCTCAAGGAGGTTGGGTCTATGCGCTGTCCATTGTGCGGAACAGCCAACCCGGCCCAGGCTCGCTTCTGCTTGGGCTGTGGCCATCTGCTGGTCGACGGCCTGGTGTGCACCCTGTGTCACACCCTGCTTCCCACCGATGCCCGTTACTGCTTCCACTGTGGGGCGATTGTCGTGCCGCCGGTGACTGTTTGCAAGTGCGGCGCGAGCATCGCGGCCGGCCAGGTCCAATGCAGCCGGTGTGGCGCTCCTGTCGGCCGGCCGGTCGCTCCGGCGGCGGCGCCACAGGCCGGCAGCGAGATCGGCATGGCCGAAGCGCCCCAGGCGTCGCCGCCTGCCTTTGCGCTGGGCAAGCTCCCGCTGCCTCGCCCGCTGCCGGAGATGCTGCCCTCCTTGCAGCGTTACCTGCCCCACACCCTCTACGAGCCGATGGAGCGCCGCGCGACTGCCGACGACCTGGAGGCGGCCGTCAAGCACCTGGCCTCTGTCCTGAAAACGGCCAAAACCTACCTCGCTCGCCCAGTTGTCCAGGCCCCCCAGCCGCCGGGCGTGCCGGCCGGCGGGCTGTTCCAGGGCACGTTCCTGTTCGTGGACGTGTCCGGCTTTACCCCCCTCTCGGAGCGATTGAAGGCCTTTCCCGACGGCGCCGAGCAGATCGCCGCCATCATCAACGGCCTGTTCAATGAGCTGGTGACCATCCTCCACGCCCACGGCGGCACGCTGCTAAAGTTCGGCGGCGACGCGCTGCTGGGCCTTTTCGGCGAGCAGCCGGCCGGATCTGCTGAGGGAATGGAGGGTGGCGCCCTGCTGGCGGTGCAGGCGGCCATGGCCATGCAGGGCGTCATGTCCAAGTTCGCGGCCATCGAGGCCGGCGGCCAGCCACACGCCCTGCGGGTCAAGTGCGGAATCTCGTCGGGTCGCTACTTTGCCGCTCACCTTGGCACGCCGCAGAGCATGGCCTATGTGACGACCGGCCACACGGTGAACGGCGCCGACCAGGCCGAGGGGCATGCCAGCCCCGGCGAGGTGATCATCACCCAGTCTACCAGCGATCTGCTTGGCTCGCAGATCGAGGCAGAGCCCCGCGCCGAGGGCTTTTTGCTGGTGCGCGCCGCGCCGCCGGCCGACAGCCTGCCCGGTCCCTGGCACGTCGCCGAGCCGCCTGACGGCGGCGCGCAGGAACAGATCACCTACCTGGTGGAGCGCCTGGATCGCTTGTCGCCCTATTTGCCGGCCGAGCTGCTGCCGCGCCTGGTGACCAGCCCGGGCGATATACGGATCATACCCGAGCGCCGCCTGGTGACGGTCATGTTCGCCAATTACGAGGGCGTCAGCAGCCTGATCGACGATATGGGCGCCAGCCGGCCCGATCTGATCACGGCTCACCTCAACGATTATTTCGTCCACATGGCCGAGATCGTGGGCCGCTACGAAGGGGCGCTGGCCCGCATGGACCAGTACTCGGTAGGCGACCGCCTGGTAGTCTTTTTTGGCGCGCCCCACGCCCACGAAGACGACCCGGTGCGGGCCGTCTATACGGCGCTGGAGATGCAGGAGGCGACCCGCCAGCATTTCGCCGCCCTGCAACTGCCTGAGGGCATTTACCGTTTCCGGCAGCGGGTGGGCCTCAACACCGGGATCCTGTTTGCCGGCAATATCGGCGTGTCTGATGCCGGCGATGAGGTTGACAAGCTCCCCGACCCGCTGGCGCAGGCCAGGACGGGCGACCGCCGCCAGGAGTATACCCTGATGGGCGACGACATCAACATGGCTGCCCGGTTGATGTCCAAGGCCGAGTGGGGTGAGATTCTGATCAGCGACAAGACCCAAGAGCAGGTAAAGGCATTTTTCGACCTGCGCGATCGGGGCCAGCTAAAGGTCAAGGGCAAAGAGATCACCATCCCGGCCTTCCAGGTGACGGGGCGCCGGGCCAAGATCGGCCGGACCCGCGGCCTGGGTGATGGAGAATCCCCTCTGGCCGACCGTGAAGACGAGCTTGCTGCCCTGCAGCGCTGTGGGCAAGAGCTCATGAGCGGGCGCGGTCAGATCGTGTCGATCATCGGCGACAGCGGCCTGGGCAAGTCCCGGTTGATGAGGGAGCTGCGGCGGTGGCTATTCGGACAAAGCTCTCCTGAGGGGGACCGGGAGGTCGTGGACAGGACGCGCTGGCTGCAGGGCCGTGCCGTGTCCTTCAGCGAGCAGGTGAGCTATTGGCTGGCGGCCCAGATCTTGCACCGGGCGGTCGCTCTGCAGCCCGATGCCAGCGCCGACGATACGCTCTACGCTTTGTGGGAGCAGGGTGAAGCCCTCCTCGGCAAACCAACTGCCCGTGAGGCGATCCCGTTCCTGGCAAACCTGCTCGACCTGCCGCTCAGGGGCGAATGGGAACATTGGGTAGCCGATCTCAGTCCGCAGGTGCGACAAAAGCAGACCTTTTGGGCAGTGCGGGAGCTGTGCACAGCGGCGGCGCGCCAGCAGCCGTTCGTTGTTGCCCTCGACGATCTGCATTGGGCCGATGAGGCCTCCCTGGCCCTGCTGGAAGATCTGTTGCAGGTTACAGATATTGCCCCCATCATGTTTGTCCTGATCTTGCGCGAGCGGCGCGATAAGCGCTGCTGGCGCCTGCGGGATCGGGCGGCTGCTTCCTTCCCACACCGCTATACGGAGGTGGCGCTCAAGCCGCTCGGCGACGCTTATTGTCAGGATCTGCTCCATCAGCTCCTGCCGGGAGCGGATCTGGCTCCTTTGACGATCCGGGAAATCCTGGACAAGACCGCCGGCAACCCTTTCTATCTCGAAGAGGTCGTGCGCTCGCTCCAAGAGAGGCGTCTGGTCGTGCCCGACGATAGCCGGCCGGGCTACTGGAAGGTGGCGGCCGGGATCGAGGGGATCGCCGTGCCCGGCACCTTGCAGGGCGCCATCCTGGCCCGCCTCGACCGGCTGACCGAAGATGCCCGCCAGGCGCTGCAGATGGCAGCGGTCATTGGCCGGCGCTTTCAGGTAGAGATCTTGAGAGGGCTGGCCGGGGCCCAGGCGGAGATGGGGCTGTGGCTGGCCCAGTTGGAGCGCAGCGGCCTGATTCGCACTGTCCCGACCGGTCCGGCCGGGACAGGGGCGCCAACTACGGAGCCACGTACGGACGGCGAGTATGCCTTTCCCGATGCCCTGGTCCAGGAGGTAGCTTACGACAGCCTGTTGCTGCAACGCCGCCGGGAGTTTCACCGCCGGGCAGGTGAGACGCTGAAAGCGATCCTGGGCGATCTCGCCGACCAGGAGTGCGAGATGCTGGCCTATCACTACAGCCGCAGCGACGACCAAGAGCAGGCGGCATACTATCTGGAGATGGCCGGCCACAAAGCTCAGGCAGGGTTTGCCAACGAAACGGCCGTGCGGTGCTACACCGACGTGCTGGAGCGCTTGGGCGGCGGTCCGGAAACGTGGGAAAAGCGCTTTGACATCCTGGCGCGGCGGCAGCAGGTTTATGGCTTGTCGGGCCAGCAAAAGGCCCGCCAGGTGGACCTGGAGGCGATGCTGGAGCTGGCCCAGGCCGGCCAGGACCGGGCCCGGCGGGCCGATGCGCTGAACGCGCTCGCCGATCTGTACCAGTGGACCGGGCGGTACGCCGAGGCGGAGCAGGCGGCGACGGAGGCGCTGGCGATCGCCACGGAGCTGGGGTCGCAGGCCGGGCAGGCGGAGGCGCTGAACCAGCTTGGGGTGGTGCGCTATTACCGGGGCGACTATGGGCAGGCGCAGCCGGCGCTGGAGCAGGCGGCCGTCCTGAGGCGGGCGACCAATAACCCCGAGGGCGAGGCCTGGAGCTTGATGTACCTGGGCATGATCCATTTCTTCCGGGGAAACTATGGCCAGGCAGCCCACCTGCACGAACAGGCATGTGAGGTGGCTGAGGCGCGGCAGGATTGGTTCCAGGTCGGTGTCCACCTCACCAATGCGGCTCGCGTTTCGATGAGGCTGGGTGAGTATGAGCGGGCTCTCGATCAGTACTCCACCTCGCTGGACAGGAAGCGGCGGGTGGGCGATCGAATGGGGCAGGGCTTTGCCCTGTTTGGTCTGGGGTTGGTCAATACCTATCTGGGCCGGTACGACGAAGCCGAGGCGGCGCTCGCAGATTCCCTGGAGCTGCGCCGCCAGATCGACGACCAACGGGGCATCGGCTACTGCCGGTACGGGCTGGGCCTGCTCGCCCTGAGCCGGCGCGAGCACAGCCAGGCGGTGGACGACTTCCGGCAGGCTTACGAGATCCACTCACAGTTAGGCCTCAAGGCCGAGATGGTCGTCGATCTGTCGTACTTGGGGCAGGCTTACCTGGAGCTGGGCGAGCTGGAGCAGGCTGCCCGAACCTCGGATCAGGCCATGGCTCTGTTGGCCGAGCAAAAGGATGTGGAAGAGGTACAGCAGGTCTACTTTAACCACTTTCGGGTGCTTGCCGCTCGTCAAGAGCCCGAGGCCAGGCGTTCCTTGCAGGATGCGTACGCGGCGATGATGCAGCAGGCCGGGCGGATCGACGATCCCCAGAAGCGGCAGGTCTTTATGGATCGGAGCCTGATAAATCGGCAGATCCACAGCGAGGTCGAAAGCGGCCGTTGGGAGATCCCTTTGGATTTATTCCCTCAACCATGAGGAGATTGTGATGACTGCCATAAGCGAGCTCGATGTCCCGATCTTCCGGCGGCTTTCAGCGGAGAGGCTGGCCGAGGTTAGCGGAGAGCTGGAGAGGCGATCTCTGGACGCCGGCCAGGTGCTCTTTAACCAGGGCGATGCCGGCGACGAGCTGTTCATCGTTCAGGATGGCTGTGTGGCGATTTTCGCCCCTAGCATCGACCGGCCCGGCCAGGAAAAGCCACTCCGCCTGTTCAAAGCAGGAGATCTGCTGGGGGAGATGGCCCTGATAGACCGCCAACCCCGATCGCTGAGCGCCCGCACTGAGGAGCCGACCCACCTGTTGGTGCTGCGCGGGGATAGCTTCCGCCGCCTGGTCCGCGATGACCCGGCGGTGGCCGTCGCCGTGATGGGCGGGCTGAGCGATCGGATCCGGTACACCACCGAATTCCTGAGCCAGGTTCGTCACTGGGTCGGTCGCATGTCGGCTGGGAAGTACAAAGGCGATGAGTTCCTGAAGGAGATGCAGGATTGGGTCCGGCAGGTGGCCGGCGAAGATCCCTCTCAGGGACCAGGAGCCCCGAATGTCCCGGTCGCTGTCGCCGGGGATGCCCCGGCCGTCGTCGCCGGGGTCGGCTACCGGGACGAGACGCTCGCCACCCTGGCTGCCGAGTTCGCCCAGATGGCCACACAGGTGCGGGCGCGGGAAGAGGCGTTGCAGCGGCAGGTGGAGCAACTGCGCATCGAAATTGACGAGACCAGGAAGCAACGCCAGGTCAGCGAGATCGTCGAAAGCGACTATTTCCAGTCTCTGAAAGCACAGGCGGCCAGCCTTAGGCGAAAACGGGAATAGAATTTCTGCCCCCTCTCCCATGCGATGAGAAACCGGGTTTGTTCAAGAAACCCGGTTTCTTGCCAACCTTGACGCCATCGTCGTTCGAGGGTATACTGGGCCTGAATCTGATTGAGGAGAAGAGATGAAGCCGGCCTACTGGCGTCGCGCCTTGAGCGGCCTGTTGTTGGTGAGTATGTTGTTGACCTTTGTCTGGCCATCTGACGCGCAGACGCCTCAGCCCAGGGTCCAGGCCGTACCGATCGAGACAGAGACGCCCCCAACAGACGAGGAGATCTGGCTTGACGAGACCTTGGCCGGTATGACTACCGCCGACAAGGTTGGACAACTGTTCCTGATCACCTTTCCCGGCCAGGCTACAAGTGCGGAAAGCGGCGGCAGCGCCGACCTGGATATAGCCCACTTGATCCAGGTCTATCGCATCGGCGGCGTGATCTTGTCCCCTGAAAACGAGAATTTTGACAACGAAGCCGGCACCCACGAGCAGGTCTTGTCGTTGACCACGGCCCTGCAGACGCTGGCCTTTACCGAGTCGCTGCCTATCGGGCTGGTGGTGACGACCCCTGTAACAGTCACGGCGCCGATTACTGCGAGCGGATCTTTGACCGGGACAGTAACAGGGACGCTGCCCCTGACCGTCCCGCTGGTGAGCCTGGTTCGCGTGACGCAGACGATCACGGTGCCGGCGCAGGGGATCCCCCTATTGGTCGCCGCAGCACAGGAAGGCAACGGCTACCCCTATAGCAGCTTGCGGACCGGTTTTACGGATTTGCCAAGCAACATGGCGTTGGGCGCGACCTGGAATGACAAAAACGCCGAGGCAGTAGGGCAGATCGTCGGTCAGGAATTGGCAGCGGTGGGCGTCAACTTGCTGCTCGGACCATCGTTGGACGTGCTCAGCGTCCCCAAGCCCGAATCGAGCGGCGATCTGGGCACACGCGTCCTGGGCGGCGATCCCTATTGGGTCGGGCGCATGGGACAAGCCTATATCCGCGGTGTGCACCAGGGCAGCGCCGGAAAGGTAGCGGTGGTCGGCAAGCACCTGCCGGGCCTGGGAGCCAGCGACCGGAGCCTGGACGAGGAAGTGGCAACGGTCGACCGGTCGCTCGACACGCTGCGCCTGATCGAGCTGCAGCCTTTTTTTGCTGTTACGCAGCTCGACCCTATCACCGATACCGTCGATGCACTGATGACCGCCCACATCCGCTACCGGGGTTTCCAGGGCAACATCCGCTACGTCACGCGCCCCATTAGCCTCGATGCCGAGGGCATGCAGCAGATCATGGCTCAAGCCGAGTTTGCGCCCTGGCGGCAGGCCGGCGGCCTGTTGGTCAGCGACTCACTGGGCGTGCCGGCTATACGTCGCTATTACTCGCCCAAGCTGGATTCCTTTCCGTACCGCCAGATCGCCCTCGAGGCCTTCCAGGCCGGAAATGATCTGTTGAACCTGTCCCGTTTTTCCTTGACCGACTCGTGGGCCGATCAGATGCGGAACATCGAGGATACGGTGCTCTTTTTCCGAGATCGGTACGAGGCGGACGAGAACTTTCGTGCCCGGGTCGACCAGTCGGTGCGGCGTATTCTGCGCCTCAAGCGGCGCATTTGCCCCGATTGGTCTGCGGCGGGCTGTACTGCAAGCGCGGACGGGTTGGCTGCCATCGGCCGCTCGCGCAACGCTGTGACCCAGATCGCCCAGAGCGCGATCACCCTGCTCTACCCTCCCAGTGAGGAGCTGGCGCTTCGGCTGTCACACCCGCCCCGTTTCGACGAGAATGTCTTGATCTTTGCCGACGCCCGCCAGGTCAGTGAGTGCGCTACGTGTCCCCCCTTCTATTCGCTGGATCCTAATGCGCTGCGCGATACGATGTTGAGGATGTATGGGCCGGGAGCGACCGGGCAGATCGATCCCGATCGCGTTAACACCTTTACTTTTGAACAACTGCTTGCTTTCCTGGAGGGGATAGATACCAGCCCTGACCTGGCTCCTTTCATTGAGGACGCGGACTGGATCATCTTTGAAACCCTCGGCTATCAATCTACCCTGGGCGAGTACAGCAGCATCACCACCCTCAAGCGCTTTCTGAAGGAACAGACGGCAGGCTTGGAGACCAAGAATGTCATTGTCATGGCTTACGGCGCTCCTTATTATCTCGACACCACCGAGATCAGCAAGCTGACGGCCTACTATGGCATCTATAGCAAGACCGATCCTTTTGTCGAAATTTCGGTGCAGGCCCTGTTCCAGGAGTTTGTGCCCAGGGGCCGGTCGCCGGTCACGGTCGAAGGGGTGGGTTATGATCTGAACGAGCAGCTCAGGCCAGGCCCATCGCAGGTCATTGCGGTCGCGCCAGCCGACCAACCGGAACCGGCCGAGGGGACGCCGCAGCCGGTCAGGCTAAAGGTGGGCGATCCACTCTCGGTGCGCACCAGCGTTATTGTGGACCGCAACGGCAACCCTGTGCCGGATGGCACCCCCGTTATCTTTCATGCGGTCTATGTCGAGACAGAGGGCCTTGGCCGTAATTTCGATGCGACGACCGTTGACGGGGTGGCCCAGACTACGGTAACCCTGGAGCGCGAAGGCGTTTTGCAGATTACCGCGACGAGCGATCCGGCGTTCAACTCGCGGCCACTGGAAGTGCGCCTGGTGGGTGAGGTGGTCGAGTTTCTCACGCCGACGCCGACGCCTACCCCCACGGCCACACCGACGCCGACCCCGACGCCTACCCCTACGGCCACACCCACACCGACCCCAACACCTACCCCCACCGCCACCCCTGTCGTCGAGAACCTGCCGCCGCCGCCGCCCGAGCCGCGGGTTAAGGGCGCTGACCTGTTGCTGGCTTTGTTGGGCATGGCTCTGGCCGGTGGTGTGGTCATGGCCGTGGCCCGCATGTGCCAGGTGCGATTGAACACCCGGATCTGGAATCCGCTCGGCCGCGTAGCGTTGTGGAGCGTGGTGTGCGGGCTGGCCGGCTATCTCTTCTACGGACTTGGCCTGCCGGGCAGCGGCTTGATGACGGGTGTTTCGCCCGGACTGCGCGGGCTGTTGATCGGTTTTGGCTGTGGGTTACTGCCGCTGCTAGCCATCGTCTGGGTATGGGGTCGCAGGAGGTACAGCAGCGAGCCAAAGGACCCTGCCAGGGCTTGACGGTGGTGGTTGACCCCCCTGACGGCGGGAGGCTGGATCTCCGCAGGCCGAGCCGGCCGGCTACGGCTGGGTAGGGAGCAGGGGAGGCGCCGGGGTAGCGGTGGCGCTGTGCGCCGCGGGCGTGACGGTGGTTGTCGGCGGGGGTAGCACGGCCTCCAGCAGAGGTGACCGGGCTGTAAGGATGATGGCCGCCAGTAACAGTGCGGCGATGATGGCCAGCAGGACTCGGTTTGCGCGCGCGAACTGCGCGACTGGCTGTTCGCGGCCGAAAAACTCAGAGACGGCGCTGCCGAGTGAGTCGGGAGCAAGCAACTCGGCCCGGAGTGCGGCCATGCTGGCCGGCCTTTCGTCGGGGTGCATCGCCAGACCCCACAAGATTGCACGCTCGACCTGCGATGAAATGGCAGGGTTGAGGCTGCGGGGAGATGCTAGCACGCCCGGCGTCAAGAATCGCCGCTTGGCGTCTGCCGGGGCCTGGCCGGTCAGCAGGTGATAAAGGGTGGCGCTGAAAGAATAGATGTCCGAGCGGGCATCGGTGTGCCCGCTGTCGCCGCCATATTGCTCGATGGGTGTGTACTGCACCGTACCACGTCCCTGGACAACGGTGATGGTCCGCTGTTCATCGGGCAGGAGCACTTTGACCAACCCAAAGTCCACCAGCTTGACCGTGCCGGACGGTGTGATTTTGATATTACCCGGCTTGATGTCGCGATGCAGTATCGGTGGGTCCTGGCTGTGGAGGTATTCCAGGGCATTACACAACTGTTCTGCCCAGGCCAGCACCTGTTTCTCGTCGAGAGGGCGGCCCCGGGAAAGCGCGCCGGCCAGCTTGGCTTGGAGGTCCTGGCCGGCGACAAAGTCCATTACCAAATAATCACGGTCGTCTTCCGAGAAATAGTCGGATACCTTGGGCAGATTCGGATGATCGAGGCGGGCCAGGGTGCTTGCTTCCCGGTAGAACTGCTCGCGGCTCTGTTTCAATTCGTCGGCAGAGGCATCGGGATCGGGCAGGGCTTCTTTAACCGCGCAAAAGCGGCCTTCCAGGCGAAGGTCTTCGGTCCGATAGGTCGCACCCATGCCGCCCCGGCCTACCAGCTCGACGATCTTGTATCTTTCTCGGAGGATGGTGCCTGGCGATAACGATTTCGCCAATTTGTCCGCTCCCGTGTAACCGATTGCTCAAGGGTCCCGGCCAGACCGGCCGGGATCGGGGGCAGTAGTGTGCCCCATGTGTTGATAATGATAGCTTAATGCAGAATCGCTCTCTTGTCAAGGTAGCAGCCACTGGTCAGCAGCCGGCCTGCTGCAAAAAACTGACGACTGATAGCTGATTGCTGATAGCTGCTAGAGGAGGATCTACTGTGGCTGAAGTGCCAATGTTATTGGTGCTGGAAGGGCCGGGGGCCGGCCAGCGGATTTCGATCGAACAGCAGCCCCTGATCATCGGCCGAGAGGAAAACTGCGATGTGGTGATCCCAGATCGCCAGGTGTCGCGCCAGCACGCCCGTATCAGGCTGGAGGCGGACCGCTATCTGTTGGAAGACCTGGGCTCCAAGAACGGCACCTTTGTCAATGGCCAGGAGCTGCCGGGTCCTTACCCGCTGAAGGACGGCGATGAGATCCAGATCGCACTCTGCTGCCGCCTGATCTATGTCGATGCAGAAGCTACGGTACCCCTGATCTTTGAGCAGCGCCCCCAGGGACTGCGATTGGATCTGGAAAGCAAACGGGCGTGGGTTGCCGGGCAGGAGCTAGACCCGCCCTTGTCGCTCGCTCAGTATCGCCTGCTGGAGCTGTTGTTTCAAGAGCCGGACCGTGTCTACAGCCGGGATGAGGTGGTGGCGGCGGTGTGGCCGGAGGATGAGCGAGACGGGATTTCAGAGCAGGCCATCGATGCGCTGGCCCGCCGCCTGCGTGAACGGCTGGCCGAGCTGGATCCTGACACCCAGTACATCATCACGGTTCGCGGGCACGGTTTTCGGCTGAACGCAGAGCGTACAATCAGGGACTGACAGGTTGACTTGCAGGGGCAGGCTTGTGTGCCTGCCCCTGTCTCAGAGCCTGATAGGTTGCTAAGAGCCTGCCAGCCCTTTGGCCTGCTCCAGAACTTGCAGCATGCGCTGCGCCGTTTCTTCTCGGCCGTTCTTGCCTAGATCTTCGGCCACCAGACGCATGACCTCCAGCAATTGATCGTTGATCCCCTGCCGGTTCTCCTGCAACAATGCCAGGGTACCTTCCGGGTATTCGGCGCTCAACAAATGGTTGATGAACTGGATCTCAGGCGGTTGGCTTTCCAGGACCAAGGCAGTTACTGCATCGCTGACCCTTTCCAGCCGTTCCATGGCCTCAGTCTGGCCGGATTGCTCGGCGGCTTGTAGGTTGGCCGCCAGGATGCTCATGAACAGATTGTCCACCTGGTGGATGTGAGCCCGGATGAAGGCCTGTGGATCGTCACTTTCCAGGGCCTGCCCGAGGAACTCCATGGCCTCCTCGGCAGCCTGCCGGGCTTCTTCGTCGAGGCGGGCCGTCTCGTCCAGGATGGTTTCGCGCAGGGCTGTTAGTATGTTGGCCCGTTCCCGTTCCCCTGCCTGCTCGGCTGCCGTGATTCGCTCTGTAAGCTGCTGGTAAAAAAGATAATCGATGGCCGGCCGGCCGAAAGTTATCATCGTCTCGACCTTGACCGACGTGGCTGCACCTCCTTGGGTCGCAGCTTCGATCAGCTTGTCCAACAACTCCTCACGCGTGATCTCACGGCGATCCCCTTCAGGGGACAGCCCGAGGCTGGCGATCGCTTCTTCTCGTGCGGCGAACTCTTGCCCCAATGTCGTCCACTGGAGCAACTGCGCGCGCAGTATCGACAGTTCTGAGACGATCTCCGGCCGCTGGCTTCTTTGGGCCATCTCGATATTGAGGGAAAGCAAGTCCAGAAATTCGTAATCGATCTGTGCGTCATTGGCTTGGGCGATTGACTGACGAGCCTGCTCCCCATCGGCCCGCAGGAACCGTTCGAGCAGCTCGGACCGGGCGCGCTGCGCTTCAAGCATCTCCGGGGTGATGCCGTCGGCCTGTAGAATATCCTTGATCATGGCTTCCAGCCGGAGATAGCTCTTTGGGCGGAGGAGGTAACCCTTCCGCTTTTCAGTGGGCAGTGCGGAAATGACCCGGTTGGTCAGGTCGCCCACGATCCGCTGCTGCTCTACCTCCGGCAGGTTCAGCTCGGGCGGCACATAGGTCAGCAGTAGCTCCTTGTCTGGATCGTGATAGACCAGGGGCGTGTTCAACATGCCGGCGTTGCCGCACTGGGGGCAGGCGGCCACGTTCACCTGGCCTGACAAAAAGAGCGCCTTGGCCTCAGGGCGCTGGCCGGCGTCGATGATCGTCATCACCGGAGCGGAAAAGCGGTATCTACAATTCGGGCAGGTTACGGGAACCGTTTGGTAGGGGACAGAGTTCAAGGTTATGCTCCTTTAGGATCTAGATCGCACGCCGGGGCGGGCGAAGCGCCCGTGCTACCACAGCCTGTGGATTGGCTACAAGTGCGGCCTCGGCCTCGTCCTCAGACAGGCCGGCGCCACGGGCGACCTTCCAGGCGCGAGCCTGGTCCATCATATCGGCCGGAGTGTGCGTGTCGGTGTTGACCACCAGCCGGGCGCCGGTCAACTGGGCGATGCGGGCTAAATGGCCGTTGGTCATGTTGTGGCCGCCGCGGGCCGTGATTTCCAGGACCACTTTGTTGGCCACTGCCAGCGCCGCTTCTTCCTCGGTGATGAACCCGGGATGGGCCAAGATATCGACATCGCGGCATTCAACTGCCGCCCGGTTGGTGCCGGGCGCCACCGGCTCGACGGGTGTCTCGCCGTGCACCACTACCAGCCGCACGCCGAGCCGCTTGGCTCGACGGGCGAGGGGTGCGATTTGCTCAGGGGGCACGTGGGTTAGCTCGACGCCGGGGACAAAATGCAGGCTGAAACCGGCCAGGCCCGCCCGGGAAAAGCGGACCAACTGGGCGGCTATCTCGTCCAGGTTGGAGACGTCGGCATGATCGGTGATGGCCAGGGCTGCATAGCCCAAGGCTTCAGCCCGGCGCAGCATCTCGCTGGGCAGCAAGACACCGTCACTGAAAAAGGAATGGGTGTGTAGATCGATGCGGCCGTTCTTGTCCACAGCGTGCCAGTTTAGGCCATAAAGGACGATCTGTCAAATGCGCTCAAGGGTGGGGCTCGCGGACAAAGAGCAGGCCGGCTGCCAGCCGCAAGATGCCCAGCGCGCACAGCGCCACTCCCCAGACCAGGCTCCCGGTGACCAGCAGCACCGGCACGCCATACACTGCGGCAAAGAAGACAAAGACGGCGTTCAGGCCCAGGGCAAGTTTCTGGTTGCTTGGCTGCTGGGCGGCCAGGTGGCGAATGGCCAAGACCATCATCGGTATCTCGGCCAGCGACAGGCCGCCCAAAACGACTGTGGCGAGCAGCGTGACCAGAGGATGGGGAAACGGCGCCTTGACCACACCCCCGGCGATCAGCCACGCGGCCGGCCCGGCCAGCGCCGCATCGGCCAGCAGGCCGGCGAGCCCGCTCAACAAGAGGCGGCGACGGAACCCAGTCATCGTTCTATCTCACAAACAGTGGCTAGAGCCGTTCCCAAGCCAGCGCGGCCAGCTCTCGCGAGCGGGCGGTGATCGCCTCTTCGTCAAGGGTCAGCAGGCGGCGGTCGCGCATGAGCACCTTTCCGGCGCAGACGGTGGCGGTGATCGCCGACGCTTCCAGGCCAAAGAGCAGGTGCCAGGGCAGGTTGCCGGCGGTCAAGGGAGTTATGGGCCGATAGTCCAGCAGGACCAGGTCGGCGGCTGCGCCTTCGGATAGCTCGCCGAGCCGCAAATCGGGCCAGAAAACCTGTGCCAGCCGGGCGTTGTGGGCATAGGCCATCTGCACCACCAGATCGCCGGGCATGGCCCGCGGGTCGTGCTGAGCCAGCTTGTGCACCAGGTAGGCGGCTTTCATTTCGGCAAACATCTGGTTTGAAAAGCCATCGTTGCCCAGGCCGACGTTGACCCCGGCGCGCAGCATCGACTCGACCGGGGCGACGCCCACGGCGTTGTTCATGTTCGAGCGTGGCTGGTGGGTAACCCAGGCGCCGGTTGCCGCCAGCCGCTCGATCTCGCCCTGATCGACGTGGACACAGTGGGCGGCGATGGTCTGCGGCCCAAGGATGCCCGCGTCGGCCAACCGGTGGATCACCCGCTTGCCTGTTTTGCGGAGGGAATCCTCCTGGTCGGCCTGGTCTTCGGCGGCGTGGATGTGAAAGCCCAGCCCTGCTCCCTCCGCTGCGGCGACGCAATCGGCCAGTGTCTCGTCAGACAGCGTGAGCGAGGCGTGAAGGCCGAAGGAGGCGGCAACGTTCGTGATTTTGGATTTTGGATTTTGGATTTTGGATTGGGCAAAGCGGATGTTTTCGGCAATGCCGGCCTGGGCGCGTTGAGGGCCGTCGCGGTCAGTGACCTCGTAGCACAGACAGACACGGATCCCTGCTTCTTGCGCTGCTTCGGCGATGACGTCGAGCGAGCCGCCGATGGCGTTGGGGCTGGCGTGGTGGTCGATCAGTGTGGTGGTGCCGTGCCGGACGGCGTCGACCAGGCAGACAAGCGCCGAGTAACGCACATCTTCGAGGGTGAGCCCCTTGTCCAGTCGCCACCACAGCCGCTCCAGGATTTGGGGAAAGTTGGCCGCCGGCTCGCCTGGGATGGCCATGCCGCGGGCAAAGGCCCCGTAAAAGTGGGTGTGGGCACAGATGGCAGCGGGGAGGGCCATCTGCCCGGCCGCATCCCAGCACCGAGCCTTGGGGTAGCGGGCGGTCAGCTCGACGGTGGTTCCCACTGCCGAGATCCGATCTCCTTTAATGTACAGTGCGCCGTCGTCGATCAGGCGCGGCGCAGCGCCAAGTGTCGCCAGTCGTGCATGGGTGATAAGCATTTGACCCAACCTCACTCCCGCCCCTGGAGCAGGAACGGCAAAGAGCCGGCGACCCCGCTGAGGATCACCATCATCTCGGCTGCCCCGGCCAGGGACAGTTCGCCGTCAAACGGCTGTTTCAGCGCCATACTCAAGATCTCCCAGTCCGGGGAGAGATGAAGGCGCACTCGCACGTCCTCGTATACCATCTCGCCCTCGTTCGCAAACAACCGGGATTCCTGGCTTCCTTCCCGCCGCCGGATGCTATCTCGCTCGACATAAAAAGCATTGTTCTCTTCCCGAGTCCAGTCGCTTTCCCGCAGAAAGAGCCGGGGCTTGTCCTGGTATGGCTTGCCTTGATGGACACAGAAGGTGGCGCAGTTGCCACATTCGTTGCACAGGTCGTACAGGTGTACAATCTGCCGGGATTGCCTGACCTCAAAGACCTCTTGTCCGGTTACGACCAGCTTGTCGTCGCGGCAGGCCAGCCGCGGCAGCGTCAGGCCGGCCGGCGTGACAAGGTAGGCATAGTTGGCGCGGTTGGGGCAAACCTCGACGCACTTGTCGCACAACGTGGAGCACTGCAGGCAGCGGGACGCCTCGCGGCGGGCTTGCTCCTCGGGCAGGGTCTGCTCGATCAGATCAAATCCGCGCCGCTGCGCGGCCGGCAGCATCTCTGCCTGGCGTTGGGCCTCTTTTTTGGCCCGGGCCTGCTTCACCTGGAGGATCTCGTCTGCCGAGAGCGGGGCCGGGTGGGCAGCCGGCGGCCGGAACTCGATGCCAAGCTCGCGGCAGATCGCTTCGGCCGCCCGCCGTCCGTCGGCGCAGGCCTCGATGATGATCGCCGGTCCGCGGGCAACATCCCCGCCGGCATAGACATGGGCCGGGCCGGCCAGCCCCGTCAGGGAGTCGGTCACAACGGACCCATCGCGCCGCAGGTTGATGGCGCTGCCGTCGAGAAAGGCCAGGTCCGGCCGCTGGCCGACGGCGATGACGATCGAGTCGGCCCCGATCTCGAACTCACTGCCCGGGACCGGGATCGGCTTCCGCCGCCCATCCAGACCGGCCTCGCCCAGCCGGTTCCGCACGCACTGCAGGCCGGCCACTCGGCCTTTTTCCAGGCGGATCTCAACCGGGGAGACCAGCTCCGCCATGACGTTGCCTTCGGCCAGCAGCCCGGCCACCTCTTCTTCGCACGCCGGCATCTCCTCGCGGGTCCGGCGGTAGACGACTGTGACCGGGCGGCCGGTCAACCGGCAGGCCGTCCGTGCCGCATCCATCGCTGTGTTGCCGCCGCCGATGACCAGCACCCGGCTGCCCAGATCCGGCTTTTCTCCCTGTGCTACGCGTGCCAGCAGGTCGAGTGCGCTCCAGACCCCCTGCCCACCTTCCCCATCGATGCCCAGTTGGGCGTCGTTCTGAAAGCCGCAGGCGAGGTAGACGGCGTCAAAGCCCTGGCTCAACAGCTCTTCCGGGGGCGAGGCGATCGGGTGAGACAGCTCGATCTGGACGCCCAGGCCCTTGATCCGGTCGATGTCCGCGTCGACCACGGCGCGCGGCAGGCGGAAAGCGGGAGCGATGGCCAACATGCCGCCCGCAGAGCCTCGGGCTTCAAAGACCGTGACCTGTGCGCCGTTCAGGGCCAGGAAATAGGCCGCCGACAGGCCGGAAGGGCCACTGCCAACAATAGCGATTTTGGATTTTGGATTTTGGTCCTTCGTTGCGCCCAGGACGGCAATTTTGGATTTTGGAGCCTGGATTTTGGACAGTTTGCCATGCTCAGAGGCAAAACGTTTGAGGGCGCGGATGCTCACCGGCTGGTCATAGTTGTTGCGGGTGCAGCGGGTCTGGCACAGGTGGGTGCAAACGTAACCGGTCACTGCCGGCAGCGGGTTGCGGGCCAGGATGACCTCCAGCGCCCGGTCGTATTCGCCCTGGGCGATCAGCCAGGCATATTCGGGCACGTCCTGGCAGACTGCACACTGCTCGGTGCACGGTGCGGCGATGCAGTCGAACAGGCTCAATCCCGATTCGACCTTGGGCAGGCCGTGGGGATGGTACTGCTTCTTATAGTACGGGTTGTGCAGCGCATCGGCGGCCGCCCGGTCCAGGTTGGCCAGCTTGCCCTGGGATAGCTCGTCCAGTCCGGTCACACCCCGGCTATGCATCTCTGTTTCCATCTCATCCAGGTATTGCCGCAGCCGCGAGTAGCCACCCGGTTTCAACAGATCCGACGCTGTGGTGACCGGCCGGGCGCCGGCGGCCAACAGGTCGGTCACATTGAATGCATCGGCTCCGCCCGAGTAGGACACGTTCAGATCGCCGCCGAACTCCTGGGCCAGTTTGTGGAACAGGTTGATCGTGATCGGATAGAGGGCCCGCCCCGACATGTACATCTCGTCGCCGGGCAGCACGCCCCGATGGTTGGCCATGGCCAGCGTGTTGCTCAGCTTGACGCCAAAGGTCAGTCCGCGCTGGGCGGCGACCTCCTTCAGGCTTTTGATCAACGCCACGGCGCGGAGGTAGTGCAGATCGTGCTCGAACACCCGATCGGGGATCTGGATTTCCCGAAAGCCAAGGTCATCGTGCAGAATGTGCAGCACGGTCTCCTTGCCCAGGAGGGTGGGATTCAGCTTGACGATGGTGTGCAGCCCTCGCTCCACTAACATGTACTGGGCGATCTGCTCGATCTCATCTGGCGGACAGCCATGCATGGTCGACAGGGTGACATTGTCGGTCAGCCTGGACGGGATCTCGACGTCGGCGAGCTGGGGAAAGTGTGTCTGTAGAACGGCCTTGATCTCTGCCACCTCATGGGAGGCGTCCGCAAGCCTGTCCATGAAGCGGACTATCGGTGGGCTCTGGATGCCGGCCAGGTTGTAGCCGACACTCATGTTAAAGATGGTCCCGACAGGCGTGCTCCCGTCAAAACCCAACAGCCGGTGCAGGATGTGGATCAAGGCCCAGGCCTTGACATACTCGTCCGCCGACTGTTCCAGCTTGAGCTCCTGGGACCACTCGACGTTGTACCCTTCGTCGGCGATGTCGATGCACGGCCGGGGGATCTCCAGCTCGTCCATGATCTGCACCGTCTTGAGCTCGATGAACCGTCCACCGGACAGCCAGGCGCAGACGATGTTTTGGGCCAGTTGGGTGTGCGGTCCCGCCGCCGGGCCGATCGGCGTTGCCAAGTAGCGGCCAAAGATGCTGGAAGTGACGCAGGAACCGGCTTGCTTGGGCGTGTAGAACAACGAGCGGGGGATGCCGAAAACAGACCGATTGACCTCAAGTTCCTGCAAGATCCAACGGAGAAGGGTCTCGAAAGGCTGCACTTGCATTGTGTTGGGCATCTCTTTTCCACCTCGAAACTATTATACCCCAAGCCAATCGAATGTCAAAAGGGCAAATAGCCAATCAGGAGACTTGCTCGACGAGACTGGCCATATCGCTTCTATCCATACCATGCTCAGAAGAGTTACTTCTTATGGCCAATTCTCAAACGTGCTCCAGGGGTCTTTTGTCTGGCTTTAATTGATTTATCTGGCGTTATGCGCTAGAATGGGGGCGCCCAGCAGGGTCATCTAGTCAAAGAGAGGAGTGTTGTGAGGCTCGGGCGTCGCAGCTTTAACCTGTCCTACCGGCGGCAGCTTGCGCT
Organism: Anaerolineae bacterium; assembly: GCA_034429215.1. GTDB lineage: Bacteria > Chloroflexota > Anaerolineae > JAAYZQ01 > JAAYZQ01 > JAFGOG01. The sequence continues at coordinate 57,497 of DAOUGI010000019.1, read as the reverse complement.
GTTCCTGACGCCATACCTGGTGGGCACCCTGGCGCTGGTCGTCCTGCCCGCCCTGATGACGGTGACCGTGTCCTTTACCAACTACCAGGGCTATGAGGCCCCCACCTGGGCAGGGCTGGACAACTTTCGACGGCTGGCCGAGACGCCGCTGGTGCGGCTGGGCCTGTACAACACCCTCGTTTTTGCCGGGGTGGCGGTGCCGCTGCGATTGGTGGGGGCGCTCGTGCTGGCGCTGCTGCTCGGCGGGCGGCGCTCCCTCCGGACGGGGAGTGGCCTGTACCGGGCGGCGGTCTATTTGCCGACGATCGTGCCCGAGGCAGCCTATGCGCTGGTGTGGCTGTGGATCGTGAACCCGGTCTATGGACCGCTGAATATGATCCTGGGAGCATTCGGGCTGCCGCAGCCGAGCTGGCTGACCGAGCCGGGGACGGCGCGGATGGCGATCATCCTGATGGCGCTGATGCAGCTCGGCGAGGGGTTTGTGGTGGTGCTGGCCGCCCGGCAGAATGTCCCGGCGGCGCTGTACGAGGCGGCCGAGGTGGACGGCGCCAACCGCTGGCAGGGCTTTTGGCGGATCACCCTGCCGTTGATCACGCCCTGGCTGCTGCTGCTTGCCTGCCGCGACCTGCTGGTGGCGGTGCAGAATACTTTTACGCCGTCGTTCGTCCTGGCCTACGGCGGGCCGTACTATGCCACGACCTTCCTGCCGCTGTTGATCTATGAGGTCTGGTTCGACTTTAACGAGTGGGGACTCGCCTCGGCGGTTCTGGTGGTAGTCTATGTCTGGATCCTGCTGCTGATCGTCGGGATCCGCAACCTGATCGAAGGGCTGCGCGGCCGTGTTGAGGCGGGTGAAGGTTAAGCCGGCGGCGCTGGCCTACCACCTGGTGGGGCTGGCCTGCGCCGCCATCTTCCTGCTGCCCTTTTACTGGGCGGTGGTCGCTTCGCTGCGCCAGCCGGGCCTGCCCCCGCCGCGCACGGTGGAGTGGTGGCCGCAGGCGATCCAGTGGAGCAACTATGCCGAGCTGTTTCGCGTGGTGCCGATGGGGCGCTATGCCCTCAACTCGCTGTTCGTCGTCGCGGTTGCCATGCCGGTCACGCTGCTCACCGCGGCGCTGGCCGGGTTTGCCCTGTCGCAACTGGGTGCTGTGTGGCGGCGGCGGCTGGTGACGGCCAGCGTCGCCCTGATGCTGATCCCCGGCATGGCGGTGTGGACCTTTCGCTTTCACATCCTGAACTGGCTGGGGCTGGTGGATACGCTGTGGGCGCTGATCGTGCCGGCAGTGGCCGGCGGCAGCCCGTTGTTCGTGCTGTTATTCTACTGGGCCTGCTATCGCATCCCGCGCGAGCTGTACGAATCGGCCCGGCTGGACGGGGCCGAGGCCTGGACGGTGTTGAGGCAAATCGCCTGGCCGCTGGTCCGGCCGACGGCGGCGGCGGTGGCGGTGCTGGCCTTTGCCCTGTACTGGGGCGATTTTACCACGCCGGTGCTGTATATCTGGCGGCCCGAGCTGTACACGCTGCCGATTGGGCTGCAATTGCTGAAGCAGATGGACTCGACCAACCTGCCGCTGATGATGGCGGGGTCGGTGCTGATGACCGCGCCGGTGGTGGTGCTGTTCCTGGTGATCCAGCGGCTGTTCCTGCGCGACCTGTCGCTGGCCAGGATGTTGGACGAATAAGCTGGATAGGGGGAATGTATGAGAAAGGGGTTGGTGGTTGGGCTGGTCGCCTGCCTGCTGTTGGCCGGGTGCGCGGGTGGCGGGAGCTCCGAAAAAAAGGTGTCTTTCATGGTCTTTGGCGACCCGGCAGAGCTGGCCGCCTACCAGAAGCTGGTGGAGGCGTTCAAGGCCGAGCACCCGGATATCGAGGTGGAGCTGCGCCACGTGGCCGGCCAGGGCGATTATCAGAAACAGTTGGTAACCGCCTTTTCGGCCGGAGCCGAGCCGGACGTGATGCTGTTGAACTATCGGCGCGTGCTGCAGTTCGCCGCGCAAGGCGGGCTGGAGCCGCTGGGCCCATATATGGACAAGAGCCAGACGCTGCGCGGCGCCGACCTGTACCCTGAGGCTCTCGAGGCGTTTGTGTGGGATGGCAAGACCTGGTGCGTGCCGCAAAATGTCTCCAGCCTGGTAGTGTACTACAACCGCAGCTTGTTCGATGCGGCCGGGGTGGCCTATCCCGCGGCCGGCTGGACCTGGGACGATTTCCTGCAGACTGCCCGGGCCTTGACCCGTGACCTGGGCGGCGACGGGCAGGTGGACCAGTACGGCCTCGGCGTGTCGCCGGAGCTGATGCGGCTGGCGCCCTTTATCTGGCAGAACGGCGGGGAACTGGTCGACGACCCGGCCCAGCCAACGCGGCTGGCCCTGGATAGCCCGGCTGCGCTAGAGGCCCTGCAGTGGTTCGTCGACTTGCAGGTGAAGGAGCACGTGGTGCCCGACGCCACCGCCGAGCAGGCGGAGGAGAGTGAAAGCCGGTTTATGAACGGCCGGTTGGGGATGTTCCTGAACAGCCGCCGTGGCACGCCGACCTACCGCACTGTCGAGGGCCTGGACTGGGACGTGGCGCCGCTGCCGCAGGGCGTGCAGGCCGCCGGGATGCTGCACAGCGACGCCTATTGCCTGGCGACCAAGGCGCAGGACAAGGATTCGGCCTGGGCGCTGATCGAGTTTGCCAACTCGGCGGCGGGCCAGAAGCTGATGGCCGGCACGGGGCGCACCGTCCCATCGCTGCGCCAGGTGGCCGAGTCGCCGGCTTTCCTCGACCCGCAGCAGCGGCCGGCCAGCAGTCGGGTCTTCCTCGACACCATACCGCTCCTTCGCCGGGTGCCGCTGTTGCCCAAGTGGCCGACCATTGAGGAGACGGCCAGCCGCGAGATCGAGCGCGCTTTTTACGGGCAGGCATCGGTGGAAGAGGCGGTGGCGGCGGCGATCTCACTGACCTCGGGGTATTTCCAGGTCAAATAGCTCCACTTCCCAGGTCTCCGCTGTGTCCCGCACATCGGAGACCTGGAGATTTCCAACAGCGCCCCGCCAGGTTTTCCCCGGCAAAGTTCTTTTCAAGCAGTACCATCATCCTATTGATTTGGCAACCAACGTAGGGTAAAATAACCTTAACATCGCGGATTCAAAGGAGAATGCTAATGAAATTGTCATGGAGGTTGTTGAGCGGCCTCGTGGCTCTGTCGCTGGTCATCGTCGCGGTCGCGTGGACCTTGCCGCAGGGATCGATCCCTACGGCCGGCGCCGGGACCGCCGCCCGCTCGGCAGGAGGCGGGGCGTCGGCCGGCAGCGTCCAAGACCAACAGCCGCCACAGTTGGAGGTGTATGTCAGCGAGCCGTCGGCGCCGACCATCAGCACGGCGGTGCGCGACCTGCCGCCGCTGGATCCCGGCTACCTTCGCCTGGACCGCGAAGGGGCGCGGAAGGATGACTTTGGCTTTATCGGACCGGACGTGCAGGGGCCGTTGTGGCTGGACCCGCTGGTGGAACTCCAGCAGAACGTCAAGTCGCCTGGTCCAGATGCCTTTACTACCCCGCTCGCCAACTGGGCGGGCATGGACTATAACATCTTTCCGCCGGATACCACCGGCGACGTGGGCCCCAACCACGTTGTCCAGGCCGTCAACGGCTCTGGCGGCTCGACGGTCCAGATCTGGGACAAGAGCGGGACCGTCCTGAAAACCTTTACCATGGATTCGCTGTCGAGCACCGCGCCGTGCAACGACGGTTTCTGCGACCCGATCGTGATCTATGACGGGCTGGCCGACCGCTGGCTCATCACCGAGTTTTCCACGCGGAGCACTTATGCGGCGTGCATCTACGTCTCGACCACGCCAGATCCTACTGGAACCTGGTACGCTTACACCTTTGACTTGGACTACTATGACTATCCCAAGTATGCCGTGTGGCCCGATGCCTATTACATGGGCTACAACGGCGGGGCCACCGGCTACCGCCAGGTCTTTGCCTTTGACCGGGCCAAGATGCTGGCCGGCCAGTCGGCCACCTACCAGATGTTCAGCGTGCCTTCACTGCCCGGCTTTGGTTTCCAGTTGGTGGTGCCGGCCTCGGTGGAAGGTCCCACGCCGCCGCCGGCCGGCGCGCCGGGCCTGTTCATGCGGCCGCGGGATACGGAGGTGCACGATTCACCGACTTTTACGCCCACAGACTTGATGGAGATGTGGGCTTTTCACGTGGACTGGGTCACCCCGGGAAACTCGACTCTGACCAAACTGGCCGACGTGGAGATAGCCGACTATGACTGCAGTCTGTGTGGCACCAGCGGTAACTGGGACTGCATGCCACAGCCCGACAGCACCCAGGCGATCGACCCGATCCGCGAGCCGCTCCACCAGCCACTGCAGTACCGCAACTGGGGCACGTACGAGACGCTGGTCGGCGGCTTTGCCGAGGATGTGGACGGCACCGACAAGGCCGCGGTGCGCTGGTTCGAGCTGCGCAGGACGGGCGGCGTCTGGTCAGCTTACCAGGAGGGCGTCGTCGGCGGCGGCGACAGCCTGCACCGCTCGGTCACCAGTGTGGCCATGGACGGGGCGGGTGGCATAGCGTTGGGCTACACCCGCACCGGGAGCAGCGTACCCTATTACCCATCCATCCTCTATGCCGGCCGCCGCTCGTGGGACCCGCTGGGCACCATGCCCTACTTTGACATCGTCGCCCAGGCCGGCAACAGCTCGCAGGCAACCTACGACCGGTGGGGGGACTATTCCGGCATCGGCGTGGACCCCGCCGACGACTGCACCTTCTGGTACACCACCGAGTACATGTCGGGCGGCTCGTCGGCGACGCGGGTGATCAGTTTGCGTTTCGACGCGGACTTTTACCCCGACGCGACGCCCAACACGCTCGACGTGTGCGTGCCGGCCGACGCCGTCTATACGGTCACTCCGGCCAGAACCTGCGCCTTTAGCGGCGTGGTGACCATGAGCGTCAGCGGCCTGCCCAATGGCGCCACTGCGTCGTGGAGCGCCAACCCGGTCACGCCGCCCGGCAGCACCACCCTGACCATCGGCAACACCGGGAGCGCGGCGCTGGGCGCCTACAACATAACCATCAGCGGCGTGTCGGGCAGCCTGACCCGCCAGGAAACGGTCGTGCTGAACCTGCTGTCGAGCGAGCCGCTGGGAGCAGTGACCCTGTCTTCGCCGGCCAACGGGGCGACCGGCGTGGTGGTGGCGCCTAGCCTGACCTGGAGCGCGGTGAGCGGGGCGTCCAGCTATGACATCGAGGTCGCCACCGATCCCGATTTCCTGGATGTCGTAGCACAGGCCGCTGGCCTGACCGGGACGAGCTGGACCCCCAGCCCGAGCCTGAACCCCAATACCGTCTACTACTGGCGGGTGACGGCCAATAACACCTGCGGTGCCGGCAGCTATTCCGCGACGTGGGCTTTCCAAACTATGGCGCCGCCCGCCTGCATCACCTACACCAGCACTGACGTGCCCAAGACGATCAGCAACAAGGCGACAGTGTACAGCAATCTACATGTTAATGATCCGTTCAGTGTCACCGACGTCAATGTGACGATCGGCTCGATTGTCCACACCAACGACGCCGACCTGGACATCTACATCGAGCACCCCGACAACACGGCCGTGGAGCTGTCCACCGGCAACGGCGGCAACGGCAATAATTACACAAACACCGTCTTTGACGACGAGGCGGCCGACCCAATCACGGGTGGGACGGCGCCCTTTACCGGCTCATTCCTCCCAGAGGAGAGCCTGTTCGCCCTTGACGGCAAGACCTCGGCCGGCACTTGGATGCTGAGTGTCTATGACAGCGCAAGCGGCCCGAACACCGGAACCCTGAATAGCTGGAGCCTGACCCTGTGCGGCGTCCCGCCGTCGGCGTCGGCCGTCGACTATTCCGACCTGGCCTCCAGCTATGGCGTCGCCTGGCACGACGGCGGCGGCGCGCTGCGGCTGGGGCTGGACTGGGACGCCGACGACACCTTTGCCCTGGACGACGACAACAGCAGCGACGACGGGGTGACCTTCCCCTACGGCTTTCAGGCCGGACAGGACAAGATCGTCCGGGTAAGCGTGCAGGGCACGCCGGACAATGGCTGGTTGCGGCTGTGGTTCGACTGGAACAACGACGGCGTCTTTGGCGACTGGGCCGACGGCGAGCTGGTGTACAACGGCGCGGTGGTCAATGGCGATAACGACATCACCGTCCACGTCCAGAGTGCAGCGCCCTGGTATCGCGCCCGCCTGTATGACAGCGACCCGGCCCCGGCAGGCGGCATCGAGGCCCGCGATCCGGGCGCCTATGGCGGAGCGACCGGCGGCGAGGTCGAGGACGGCCAGGGGCCCGCGCCGACGGCGGTGGAGCTGGCCCGCTTCGAGGCCTGGCCCGAGGGGTTGGCCATCCACATCGAGTGGGAGACGGTGACCGAGATCGACAACCTGGGCTTTAACCTGTACCGCGCCGGCGCGCCCGGCGGCCCGTATGCCAAGCTGAACGACGAGCTGATCCCCAGCCAGTCGCCGGGGTCGCCCCTGGGCTGGGTCTATGTGTGGCTCGACGCCACCGTAGAAGCCGGCCGGACCTATTACTACATGCTGGAGGATGTCGACATCTATGGCAACACCACTATGCACGGGCCGGTGCAGGTCAAGGCCGGGCCGGTGCTGCGGGCGAGGGAGTAGCGGGATCTGTCAGGGCCGCGGATTAAAGGGGTGCGACGCCACGTGCGTCGCACCTGCTTTTTGGGCGGCGGCGATGAACTGGGCGATTTGTCATAGAAATCGTCAAGTGGTATAATACAGGCGGAAACTCGGCGGGAGAAAAGGGATTATGACTGCGAAATCGAGCGAAACCATCACCTGGCTGCACATCTCGGACTTGCATCTGCGCAACTCGCGGGCGTATGACGCCAATGTGGTGCTCAAGGCGCTGCTGCGCGATATAGGCGAGCGGATCGCGCAGGATGGCCTGCACCCCGATTTCATCGCCCTCACCGGCGATTTGACCTCCACGGGCAAACCGGCCGAGTATGAGCTGGCCCGGCAGTTCCTGGACGGGCTGCTGCGGATCACCGGCCTGGGCAAGGGCCGGCTGTTCCCGGTGCCGGGCAACCATGACGTGGACCGGAGCCTAATCACGCGCGGCGCGCAGGCGATCGGCGATGGGCTCACCGATCGCGACTGCGCCAACGACGTGCTGGCCACCCCGGCCGACCGGCAGCTGATGATGGCCCGCTTCCAGGGCTATGGGGCGTTTGTCAACGACTACCTGGCCGGGTATCTCTCGTTCGACGACGAGCGCTATTATTACGTTCGCAGCCTGGATCTGGCCGGGCTGCGGGTGGCGATCATGGGGCTGAACTCGGCCTGGCTGAGCGCCTCGGTCGAGGACCGGGCCAAAGGGCTGTTGATCGGCGAGCGGCAGGCGCGGGCGGCGCTGGAGGCGGCGGAAAAGGCCGGCGCGGCGATCAAGATCGCGCTGCTGCACCATCCTCTCGACTGGCTGCGCGAGTTCGATCGGGACGACAGTGGGGCGATGCTGGCCGACGGCTGCCACTTTATCCTGCACGGCCACCTGCACCACACCGCGGCCACGCAGCTCACCACACCGGACGGCGCGGCCACCATCCTGGCCGGCGGGGCATGCTACGACACACGCCAATATGCCAACGCCTACAACTGGGTGCAGATGAACCCGGCGGCGGGCTATGGCATGGTTACCCTGCGGCGCTACTCGGACGCGCGCGGCGGGTTCTGGGCCAAGGACACGCTCACCTACCGGAACGCGCCGGATGGGGTGTACCGGTTCCGGCTGCCGGCCTCGCTGCAGGGCCGGGCGTTGCCGCCTCAGCCGCCCATTGGCAGTCAGCCGGTGGTCAAGCGGACCTGGCCGGGCGACCGGAAGAAGGGTGTCAGCCAACGGCTGACGCAGATCAAGATCAAGTTCGACAGGCCGATGCAGCGGGACCAGCATAGCTTGAAGGGGCCTGAAGGTGGCTCATTCGCAGTGAGCGACGAGACCGACTATTACTACGACGCCAAGACGCACACCTTTACCATCACCCGCGACAACGCCGGCCAACCCCTGCCGCCCAACAAGAGGCTCGATTTTGTAATCAACGAGCCGGGTGGAGGCGGCGCTTTCAAGGACGAAGAAGGAGTGCCGGCCAAAGAATACCATTTTAGCTTTACCACCGGCTCGGACGTCCAAGAGGCGGACCGGCCGGTGTCCGGTGGGGGAGGTCAGGCGGCTGGGCCGGCCGGAACGACGACGCTGCCCAAGGGCGATGAAGCGACTCTTGTCGCCATCCGGCCGCTCCACATCGACCCCGACAATCCGCCGATCGCGACCATCCGCGAGCTGCTGGAAGCGGCCTTTGCCGATGGCGCGGCACTGCGCCGCTTTTGCCTGGATCGACCTCTATTCAAGGGGGTCGTCACCCATTTTGGCACCGGTCAAGGCCTGGACGACATGGTGGGCGAGGTGATCGACTATTGCCGGACGCAGTTGCTGTGGGATGAGCTGCTGGCCGAGGTGGCCAAGGCCTACCCCAGGCAATATGCTCGCTTTGAGCCCCATCTGCGCGGCACGGCCGCCGCACAGACGGCGCCTGCGCCTATCCCTACGGCCGACCGGGCGACCCTCAGGCGCCGGATCGACCAGAAATTCGATGACCCCGGCCTGGATGCCTTTTGCCTGGACTATTTCCCCGAGGTCTATGACCGGTTTAGCCGGGGGATGCGCAAGGATGAAAAGATCACGCTGTTGATCGACCACTGCCGGCGAAAGGCCGGCGAACTCGAGCGGCTGGCCGCCTTGGTGGCCGGATCGGTTTGAGGATAGGGAACGATGAACGGGCTCGGCCTGGCTGACTTGCGGCAGCGGCTGGCAGCGTTCGACGACGTGCGGTTGGACGCGCTGTGCCTGGACCACTTCCCTGACGTTTACGACGCCTTCAGTCGAGGGATGCGCCGAGACGAAAAGACCACGCTGCTGCTCGACCACTGCCGGCGAGAGCCCGGTGAGATCGATCGCCTGACAAGCCTGATACAATGCCGGGCCCAAGAACGAGCCAGACCGGTGAGCGTATCTTTTATGGTCCCGCGGGACTATACGCCATTCGTCGGCCGGAACGAGGAAGTGGCCGAGTTTTGTGAGGTAATAGTCCATGCGCCGGAGACGGTCTATTGTCTAGTCGGCATGGGCGGCGTGGGCAAGACGGCGCTGGCCAAGCGGGTGGCGTATCGGCTACAGGATCACTTTAGCGATGGGGTGTTGTGGGCCAACGTTGCCAACAGCGAGCCGCTGGCCATCCTGGATAGCTGGGCCGAAGCCTACGACCACAACTTTCGAAGCCTGCCTGACCTGGAAAGTCGCGCGGCGGCGGTGCGCGATCTATTGGCCGAAAAAAAGGTACTGGTAATCCTGGACGACGTCCAGAGCGTGGAAAAGGCGCGGCCGCTCCTTCCCGGCGGACCCCAGTGTACGGTGTTGGTAACCACCCGCAGCCGCGACGTGGCGGTGGCGCTGAGTGGCTACGAGTATCCTCTTGGACCGCTGACTGCCGAGGACAGCTGCCAGTTGATGGCTCAAATCGTGGGCCAGGAACGACTGACGGCTGAGGAAGGGCCCGCTGCTGAGATCTGCCAGCTCCTGGGACACCTGCCGTTGGCGGTTGAGATCGCCGCCCAGCGCCTGGCCTCTCGCCACCGCTGGCGGCTGGCCGACCTGGCGGAGCGGCTGCGAGACGAGAAAGGCCGGCTGAAGGAGCTCAAGATCAACGACCGGGAGGTGAGAACCTCCTTTGTCGTGAGTTGGGAGGCACTGGATGCGCCGCTGCGCCGTAGCTTTAGCCTGCTGGCCGTCTTTGACGGGCGCCCATTCACCATGCCTGCCTTTGCCGCTGTGGCAGAAGCAGACAACGACACGGCCGAGGATCACCTCGGCGAGCTGGTGGCCCTGTCGTTGCTGGCTGAGGAGGGGGACGTCTACTACCGCCAGCATCCGCTCCTGGCTGCCTTTGCTGCTGGATACTTGGGGGAGGACGAGGCGGCCTATGCCCGCGTGGTGCGTTACTACCTGGAATACGCCCAACAGCACCGGCAGGATTATGCTGCGCTGGAGGAAGAGTGGGACAACCTGTCGGCCGGCATAAGGACGGCGCACGATAGAGGGCTGTCGCAGTTGGTTCTGGATTATGCCGGGGCGCTGACCGGCATCTGGTTTGCGTGGGGAAGGTACACCGAGGCGCGACAGGGCTATGAGTGGGCCAGCCAGGCAGCCGAGGCGATTGGGGAGCGCCGGGCGCTGGCCGCCTGCCTGCTGGACTGGGGGCGGGCGTGCATCGAGCAGCGGGACTATGACGAGGCAGAGGAGCACCTGTCTGCCAGCCTGCCGATGTGGGAAGCGCTGGCCGATCGGCAGGGCAAGGCCACCAGCCAGTACCACCTGGCGCGGATCGCCACGGAGCAGACAGACTATGACCGGGCGCAACGCCTGCTGGCAGAAAGCCGCAATGCCCGGGGGCAGCTCGGCGACATAGTGGGGGTCGCCGAGGTCCTCTCGGCGACAGCCTCTATGTTAGCCTTGCAGGGTAGCTACGAGGAGGCAGACAGGCTTCTGCAACAAGCACTGGACCTTCAGGAAGCTGCCGGCGACGAACATGGTTCCATTGCTACCCTCTACCTGTTGGCGTGTGTCGCCGTCGAACAAAAGGCGCTTGACCGGGCCGAAGACCTCGGCCGGCGTGCCCTGGCGCTGTGTGACAAGCTTCAGGAAAGGGAAGAACAGGTTAACATTCTCGATATGCTGTCCCATCTGTACCGGCGCCAGAACCGCCTGGACCTTGCCCAGGTGTGCGCCGAGCAAAGTTTTCAATTGCTCAGGAGCATGGGGGACCTGGTGACACAGGCGCAGGTGTTGTATGGGCTGAGCATGATCTACAAGAGCAAGCGGGAGTGCGATCGGGCCCTGGAGATCGGCCTGCAGGGCCTCGAGCTATGCCAGAGGTGGGACTATACCTTGCTCAGGGCGTATCTACTCATCCACGTCGGCGACGTGCATAAGGAGCTGGGCCAGGCCGGCGAAGCGCAGCAAAGATGGCACGAGGCGTTGGCCATCGCCGAAAAGCTCCAACATCCAAAGGCGATCGAGTTGGCTACGAACCGTCTTGCTGGCCGGCAGTAGCACCCCCCGCCGAGCCGGGAGAGATGGGAAAGCTTCGCGGCCCCTTGGTGACCCAGCCGTCCGCGTGCAGCAGATCGAGCCAATCATCCGCCGTTAGCTGGTACGGCATCCGGGCAATCCGCCAGGGTGAGGTCGGCGCCGAAAGCCCTCTGGCCAATGCCCATTGATGCCACGGACTGAACGTGTCACGTAGAATTTCCTCGCCAAGGCCTGCCATGAGCTGGTCCCATTGGACCAAGTCGTACCGTTGTTGTGCATCCAGATCACTGCTGATATTATCGGGGCATTGTTGGGCCGGGTCATCAGGATTTATTCCATCTACTATCGTCTCAAAGGAGCGATACAGCGCATCGGCATCGCGCTCTGATTCTGGGAGGTCGTCGCACCAGGGGTTCTTGATCATGTCCGCTATCTTCTGATCCAATGGATTGGAGGGGTTCAGGATATCAAGGACAACGGCGGCGATCTCTTCTGCCTTGACGCGCTCGTAATCCAGCGCGTCGATTTCTTCTTGGGTGAGCTTGTACTCGACACAGCGCTGTTCATATTTCTGCCTCCAACGGGCCTGGAGCGCAGGGCATGAGTTGGACCAAAGGCCGAAATGCTTTAGCAGGTAATTGAGAACATACTGATAGACCCACGGTCGCACGGCGGGCACAGGGTGCTCCCCATCGTCACGGATAAAGCCTTCCTTGCATTCTTCGAGCTGTAGATCCTGAAAATCGAGGGCCAGAACCGGACCGGCGCACAGGCAGCCGTAGACGTCGGCAAAGATCTCCTCGGCCCACCAGCGTTTGTCCTGATTCGCGGGCAATCGACGGTCGAGCTCTTTCCAGAAGAATTCCTTGTGGCTCCAGGTGGGATCTATTCCGACATGTTTCTCGACCTGACCATGGCGGAAAACATAGTGGCCGATTTCGTGAGGGATGGCCAAAAAGTCGCGCGTGACGGACATGCACTGGTAGGGAACGCCGATCAGGGCCACCGGGGCGTAGGGAATCACCCGGATGAGGAGCTGCTTTTGAAAGTAGGTCAGGACCGTCGAAATCCTCTTGAGCAACCTGCCATCTTGACTGGCCTCGGAGTCAAAGAAACCGGCATCTCGCGCCGGCTGGATGGCGCGCCACGCCAGCACGTCGGTCAGTGCGAGTCTGGCGCCACAGCTATCGATCGAAAGCTGGGTGGCTCGTGCGGTGGTATTGGTCACCTCGCAGCCGAGGATGCGCTGGTTCATCGCCCGCTCGATGGCCTCCAGGTCGCAGGAGATCTGCTCCAAGATTATGGCAAAAGCGTACTCGCGCGGGTATTCTGCCAGATTCACCGAGGCAGGGAAATAGTGCTTTTGGAAAAAGCCGAAATGATTGGCGCCGAATTGGTGCAGGCGTTGGATCAAGCACTTGGCCGTCATTTGCCGGGGAAATTGCTGCTGGCGGCTGGCGTGATAGTCCAGAGCGCCTTCAATAGCTGTCAGTCGATCTGTCCAAACGGTTTCTGATTCGGCCATCGTTCGCTCCCTTCTCCCTTTTTAATGCGGTGACAGAGGATGTTAGCTGTTAATGATCATTTTATCACAGAAGATAATTGTTGTCAACTGGGTGAAAAAACGCCAGGAATATCAAATCATAGGCTGAAATCATGCGGGATCGCCAGGCGATAGGCCGGACGGTAGGCCTGGCGGTAGGCCGCCGAGTGGTGTATGGCAGGGTACCCCTCAGCCGCCAGCCGTTCAGATAGGGCCAGCACTCCGGCCAGGGGAAAGGCCGCCCACCGTCCGGCACGGCACAGATCGACGAATGCCGCCCACACCGCTTGCATCTCAGCCGGCGTGCCCCAGGCGCGGCCTGCCGTTTGGAGACAGTCGGCGATGAGCCGTTCCACATCGCCGACTCTGGCCTTGAACGGCCGCAGGTTGACCCGTCCCAAGGTTCCATTGGGCCGCACCGGCTCCCACAGCGGCTCAGCTTCGCCGGGCGGCGCTGCGCCATACTCGGCCCGCAGCCGGGCGGCGAACGCCTCGGGCGAGGCGATCAGGTGCTCTGGCCCCAGCACGCCCTGGTACAGGAGCTTGTAGACGTCGGCCGGCTCCATGGCCGGGTAGCGGGTCAGGTGGTCATCGATCAGCCGGGCGAGCGGATCGTGCTGGGACGCAGATACACGCAGATACACGCAGATTTGTTGGTTCGTCGGGCATGTGAGCCCTCCCGCCAAGGAATGGAGCCTTAATCTCCGGAAACAACCTGGCCGTCGCGCACGACCAGGACGACGCGATCCACCGCCGCGATGTCAGCCCGATTGCCACAGCCAATCGGGTCGCCGGCCACGGCGACCACGTCGGCCTGCTTGCCCGACGCCAGGACGCCGATCTCTTCCCAGCCCATCGCCTGGGCCGGCCACAGCGTGGCTGCCTGGAGGGCCTGCAGCGGTGTGCAGCCATAGTCGACCAGGCAGCGGATTTCGTCGGCGATGGCCCCAAAGCGGATGCCGCGCATCCAGCTATCGGTGCCGGCAAGCAGCTTCAGCCCTGCTTTGAGCGCATAGGCGATCGATGCTCGCTTCCTGTCCAGATATTGGACTGTATCGTCATACTCTTTTTTCCAGTAGGCGCAAAAAGCCGTCATCTGACAGATGTCACCTGCCAGTTTTGTCTCCGCTTCGGCAAGCCGTCGCCCGCACAGATCCAGGTACGCCAGGGTAATGTTGATCGTCGGAGTCCAGGCGATCCCCTTTTGCACGGCCAGGTCGATCTCTTCGGGGGTGGGCGTGCCGTGCTCAAAGGTGTCGACGCCGGCGTCGATGGCCATCCGCTGGGAGGGAGGCCGGGAGGTGTGGCAGGCAACCTTCTTGCCCCGCCGGTGGGCCTCGTCCACGGCGGCGTTTAGCTCTTCTTGGGTCAGGTCGGCGCAGTTGTTGGCCAGCTTGATGAAATCGGCGCCGGCGCGCAGCTCTTCGCGGACGGCGCGGCGAAAGCCGTCTGGCCCGTCGGCCTGGTTGGCCAGGCCGGGCAGGTAGTGGACGTGGCCGCCGGTGGGGACGACAAGCCGCCCGGCGGCGTACAGCTTGGGTCCGGGGATCAACCCCTTGTCCACCGCCCGCCTGACGTCGAACGCTACCTGGTTGACCGATCCGGTGTCGCGGGCGGTGGTCACACCGGCCAGCAGCGCCTGGCGCAGGTTGGCCGCGGCCAGAAGGGCGATCGATACCTCAGAGTAGACGAGCGAATTCTCCGGTTCGTAGGTGTAGGCAGCGCTGTCGGGCTCTTCCCAGTAGTAGGTGGGGTGGACGTGGGCGTCGATCAGGCCCGGCAGCAGGCAGGCGTCGGGCAGATCGATGGTGCGCGCGGCCGGGCAGGGCGGCGCGTCGTGCGCCGGGCCGGCAAAGGCGATCCGGTTGCCGGCGATGGCCACAAGACCGGGCGAGACAGGCGGCCCACCCAGGCCGTCGATCAGCATCCCGGCGCGGATGACCAGGGTCACTGCAGGTTCGGGCATGAGGGCTCCTCCACAAGCGGTCACCCTAAGCGAAGCGAAGGGTCTAGCACCTGTATCAGGAGAGGTTCTTCGCTGCGCTCAGAATGACATAATTCAGCCGCCGAAGCCGGCGCGAGCGTCGGCCTCGGCGATGATGGCGTGCAGTTCTTCAGACGCCCCGCCGGGCAGCGGCGCAGGTTGGTGGGTGGTCAGCGCCTCGCGGGCCAGGCGCCGAGCATTCTCCAGGGCGGTCGGGCGGCCGACGTCGAGCCAGCCCTGGTAGCTGCGCCGGTCCAGGAGGCGGGGATACCACACCTTTTTATAGTTGCGGGTGGTGTGGGGGGCGCGGAAATAGTTGCCGCCCGGTCCCACCTCGTGGATGACGTCCAGGCCCAGTGTCTCGGGCGTGATCGACATGCCGGCCATCAGCCGCCGCACAAAGCTGATGATCTCGTCGCCCAGGACGATCATCTCCAGCGAGCAGGTCAGCCCGGACTCTACATAACCGACGTCGTGGACCAGGTTGGCGCCGCTGAGCGCCGTCCACACGATCCACAGCGCGTTCTCGATGCCGGCCTGGATGTCGGGCAGCTTGGAGTCGGAGCAGCCGGCAAAGCTCCACACCGGCAGGTGGTAGTAGTGGTGGGCCAGCTCGGCCATGGCCATGCAGTGGAGCATGAATTCGGGTGAGGCGTAGGTGCCGACCACCGTCTTCATGTCGAGCGGGCCGCTGCCCGAGCCCCACACAAAGGGGGCGCCCCGGCGGCGGAGCTGGGCGATGGCCAGGCCGCTCAGCACCTCGGCGTTGGCCATGACCAGGCTGGCGGCGGAGGTCACCGGCGCCGAGGCGCCTTCGATCGGCCCCGGCGCATAGACGAACGGCAGTCCGTGGTCGGCCATCAGCAGCATCTTGCGCAGCGCGGTGTCAGAGTGGCGAAGCGGGGAGGAGGGCTCCAGGTAAGCGAACAGGAACGGCTTGAGCCGGAGCTCGTCGGCGCCGCCGGCCACCACCTCGGCCATGCGGATGATGTCGGCCAGACCTCGCTCGTCCCAGGCGGTGATGACGACCGGTTTGACGGTGTTCTCGATCATGGTCAGGAACGAGCGCCGGTCGGAGGTTTCGGGTGGCACATCGGACGGCAGGGCCATCGACATGCTAAAGTCTAGGTTGGGCAAATAGTCGACCAGCCGGGCGGCGGCCGCCACGTCCGACAGGAGGGACAGCCGCCGCTCGCCGGTCTCCAGGTCGAGGATGTTGGGAAGGTCAGAGCCGGTGCCAAAGTAGGTGCGCGGCCCTTCCAGGAAGACGCGCGGCTCGCCGGTCCGGTCGCACAGGACAACACGCGACGGGGCGGCCTGGAGGGCATCTTCGACCACGGCAGCCGGAAAGCGGACGAGTGTCTCGTCGCTGACGACGCAGCCGGCATCCTGGAGCAGGGCCAGCGCTTCGGCGTCGTACACGCGCGCGCCGGTGCGGCGCAGGACCTCGAGCGACGCTAGGTGGATCTCGTCGAGCTGAGCGTTGGACAGAAGGCGGTAGTCTTGCATGGTAAATAGTCTCCTCGAAAAATGATGGGACGCAGATGAACGCAAATGACGCAGATGCAAGACCATCTCTGTCTGCGAGAATCTGCGTTCATCTGCGTCCAATCAACTCGGCTCTATCGAATGGGCGGTTTCGACCATTGTGTCGATCAGCCGTGGGTTGGTGTCGAGGGGGAAAGGACTGCCGGTGCTGACGATGAACCCATTGGCGCGGGCGCCGATGGCGGCCTGGCGGCGGACCTCGGCGGCCATCTCGTCGGCCGTGGCGTGCAGGCCGAACCGGACGGCGTCGATGTTGCCGAGCACGGTGACGCGGCCGGCCACGCGGTCGACCACCTCCTCGATCTCGATCTGGAACCCCTTCTTGCTCTCCTCCACCGCCACGGCGGCGATGTCGTACTCGACCATCCGCTCCAGGCGGGGGATCGAGTTGCCGCACACATAGTGGATCGGCAATAGGCCCAGCGAGCGCATGTGGCGAAAATAGGGCAGGTTGTAGCGGTAGACGAACTGATCGTAGCTGCGCGGCGAGATCAGGTCGGCCCCGGTGAACACCTCTTCGGCATACACGCCGTGGATGCCGCACGCGGCGCAGGCAGCCACCACCTCCTTCGATTGGGCCAGCTTGCGCTCGAGCAGATAGTGGAACAGATCCGGCTGGTCATGCTGGATGACCATCAGCCCCTGGAAGCCGAGCAGGTCGTAGGCGTCGGAAAAGGGCGTGTCGAGGATGGTGGTGATGAAGTAGCGGTCGCCATAGTCGGCGACGACCTGGCGCATCAGGTCGAACTCGCCGCTCGCCAGCAGCTCCTCGGCGGTCAGGACCGGCAGTTGGGCGTCGACATCGCTCTTGTCGCGGATCTGCGCCGGGTTGTCCCACAGGTCGGTCAGGGAGGATTTCTTATCCAGCATCGGCGTGCGCTCGCCGGTGGACCAGTCCTCGAAAAACAGGACGCCGTCCTCTTCTACGACGTCGGTCTGCTCGGCCCAGTTCCGGCCGACGCCGCCATAGACCTCGATCCAGTCGGGCCGTACCTTGAAAATGCCGTACGACTGGTAGATCGCCTGGGCGCGAAACAGGACGTCTTCGTCGTGGTCTACCGAGTAGCGGCTGCGGCCGCGCAGGCGTTGGCGATACTGCTCGACATAAAAGACGCGCTCGAAATCGGCCAGGAAGAGGCAGAGGTAGGCCTGGGCAGCCGGCAGGCGATCCGGCTTTTGGCCGGTCAGGGCGTGGATCATCCGTTCTTTGGGGGTCAATGTTCCGGCCTGCGGGGCCGGGAAGCCGTCTGTTTTGCTCATCATCACCTCTCCCATACAGACCTGACAGACCTTCCCTGTGTTACGTGTTTGTGTTGCTCGAACGTCGATCTTGTAGTATACTGGCGTCCCGTCATTCTAGCAGAAAACGGGCGAATGTCAAGCTCGGCTCGATCTGCCAGTTCAGGGAAAGCTATGACAGCCATCAGCCTTTTTAACGACGTGATAGGCCCGGTGATGCGCGGGCCGTCGAGCTCGCACACGGCCGCGCCGGTCCAGATCGGAACGGTGGCCCGCGCTCTGCTGGGCGACGAGCCGGCGGCGGCGACCTTTGTCTTTGACCCTGGCGGCTCGTTCGCCGAGGTTTACCGCCAGCAGGGCAGCGATCTGGGCTTTGCGGCCGGACTGATGGGTTGGCAGATGGGCGACGAGCGGTTCCCCCAGGCGCTCGAGTGGGCTGCCGCCCAGGGCCTCGATATCCGGTTCGTTGTCGAGCCCCTGCCGGGCGCCGACCACCCAAACACGCTGGCGATGCGGCTGACCTCGCAACGAGGACGATCGCTGCGGGCGACGGCCCAGTCCACGGGCGGCGGGGCGTTCGCTTTCACCGAGCTGGAAGGCTGGCCGGTGCGCCTGAGCGGCGATGCCTACGAGGTGGTTGCCGAGGTAGAGCCAGAGGCTGAGCCGGCGCTGCGTGCGCTGTTGGTGCGGGATGGGCAGGTGGTGAGCATCGCCCACCAGGAGCGGGAGGGGCGGGCGATGGTGCACATGCGCCGGCCGGCTGCATTGGATGCCGCCACGCAGATGCAGATAGAGGCATTGCCGGGGGTCCGGCGCTTGTGGACGGCGCCGCCGGTCTTTTATCCACAGCGAGGCCTGCCGCTCTTTGACAGCGCCGCCGGGATGGTCGACTATGCCGAGGCGCAGGGCCGGTCGCTGGGACGGGCGGCGCTGGCCTACGAGGCGGCGCTGTTGGGCCTGCCGGAGGGCGCGGCCATGGCCGAGATGGTCCGCCGTTTTGAGGTGATGCGCGCTGCCGTACAGCGCGGCCTGGCGGAGGATCGGCTCCCGATGCAGCTTCTGACGCCCAGCGCCGGCCGCGTTTACCGGGCTGAGGCGGAGGGCCGGCTGGCGGCCGGCGGCATGCTGACCAGGGCTGCGGCGCGGGCCATGGCGGTGATGCATGTCAACGGGGCCAAGGGCGTGATCTGCGCGGCGCCCACCGCCGGCTCGGCAGGGGTGCTCCCCGGCGTGGCCGTGACGCTGGCCGACGAGGAAGGGTTGGCCCCGGAACAGGTTGCACTGGCCCTGTTTGCCGCCGCGGGCGTGGGCCTGGTGGTGGCGGTGCGAGCGACCTTCGCCGCCGAGGTGTGCGGCTGCCAGGTGGAGATCGGGGCATCGGGGGCCATGGCTGCTGCGGCCGTCGTCGAAGCTGCCGGCGGCAGCGCCCGGCAGGCCGCCGACGCCGCGGCGATCGCCTTGCAGAACACAATGGGCTCGACGTGCGACCCGGTGCAGGGGATCGTCGAGATCCCCTGCCACACGCGCAACGCCCTTGCAGCGGCCGGCGCCTTTGTCTGCGCCGACCTGATCCTGGGCGGCTATGCCAATCCCATTCCACTCGACGAAACGGTGGACGCGGTGCATGCCGTGGGCCAGATGCTGCCCCGCGAGCTCAGGTGCACGGCGCTCGGCGGGCTGTCGTTGGCGCCGTCGGCACGAGCCATGACCCGCCGGTCCGGCGGAGAATGAGACCAGAAGTCTTTTCCTAAGGACGGATCATCATGAACCTGGTGTGGCTGTTGATCTTGGGCGGGCTGTGGGGCTCGTCCTACCTGTTCATCAAGGTCGCGGTGGGCGAGGTGCCGCCGCTGACGCTGGTGGCCGGGCGGTTGGTTTTGGCCGCGGCGATCCTGTGGGTCGTCCTTGCGGCGGTCCGGCAGGCGATGCCCCGCAGCCGGCGCCTGTGGGCCACTTTTGCGGTGATGGGCCTGCTCAATGGGGCGGTGCCCTACTCGCTCATCTTTTGGAGTGAGCAGCACATCTCCAGCGGGCTGGCGTCGCTGCTGCAGGCAACGATGCCGTTGTTCACCGTGTTGATGGGCCATTTCCTGATGCGCGACGAGCGGCTGACGGCGGGCCGGGTGGCAGGGGTGGTGCTGGGTTTTGTGGGGGTCGGCCTGCTGATGCTGCCCGACCTGCGGCAAGGGGCACACGCCAATTTGCTGGGCCAACTGGCGATGGTGGCCTCGTCGGTCAGTTATGCCGGGGCGGCCCTCTTTGCCCGCAGCCGGCTGCGGGGCCAGCCGGCGCTGGTGTCCACGACCGGGCAGTTGACGATGGGCGCGGTGTGGACCTTGCCGCTCGGCCTGCTGGTCGACGGGCTGCCCCGGGCGGTGCCGTCGCTGCCGGCAGTGGGGAGCTGGCTGGGGTTGACGATCCTGGGGACGGTGATCGCCTATGTCATCTATTTCAAGCTGATCGAGCGGACCAGCGCCGCCTTTACCAGCACCGTGACCTATGTCATACCGGTCTTTGGATTGATCCTGGGGGCGCTGGTGCTGAACGAACCCGTGAGCCTGACGCTGGTGATCAGCCTGGGGCTGATCCTGGCCGGAGTGCTGTTGGTGAGAAGATAGCTCTGCCCAAGCAGGCCGGGCTCCGATGCCCGGCGGAACCGGCGGCGTGGCCGCCAGAAACATGCGGCACAGGTGAGCCGCCTCTGCTGGCTAGTTGGGATTCTGTTGGTTAGGAGATAGTTGATCATGCAGATCTTGAAGCGATTGTTCGGGTATATCACACCCTACTGGAAGATCCTGGTGCTGAATGCCGTGCTCCTGGTGGGGCGGGCCGGTGTGGAGCTGGTGCCGCCGTTGTTCCAGAGGGAGATCGTGGACGAGGTGGTCGGCGCGCGCGATCTGAGCCGGTTGGGGCTGTTGATCGGGCTGCTGGTGGGGGTGTACGCGCTGATGCAGCTGATCCGCGTGGCCGACAACTATGTGCGCCACTCCCTGGGCGAGCGGTTCATCCTGGATATGCGGGTGCGCCTGTATGCTTATCTGCAGAGGCTGTCGCTGTCCTTCTTTGAGCGGACGTCGACCGGCGAGCTGATGTCGCGGGTGACGAACGACGTGAACGCGCTGGAGCAGTTTGTGACGCACGGGACGGCGCTGACCGCGGTGGACCTGGTGCGGCTGGTGGGCGCCATCGCCGTTCTGTTCGTCCTGAACTGGCAACTGGCCCTGCTGGTGATCATCCCGGTGCCGCTGCTGGTGGTGGGTCTGCGCGCCTTTAACACGCGGGTCCGGCCCGTCTACCGCCGGGTGCGGCACCGGCTGGGCGACATCAACGCCCAGCTCCAGGACAACCTTTCCGGCATGAAGGTCATCCAGGCCTTTGGCCAAGAGGAGCGGGCGCTGCAGCGCTTCACAACCCAGAGTGAGGAGTATTACCAGGCACGCGTCAAGGGCGTCCTGTACTGGTCGACCTTTTTTCCGGCGATGTCGTTCCTGGCCTCGCTGGGCACGGTGATCGTGCTGGGCGCCGGATCGGTGATGGTGGTCAACGGCAGCCTGTCGCTGGGCACGCTGGTGGCATTTCTGGCCTACATGGCTTCCTTCTACGAGCCGATCAACCGCCTGACCGAGGTGGATGACATCTTTCAGCAGGCGATCGCCGCCGGCGAGCGGATCTTTGAGCTGTTCGACATGGCGCCTGACATCCAGGACGCGCCCGGCGCCTTGGAGCTGCCGCCCATCCGCGGCGAGGTGGAGTTTGACGACGTGCATTTCGACTATGGCACCGGCGATGAGGTGCTGCACGACGTCGAGTTCCACATGGCGCCCGGCGAGGTGGTGGCGCTGGTCGGTCCCAGCGGCGCGGGCAAGACGAGCGTGGCCAACCTGCTGTGCCGCTTCTACGACCCGATCCACGGCCGGATCGAGGTCGACGGCCACGATCTGCGGCAGGTGAAGCTGGCCTCGCTGCGCCGGCAGGTGGCGGTGGTGCTGCAGGACACCTTCCTGTTCAATTCGACGGTGCGCGACAACTTGCTGTACGGCAAGCCCGGCGCCACGGACGAAGAGATGGTCGCCGCGGCCAAGGCAGCCTATGCCCACGAGTTCGTCGAGACGCTGCCGCAGGGGTACGACACGGAGGTCGGCGAGCGCGGGGTCAAGCTTAGCGGCGGGCAGAAGCAGCGGTTGGCGCTGGCGCGGGCCATCCTGGCCGACCCGCGCATCTTGATCCTGGATGAGGCCACTTCGTCGGTGGATGCCGAGGCCGAGTACCTGATCCAGCAGGCGCTCGAGGCGGTGCTCAAGGGCCGCACGGCGCTGGTGATCGCCCACCGGCTGAGCACGATCCGCAATGCCGACAAGATTATCGCCCTGGAGGAGGGCCGCATTGCCGAGGTCGGCGATCACCAGGAGCTGCTGGAGCGCGGCGGGCTGTACAGCCAGCTCTACCGCCGCCAGCTAGAGCTGGCTACTGCGGGAGAGGATGGGGACGCAGACCGCGAAAGGTAGGACGTTTAGTGAAAAATGGGCCATCAGGAATCCCTGATGGCCCATTTTTACTTATTGCTCAGCCTGTGGTTAGCCGTTCTTGACGATGATCGGCAGGTAGTAGCGCCAGGCTTCCGATATGGTCGTTCCCTCGGCCTGGGCCATTACGTCAGGCTCAGACTCTGAGACCGCCGTCAGGGTAAAGGTGTCGCTGCCGAGCGCGTGGGGGATGGTCACCTCGACGTCTATGGTCATGGACTCACCCGGCCCCAGTGGGCCGGTCGATGCCATCACCGTGGTGGGCCAAGCGTATCCCGCCACCGACAGCGCAAAGCTGTCGGTCACCACGCCGGTGTTGGTCAGGGTGAAGGTGTGCACGACGACGTCGCCCGGCTTGGCGACGATCGTCTGCGACGGCGGCGAGAGCATCACGTCCTGCGCCACCACCGTCATCGTCAGTGGCACGATGACCAGCGGGGTCACCGGATCGTTGCTGATGACGCACAGGTTGCCGTTGTAGGTCTCGCCCAGAGTGAGGCCGGTGGCGTCAAAGGTGACGTCAACCACGGTCAAGTCACCACCCGGCGTCGTGCCGCTGATGGGCGACACGCTGGCCCACGGGATATCGCTGGACAGTTGACAGATTTCGGGCAGGGCGCTGGTCAGGCAGATGTCGTCATAGTATATCGCTGACGCACCATTGCCCCACAGGTCGACGGCGGCGATGTTGAGGATCCCTCCGCCGCTCATGCCGTCTGTCCAGGTGCTCTGATAGAGCAGGTCGCCGCCGTAGTAGAACTTTTGCACGTCGTTGACGAGGTCGATCTCGACGCGGATCTCCATCCACTGATCGCGGACCATGGGCAGCGTCGCCCCGGCGGCTTCGCCCTCGGCGACTACCAGATTCTGGATCATGTTAAAGTTGACTTGGGTGGACCAGTTGTTGGTCGCCCCGGCGTCGTCGTACTGGTTCAGCAGGATAAAGTACGACTCGCCGGTGGCGCCGGTCGGGATATACTGGTAGGCGGTAAAGTACCAGATGCCGGTGTTATGGTCGGTAAACTCGTGGACCGCGTCGGTAAAGTTGACGATCTCGACCGAGTTGGGCGTGCTGCGGGCCTGTTCGTCGCGCGTGTAGGGGGCGGCGGCGGGATCGTTGGCCCAGCCTTTCCAGCCTCCCACGCCCTGCAGCAAGAGATCGGTCGCGTACGAGTCAAAGTTGTCGCACCAGTCTGGCACCTGGAATTCCAGCGACAGATCGTCATAGTACACTGCCGAGCCGGTGTTGCCGAACAGGTCGACGGCCCCGACGTTGAGGATCCCCCCGCCGCTCACGCCGTCTGTCCACGTGACCTCGTAGAGCAGGTCGTCGCCGTAGTAGAACCGCTGGATGTCGTTGTCGAGGTCGATCTCGACACGGATCTCCACCCACTCGCCACGGATCAGGGGCAGCGTGTCGGTGGATTCACCCTCCGAGACCACCAGGTTCAGGCTGCCGTTAAAGTTCACCTGGGTGGACCAGTTGTTGGTCGCGCCGGCGTCGTCGTACTGGTTCAGCATGATAAAGTACGACTCGCCCGTAAAGTCGGTCGGGATATACTGCCACGCGGTATAGTGCCACAGACCGCTGGTAATGCCCGTGTATTCGTGCACCAGGTCGCTGGTGCTCACGATCTCGACCGAGTTGGGTGTGCTGGTGGCCTGCGTGTCGCGCGTGTAGGCGGTATAGGCGGAATCGTTGCCCCAGCCCTTCCAGCCGCCCTGGCCGTGCAGCGAGCTATTGGTCGCGTACGAGTCAAAGTTGTCGGACCAGTTCGCCAACGCCAGGGTGGTGGCATCCTCGTAGATCTCCCACTCCAGCGGCGTGTCGCCGTCGTTGCCCACCGTCAGCGGGCGGGTCTTGATGCTGTCGATCCGCTGGGCGACGTCAAACAGCCCAGGGCTGACCGAGATGACCGGCGGCGCCGCTTCCGGCACTACCGCTACGGGCAGGTGCGCCACAGCGATGGCCGTGTCCGAAGGCGTCAAGATCACCTGGCCATAGGCCCAGTCGCCAAGAGGCAGACCGTCCACGTCGGCCGTGACCACGATCTCCTGCGTCCCACCGGCCGCCAGGCTGAACGACGCCGGCTCCACGGTCAGGACCATGCCGGCAGGCGTGACGACGCTGGCCGTCCAGGAGACGGCTGCGTCCTGGGTGCTGGACAGCACCCGCGTCCATGTGCAGGTTCCCGCACAATAGTCCTGGCCGAGCGTCGCCAGGTTCAGAGTAGAGGGGTCACCCCCGGCGCCTGGGTTGGCCGCCTGGTAGCCGGCTACCGTTTCGTCCAGTACGAATCCGGCCCGGGCGGCATTGCTGGCGTACACGCGCCCGCCGCCCATGTCCATGGGATCGGCCGGCGTCAGCCAGTCCTCTTTCACCGCCACGTCATCCACCGCCGTTGATACCAGCGCGGATTGGATCATGGCCGGCGTCCAGTCTGGATGGAGTGAGCGCACCAGCAGGGCCGCGCCCGCCGTGTGCGGCGAGGCCATCGACGTGCCGCCGATCATATTATACTCTTCGGGTGTCTTGTATGCGGCCAGGATGTCCGATCCGGGCGCGATCACGTCCGGCTTGATGACGTCGGGCACCGGGCTGTTCGGCCCGCGCGAGCTGCCGGTCGCCATGCGGTCGCCATACTCATCGTCTACGGCGACGACTGCGTCGGTAATGGTGGCAACGTGGCCCGTGCCGGTCGCCAGCCAGGTGCGGAGAGCTTCCGAGTCGGCATAGTTGAGGTGGATCGAAGGCAGCACGTGCGGGATGGCATTGGTGCCCAGGCCGTTAAAGTCGGCGTTGGCGATGACCACCGCCCCGGCGCCGCCAGCCTGCGCGTTGGACACCTTGTCCACCAGCGCGTACGTGCCGCGATCGCAGACCACGATCTCACCCGCCCACGTGCCGGGAGCGAAGGCGGTGCCGCACAGCGGGTCCCCATAATCGCCGGCGTGGACGATCGTGTCCGGGCCGTAACCCGAGGTCACGCTGGTGCCCTCGAACGGCCCCAGGGCGCTCGGTCCGCCGCTGAAGGTAATGGTATTGGTGAAGGTGCGGTTGTGGGTCGCATTGCCCGCCGACAGCGCCCAGGGCGAGTTGGCCGGCGAACCGATTGTACCCGCACCGGGTCCATTGTTCCCCGCCGACATCGAGACCCACACCCCGGCCCCCCGGGCATCCAGGAACGCCAGCGAGTTGCTGTCGGTCCAGGGGTTCGAGGGCCCGCCGCCAATGGAATAGTTGATGGCGTCGACGCCGTCCAGCACCGCCTGGTTGATGGCCGCGTTGGTGGCCGTGTTCGGGCAGCCGCTCGGCAGGCAGCCCCGGTAGGAGATGATGTTGGCGTGGGGCGCCACGCCCGAGATCGAGCGGGTGATGTCGATGGTCGGGAATTCGACCAGCACGTTGTTCAGGACGTTGCCCGCCACTGTGCTGGCGGTGTGGCTGCCATGCCCGTTGCTGTCTTCGGGGTCGTTGGCCGTCGTCATATCGTACACGCCGATCAGCTTGTCGTTGCAGGTGTAGGTGCCGAGATCGCACCAGCCGAGATAGTTGCCGGCGCCGAGCGGGTTGGTGTGATTGTACCCATCGCCGCCTATGTCGGCAAAGGATGGATGGTCGCCGTTGATGCCGGTGTCGATCATGCCGATGATCAGGCCCTCGCCCATGCTCGTCTCACCGGTCGCGCTGCCGTCCCAGATGCCCCCCGCGCCGATCCACACAGGGCCGGCGTCGGTGTCGATCTGCCGGTTAAAGTCACGCTCCACCCGGAGCACGCCCGGCAGGCCGGCCACCACTTTGGCTTCTCCCGCACTCAGGCGCACCGCCAGGCCGTTCAACACCGCATCATAGCGATAGGGCACGTCAACAGAACGCCCCAACGCCTGTTCCATAGCGCTGATGGCCTGCGCGTGCCGGCCGGCCAGATAGTCGAGATAAGCGACGCTGGCCGGGCTCTTGGCATCGAGCTTGGTCTCGCCGCGCGCCGCAGGGTTGGTCGCGCCGAGTCCCGGGAGGCCGCCTTGGTAGCTGCTCAACGATGCGCCTTCGAGCAGGACGATATACAGGTCCGACTCGACGGCGGCGGGATCGGGCGCCCGCTCAGTGCGGGCGGTGTCGTCCAGGGCCGGGGTCACCGCCCGGCCGGGATCTGGCAGCGCGCCCACCGGGGCGGCCATCAGAAAGATCATCACTACCGCAGTCAACAATCGAAACGTTTTGCTTTTCATCGTCTCCCTCTTTCACGGAATTAGGTGGATTCTGTCGCCTGGACGTAAGTGGCCCAAGCGTTGTCAAGAACGTTCTGGTTGCTCTCTATCACCCCCTTTTCAACCACCCTGGCTAGGGTGCGGGACTAGGGCAGTCAGCCACTGCGCAGGAGAATGGTGTTTGCTGCCGGTCGAACCCCGAGATCCGAATGCGGTGAGAAGCGTCGCTGTGCGCTGCTAAGATTTTAGCACAGTTCTCAAAATATGTAAAGACAGAAACATCGAGAATTACTGATGGGGCTTTCGATCGGCGTTGACAAGCATGGCATCCCGGTGTATACTGCGCAGAGCTATTATGCCGATGGAGGCTGCCATGCACATCGATGGAGTTGTCATTGACACGGTTGCCAATCTGTATCGCCAGCCCGATTTGGGTGTGGACGTGGTGACACAGGCGATGCTGGGCACTACGCTGACCGGCCTGGGGGACCAGGCGGGCTGGTATTACGTCCGGATGCCCGATCAGTATCAGGGCTGGATCGAGGCGGGCCGCGTCCGGCTGTACGCCGAGGGCGAGGTCCCGTACGCTGCGGCCGGGCGGGTGGCCCAGGCGGTCAACCTTTTTGCCTTTGTCTACCACGACCGGAGCGTGACGAGCCGCGCCCCGGTGCAGCGGGCCACGCTCGGCGCGCGGTTGGAGGTGGTCGGAGAGCACGAGGGCTGGGTCCGGGTGGTCCTGCCCGATTGGTCGTTGGGCTGGGTGCAAAAGGGAGACGTGCGCCTGCTGCGGGCGGAGGCGCCCCAGCCACGGCGCAGCGCCGCGGCGGTGATAGCCACGGCCAGGCGCTTCCTGGGGGCGCCCTACTTGTGGGGTGGGGGCACGCCGCTGGGGATCGACTGTTCCGGTTTTACCCAGCTCGTCTACCGGCTGAATGGGGTCAGCCTGCTGCGCGACGCGGACATGCAGTACGCCCAGCCGGGCCTGGCGCCGGTGGACAAGGCCGATCTCCAGGCCGGGGACCTGCTCTTTTTTGGCGGGGAGCGGATCACCCACACCGGGATGTATATCGGCGGCGGGCGGTTCATCCACTGCACGACGCACCTGCGGCCGGTGGTGCAGATCTCGCGGCTGGAGGAGGCGCACTGGACGGGGCTGTATCGGGGGGCGAGAAGGCCGTAACCCCTCGTGCAGGTTCACCTGGCCTTTAGGGGCAGAACACGGATTCTGACACGGATGCACCGATGACCTCAGTGTAGGATCATCCGTGTCGTGCCTTCGTCAGCCTTTGAACATAACAGGCCTGACAGGTTTTCTGAAAACCTGTCAGGCCTGTTGCTTGATACTAGAAGCCGAACTCGATGCCCAGGCGGGACAGGGTTTCGGGGGTGGGGTTGCCGGTGGCGGCGTCCCAGCCCGCCAGCCGGTAGTACTCTTCCTTGGCCCCCTCGATCTCGTCGTACGACAGGGCCACTCCAGCGGTGGGGCCGGTGCCGGTCAGCGGCTTGAAGAACTTGATCGGTAATTGGTCGTGGCGGCGGTCGAGGCCCAGCCGGGCGTTGAACAGGCGCATCATGTTCAGCCGCCGCTCGCCGACGGCCATCAGCTCGTCCAGGGTAAAATCCTCCCAGCCGGTGACGGCCTGGATCAGCTCCACCGCCTCCTTGGGCCCGTACAGGCACCAGGCCGGCCCCCACACGAACTGGCACAGGGCGGCCGAGTCGAGGAAGGAGTAGAACTGCTGGCCCTTCAGAGCAAAGCGCACCTTGTCGGGCCCCAGCGAGCATGGGGGCAGGGTGTGGTCGAATCCCAGCAGCCCGAGGCGTTCCATGTAGAGGTCGGCGGCGCCGTCTTCGATCATCGGATCGTGCTCGGATGACTGGTGGTCGGCGCCGAAGGGGTTGACGGCGTAGATCAGCCCCAGCGAGCGCTTGGCCTGGGGCATGTGGGCCGGGGCCTCGTTGCCTTTGCAGGTGACCAGGTACTCGGCGCCTTTGCCCAGCAGGTCGGCGGCGCGGCGCGAGCCGTTGGCCAGCACGTCGCCAAACCCCTCGCGGTTGCCGATCATCTCCAACAATCGGACCATGGCCGCGGCATCGCCGAAACGGGCCGGGAAGCCGATCTCCTCTTTGGTCAGCACGCCATTCTCAAAGCACTCCATCGTCCAGGCAATCGTCGCGCCGGTGCCTATCGTGTCCAGGCCGTAGGCGTTGCACAACTGGTTGCCGTAGGCGATCGCCTTCAGGCTGCGGATGCCGCAGTAGGAGCCGAGCGTGCCGCACGTCTCGTACTCGGGGCCACCGTAGCGGGGCAGGACGGCGTGGCCGTTCCACTCGGTCTCGACCACCCGCTTGCAGTGCACGGCGCAGCCGAAGCAGGTGTCGCGCTCCTTGAGGATCGTGTCGGTCATCGTCTCGCCCATGATCTCTTCGTAGAACTCGAACTGGCCGGCGTTCCAGTTGTAGGTTGGCAGGGAGCCGATGGCGTTCTGAAAGCCGAGCACGCCGTCGGTGCCGTGGGTGCGCAGGCCGCTCATGTCGCCGCTGATCTCGACGTTGTCGGCGCCCCAGCGGGCCAGCTTGTTCACCCGCTTGGCGTCGGCCATGGCCAGGCGCTTGCTCTTGCCGCGCACGGCGACGGCTTTCAGGTTCTTGGCGCCCATCACCGCGCCCATGCCGGTGCGACCGTTGGCCCGGTTGGCCATGTTGATGATCGCCGCGGTGCGGACCAGCTTTTCGCCGGCCGGGCCTATCTGGGCCACTTCGACCTTGTTATCCCCTAACTCGGCATGGATCAGGTCGATGACGTCGGCGGTGAATTTGCCCCACAAGTGGCCGGCCGGGCGCAGCTCGGCCTGGCCGTCGTGCAGCCACAGGTAGACCGGCTCGGCGGCGCGGCCGGTGACGACGATGCCGTCAAAGCCGGCGAATTTCATCTCGGCCGGAAAAAAGCCGCCGCACTGGCTGTCACCGATCCCGTCGGTCAGCGGCGACAGGGCGTTGGCGCACATGCGGCTCTGGCCTGAGATCGGCGCGCCGGTGAGGACGCCGACCATCAGGGTCAGAACGTTGTCCGGCCCCAGCGGGTCGGCGCCGGGCTTGACCCGGTCCAGGATGTAGTGCATGCCCATCGCCGACCCGCCCAGGTATTTGCGGTAAAAGCTATCCGGCGGTGTTTCCACCTCCAGTTTGCCGTGGGTCAGGTCGACGTGGAGGATTCTGCCTGCGTATCCGTTTGACATCGCTACCTCCCTCCAAAAAGCTGGCCGGGCTCCCATGCCCGCCGAATTGGCGGCATGGGAGCCTCCTGTGCTGAATTCTTGAGGTGTAGGGCCGGCATACCGTCTGCCGGCCCTACACCTGCCTTTCACATTTCCATTATACCATAGGGGAAGCCATACTCGGCCATCTTGTCCATGAACGGCTTGGCGGGGAAGGCTTCAGGTCCAAGCACGCCCTTGCCCTGCCAGACGCCGCTTTGCAGCAGGTCCCAGGCGATGAGCGGGTTGAACCCGGTTTGTGCTACAACGGCCTGCACCCCCCATTCGCGCATGCAGGCTTCATTGTCGGTTACCTGGTAGAGGTAGACCTGGCGCGGCTTGCCGTCCTTGGCGCCTTTGACCCACGTGCCGGCGCAGGTCTTGCCGAACATGACGTCGCCCAGGTGGGCCGGGTCGGGCAGGCAGGCGGCCACTACGTCGCGCGGGGCGACCTCCACGCCCTTGACCTCGATCGGCTCCTTGTTGTCCAACCCCAGCATCTTGATCGTCTTGAGCACGCGGATAAAGTCGTCGCCCAGGCCATACTTGAAGGTGACCCGCTTGCAGTTGATCCAGCGCGGGGCCAGCAGCACCTCTTCGTGCTCGACGTTGACACATTCGAGGGGGCCAATCCCCTCCGGAAAGTTGAAAATCTCCGGCTCGGAGAAGGGCTCGGTGGTGTACCAGCCGCGCTCCTTTTCCCAGATGACGGGCGGGTTGAGGCACTCTTCGATCGTGGTCCAGATCGAAAAGTTGGGGGCGAACTCGTAGCCGCGCACTTCGAGGTTGGCGCCGTCGCGCACGCCGATCTCGTCGATCTCGTCAAAGAGATGATCGGCGGCGTAGCGGGCAAAGACGTCGGCCATGCCCGGCTCTACGCCCATACCGACCAGGGCCAGCAGGCCCTTCTTGGCCCACTTTTTGGCCCGGTCGAATTGATAGTCGCCCAGCTTGACGCCCGGTTGGTGGAAGGGGTCGGTGGGATGCGGCTCCGACAGGGTCATGGCCATGTCCATGTAGGTGCAGCCATATTCAAAGGCGGCGTCAAAGATCTGCTCGTTGAACACCGGGTCGACCGCGTTGTGGATCAGGTCCACCTTGTACTTGCGGGCCAGGTTGACGATCTGCTGCTGGTCGCTGGCATCTACCCACTCTTGGGGATACTTGGCCGGGTCGTGCAGCTTGGCAGCGACCTCTGCGATCCGCTCCGAGTTATAGTCACACAGGACAATCTGTTTGATCCAGGGCAGGCGTTGGGCCATGACGGCGATCGTCTCGCCCACGCCGCCCACTCCGACGAGAAGTACTTTCATTCTGCATTCCTTTCACGCTTGAACAGGACGTTGAGCCCCAACGGGTTGCGCATGTCGACCGGCTTGCCGTTGATGTCGGTGAGCACCTTGGGCGGGTCCTTTTTCTGGGTCAGCAGCGAAACGACGATCAGGGCCACCACAGAGATCGCAAAGGCCGGGAACGAGCTGATGTAGATGGCATCCCAGGTGGCATCCTCGGCCACACCTTCGCACACCTCGAGCGTTGCGGGGTAATAGTAGAAGGCCAGGGCGACCCACGAGATCACACCGGAGAAGAAGGAGGCCAGGGCACCGATGTGGTTGGCCTTTTTCCAGTACATGCCGATCAGGTAGGGGGCGGCCATGCCGACCAGGATCGAGGTGTTGCTCAGCACGGCCAGTTTGTAGATCGTGCCCGCATACATGGCGATCAGAAGGCTTATGACGCCGCTGGCCGCCAGGCTGACCCGGGTTAGCATCAACTGGCTTTTGTCGGTGAGGTCCGGCTTCAGAGTCTTGACAATGTTCTGGGTGAACATCGTCGCGCCGGCCAGCATCGAGCTGTCGGAGGTGCTCATCAGGGCCGAGGCCAGGGCGGCGATAAAGACGGCGACCAGCAGGGGAGGCAGCACCTTAAAGGCCATCGACACCAGGACAAACTCGACCTGGCTGCCCTCCAGCTCGGGACCAAGCACGCCATAGGCGGTCACGCCGATTATCGGTGACAGGACGCCGAATGACAGGTAGAGCAGCCCCGCCAGGAAGGTGGCCTTGACGGCAATCGACTCGTTCTTGGCGGCGCAGGTGCGCTGCAGATAGTCCTGGGCCGGGATGGCGCCCAGGCCCAGGGCAAGCCAGGCGGCGATGTAGTAGAAGGTGCCGTGCGCGCCAAAGTAGCCAAAGTAGCCCTCATCTTTGGTCGGCCACAGGGCAAAGGGCTGGGAGATATACTGCGCGCCGGCCATGTTGAACATCTCGCGCAGGCCGCCCACACTGCTGATGATGCCGGCCATGATCAGGATCAAGCCGGCGCAGGTCAGGAACATCTGGATGAAATCGAGCGCCGTATCGGCCCACAGGCCGCCCAGCATGGTGTACAGGGTCACGACCGTAGCCACCAGGATCATCCCGGTTGTAATCGGCCAGCCCAGCAGCGCCTCGAGGATGGCCCCCCCGGCGACGATCTGAGCTGCCGTCCAGCCAAAGTAGGTGATGATCTGGGTGACGGTGCCCATGATCGACATGAACTTGCCGTAGCGATGCTCGAAAAAGTCCATGATCGTCAGGTATTGGGCCCGGCGGGCCAGGCGGACGACAAAGATGCCGGCGATGACCAGGCACATCGTCGCCCCAAAGGGGTCAAAGACGACGCCCTGGAAGCCGTACTGGTAGGCTTCGGCGCTCGATCCCATCAAGGTCTCTGCGGCGAACCAGGTAGCCATGATCGAGGGGGCCGCCATCCACAGCGGCAGCCGCCGCCCGGCCACCACATAGTCGACGGTGGTCTCCACCCGCTTGGAGGCCCAATAGCCGATGCCCAAGCGGACCAGCAGGATGATGACTATCCCGCCGATGATCAACCCTGCGTATTCGTACTCCATTGTCGAATCTCCTTTCCTCTATTTTTTTAGATTGTTTTGCTCACTTCGGCCAGCGTGTCGGCCAGCCGGTCCAAAACTGTATCTATCTGCTGCCGGGTGATGATCAAGGGCGGCTCGATGCGGATGACCCGGGCGTTGTTCAGGGTGCCGGCGACCAGGACGCCACGGCGGAAGAGGCCGGCGGCCACCCTGTAGCCGACCTTGTCGTTGTGGAAATGCTGGCCGATCAGCAGCCCCTTGCCGGTGATCCGGTCGTAGATGACGGGGTATTTGTGGGCCAGCTTTTCCAGTTCTCCCTTAAAGTAGGCCCCCTTCTCGGCAGCCTGCTCCCACAGTCGCTGCTCGAGGACGACGTTGACGGCGGCGATGGCCGCGGCGCAGGCCAGCGGGCCGCCACCGGTGGTAGTGGTGTGGATGAACGGGTTGGGATCCATCATGATCTGCCATACCTTGGCGGTGCCGCAAAAGGCGCCGATCGGCATGACGCCACCGCCCAACGATTTGGCCATGCACATGATGTCGGGCGCCACGCCCCAGTGGTCGACGCCCCACAGGGCACCGGTCCGCCCCAGGCCGGTCTGCACTTCGTCGGCGATCAGCAGCACCTCGTAGGCGTCGCAGATCTGGCGCAGCTTGGGCCAGAAATCGTCGGGTGGGACGATGGCGCCTGCTTCACCCTGGATCGGCTCCATGACCACAGCGGCGATCCCCTCGCCCACCGCACGGCAGGCGTCGAGCTGCCGCTCGACGGCGTCGGCGTCGCCGTAAGGCACGTGGTGGACGTAGGGGTAGAGGGGCAGGGCCGGCTCGCGAAAGAGCGACTTGCCCATCAGGCTCAGGCTGCCGGTGGTCTTGCCGTGAAAGCCGCCCAACGCGGCGATAAAGCCGGGCTGACCGGTGGCCATCTTGGCCAGCTTCATGGCCCCTTCGATCGTCTCGGTGCCGCTGGCGACAAAGAAGCAGTACCGGATGTCGCCGGGGGTGATCTCGGCCAGCAGGCGGGCCAGGACGCCGCGCAGCGGGTCCAGCAACTCCTGGCTGGGCATGGGGGTGCGGCCCAACTGCGCCCGGACGGCATCTACCACCTTGGGGTGCGACCAGCCCAGGCTCAGCAAGCCGTAGCCGCCCAGGCAGTCGATGTACTCCCGGCCCAGGACGTCGTAGAAGGTGGCTCCCCGGCCGGTCCACTCTACGGCCGTCCAGTCGCCGGCCTCGGTAACCGACTTGCGGTATTCCAGGAACCCGGAGTTAAAGTGCTCGGCAAAGTTGCTGCGCGTCTCGGCGATGATCGCCTGCGCCTCGGCTGTGGCCAGCGTTTCCTGGTGGATGATATCCAACCAACGGCGGGAGTAGGCGATGGCATCGTCGTATGCTCGGTCGGTCATAGTCCCCTCACTTTCCCGTGTAGGATTGGTCGGCGATCTCCAGCGCCCGGTCGATGAGGGCCAGACCCTCGTCGAGCTGGGCTTGGTTGATGCACAGCGGCGGCGTGACAAAGATCAGGTTGATCGGCAGGAAGCCGAACAGCCCCTGCTCGCGCAGGAACCTGTTCAGCGGCGCCGCGGGCAGCGGCTCCTTGGTTGCCCGGTCCTTGACCAGCTCGATGGCCGAGAAGAGGCCGACGTAGCGCACGTCGCCGACCGATGGATGGCGGGCTTTGAGCTCTTCCAGCCGCCGACCCAGGAACTGCCCCAGGCGGGCCGAATTGTCGATCAGCCCTTCCTCTTCGTAGACCTGCACTGTGGCCACGCCGGCAGCGCAGCCCAGCGGGTGGCTGCCGTAGGTCAGCCCGCCGTACAGCACCTTGTCCTCGAAAAAGCGGGCGATTGGCTCGGACACCACCACCGCCGCGAGCGGCACGTAGCCGCTGGTCAGCCCTTTGGCCATGGTCATGATGTCGGGGGCGACGCCCCAGTGATCGACGGCGAACCACTTGCCGGTCCGGCCAAAGCCGCTCATCACCTCGTCGTCCACGAGCAGGATGCCATACTTGTCACAGATCTGGCGGATGGACGGCCAGTAGTCGTCGGGCGGGATCAGGATGCCGTTCGTGCCGGTGATCCCCTCCAGGAAGATGGCGGCAATGTTGTCGGGCCCTTCGGAGCGGATCACCTCTTCGATGTGGGTGATGCACTCACGGTGGCAGGTGTCGCGCGTCCGGCCAAAGGTGCAGCGGTAGCAGTAGGGGTCAAAGACGTGCACCACGCCGGGCATCGTCGGCTCGACAGCCCAGCGGCGATAGTCGCCGGTGAGGGCCACGGCCCCGTGGGTGGCGCCGTGGTACGACTTGTAGCGGGCCAGGATCTTGCGCCGCCCGGTGTACCAGCGGGCGATCTTGATCGCGTTCTCGTTGGCCTCGGCGCCGCCCAGGCAGAAGAAGGTTTTCTTGAGGCTGCCGGGGGTCCGCTCGGCCAGCATCTGGCCCAGGACGCCGCGCGGCTCGGTGGCCAGCGCCGGCTGGACAAAGCACATTTTGGCCGCCTGGTCCTGGATGGCTTGTACCACCTTTGGGTTCTGGTGGCCGATGTTGACGTTGACCAATTGGGACGAAAAGTCGAGGTAGCGCTTGCCGTCCGCATCCCAGAAATAGACGCCCTCGGACCGTACGGCCGGGATCGGATCGACCGCCGCCTGCGCCGACCAGGAAAAGAGGGTGTATTCCTTGTTCAGGCGGACAATCTCTGCAGCGGTCATGGTTTGCTTCTTGGGCATAGTCACCTCCAATGGTTGATGGTTATCGTTTTACTATCTTGACCGCATCGGCCATGACGTTCAGCGTCTCGTCGATGTCGGCGTCGGTGTGGGCGTAGCACAGGAACCACGGCTCGCGTGGGTCATAGTCGGGCATGACTCCCCGCTCGTAGGCGGCCTCCATGAGCCGCAGGTAGTAGGCCCGGTCACTGTGGGCCCACTCGCGCTGATTCTTGGGCATGTCGATGCCGATGCTAAAGCCGAACATGGCCGGGTGGCCGTGGATGTTGGCCGGGATACCGGCGCCGTCGAAAATCTGCTTCAGGCCGGCCTGGAGCCTGCGCCCGCGCGCGGCGATCGTCTCCAGGATCGGCTCGTTCTGGAGCAGGTCGAGCGTCACGTCGGCGGCAGCCACGCCGACGGCGTTGCCGCTGAAGGTGCCACCCTGGGCCACGCCGTGGCCGATCACCCCCATGATCTCATTCTTGCCGCCCAAGGCGGCGATCGGATAACCGTTGCCGAGCGCCTTGGCGTAGGTGGTCAGGTCGGGGGTGACGCCGTAAAACTCTTGCGCCCCGCCCCGCGCCAGGCGAAAGCCGGTCTTGACCTCGTCCAGGATAAAGACGATGCCATATTCGGTGCACTTTTCCCGGATAAACTCCAGCCAACCAGGCGCCGGCTCGATGCCGGCGCAGTTGCCCAGCAGCGGCTCGACGATGATCGCCGCCGTTTCGAACCAGGCCCGGCGCAGTGTCTCTTCCAGGATCTCAAAATCGTTCCAGGGCACGGTCATCACCAGGTCGTGGAGCGCCTTTGGGATGCCAGAGGTAGAGGGCACCGGGATCGGGCTGCGCCGGCTGCCGTAGGTGTTGGCCTCGCTGTAGGTTGAAAAGAGCAGGTAGTCGTGAAAGCCGTGGTACTGACCTTCGAATTTGATCACTTTTTCCCGGCCGGTATAGCCCCGGGCGACGCGCAGGGCGTGCATCGTTACCTCGGTGCCGGTGTTGGACAGGCGGACCATCTCAACGCCGGGGCACATGGCGACGATTTTTTCGGCGACGCGCACTTCTCGCTCGCTGGTCATGGCGTACAGCGAGCCGTCGTTGACGGCATCGCACACTGCGGCGTTGACCTGGGGATGGGCATGGCCGAGGATGATCGGTCCAAAGGCCAGCCGGTAGTCGAGGTAGCGGTTGCCGTCCACATCCCACAGGTAGGCGCCTTCAGCCCGCTTGACGTAGGGTGTCTGGTCATCGCCCCAGTAACGAAAGTTAGAGTTGACGCCAAGGGGCATGACCTTGGCTGCCCGGCGCCACAAGGCGCGAGATTTTTCCATGTTGACGTTCATCTCGTCTGACTCCTCATCAGATTCATAGTTACCATGGCTCTTAGCGTCCACCCTTGTTTTTGTCTGTGGACACGGGCTCGGGGATGTGCCAGTCGTAGACATCCTTGAGCACGAGGGGAACCAGGACCGTGCTGGTTTTCCTGACGCCCGGGATATTGCCGATGACCTCGGTCACGAACCGGTACAGGTCGGCATTGTCGCGGGCGTACACCTGGATGCTGAGGTCCTTCTCGCCGGTTGAGCAGCCCACGTAGCTGACCTGCTGGAATTCGGCCATCTTGCGGGCCACGTCCAGAACGCGACCCGGCTCGATCTCTATCCAGACGTCGGCCATTACTTCAAAGCCGACCTTACGGGGGTGGGTGATGGCGCTGACCTGGATCACGCCGTCGTTGAGAAGCCGCTCTAAACGACGACAGACGGACCGCTCCGAGATGCTGCCTATGCGGCGCGCGATCTCGGCGCTGGACATCCGTCCGTCTTGCATCAGGAGCCTGATGATGGCTTGATCGACCTTGTCCAATTCAGACATGCAGCCCTCGCTTAATGTCTGTTTGCGACAGCGATTATGCCATATTTGTCGGAAAATGTCAAATCAAGAAATCGGGCCTTTGGGCGGCGGCTCGCCCGGGGCTGCTCGATGACGTTGTGCCAGGCTGAGGGCGGCGATGGCAAGGGCATCCTGGAGCTCGCCGCGCAAGCAAAGCGCCGGCCAGCCGTCCAAAGGGATGCGCCGGGCATGCACCGGATGATCCTCGTCGCCTGGAAGACGGCCGGGAACCAACCCCTGGGCCAGGAACAGGAACTGCCGCGAGTCGAGGTACTTGAAGGGGTGCAGCTCGGCCAGGAACTCGACGCGCTCGGCGCGCCAGCCCAGCTCCTCCTGCAATTCGCGGTTGGCCGCTTCCTCTGGCGACTCGCCTTCGTCCACCGATCCGCTTACCAGGGTCAGGATCTCCCGGCCAAACGCCGGCGAATACTCTATGGCAAGCAGCACCTCGCCGCCGGCGGTGAGGGGCACCACCAGGACGCCGTCGCCGCAGTGGACATAACCCACACCTTCGGCGTCGGCCATCAAGGTGAAATAGGGATCGGACGTGACGGGGTGACTTTGGGCCAGAGTAGATTTGTCCATCCGGGCAGATTCCTTTCCACGCGGCAAGGCAAAGCTCCACACCCTCATGCCGTCAGGCGATCGTTCATTCCCGCAGGAGGGTATAGACCCTGCCGAACTTGATCGCCGGCACGCGGCCGTCGGCAGCCACCTGGAATTCGAGCAGCCCCACGTCGCAGGCAAAGCGGGTGTTGCTCAGGGCCACAGATGGCATCTCTACCCCTTCATTCGCCGAGTGGACCATGAGGCGGCCGCCACTGACCCATATGGTCAGCGTGTCGTCGCCGGCATACCGCCCGGCGTAGGCGGCCCAGGCGGCCGGATCGGGCCTGAACGACCGGTCGGGCTCGAAACGCTCACAGGGGGAGCTGTCGAGCATCAGGTAGCGCGTGTCCTTTCCCCCTTCAGGGACAAAGCCGACCGAGACGGCCGCACCGCTGCCCGGCTTGCGCCCAAAGTAGACGTCGTCCCGGTAGGCGCTCAGGGGGATGATCGCCCCGTTCCAATCCAGCGAGAGCCGGTCATCGGCGGTCCGGATCGTCGCCATGCCGGTCCAATCGCCGAGGTAAGAGCCGGTGAAGCGGGGCCACGCCGACCGATCCGGCTCGATGGCCGGCGGCTCGGGGGCCGGGCCGGGCGGAAGGTCAAGCAGCCGGTCCAGCAGGCCGTCGATGATCTCGTCCATCTTGCCCCAGAAGCCGTGGGTACGGTTAACCAGCAGCACGGCGGCGACGTCGGCGCTGGGGATCATGGCCAGCTTGCTGCCAAAGGTGCTGATGTCGCCGCTGTGCCACACACGACGCAGGCCTTTGTAGGCGTCCAGGAAAAAGCCCAGCCCATAGGCCGCGTCCGTGGTCGTGTAACGATCCGCCTGGACGGCCTGCATCTCGGCCACCGACTGGGGTGACAGGATCTGCCGGCCGCCGAACCGCCCGCCATCCATCTGCATCAGGGCAAAGTTGGCCAGGTCGAGCACGGTTGAGATGGCAAACCCCGACGGATAGCCGCTGGCATCTTCGGCATAGCGGTGCTGGACGGACAGTGCGCCGTCGCCGGTCAGGTCGTGCGACTGGGCCAAGGGATAGGTCATGGCCACCGTTGGATCGAAGGTAGTGCGCCGCATCTCCAGCGGGTCAAAAACCAGATCCTGCATCAGCTCGGTGTAGGGCCGGCCGCCGGTCACCTGGGCGATGTAGCCGGCCAGCCGAGGGCCGGGGTTGGCGTAAGAGTACAGCTTGCCGGGCGGGGCGATGAACCGGTAAGTGGGGATCTGGCCGCGAACATAGGTTTCCAGTGCCCCTGGGTCACGCCGGCCGATGGGGCTGTGATCGGTCGGCAGTCCGGCCGAATGACTGAGGAGCAGGCGGAGGGTGATCCGCTCGGCGGCGCTCTCGTCGCTAAAGGCAAGCCACGGGAGATACTCGCGCACCGGACGGTTTAGGTCGAGCTTGCCGGCCTCGACCAGGCGCATGACCACTGTGGCGGTCAACGACTTGGTGATCGAGCCGATGCGGAACAGGGTATCGGGCGTCACCGGCAGGCCGGTCTCGACGCTGGCAACACCAAAGCCCTGGGCGTAGATAACCTTGCCGTCCTGGACGGCAGCCAGCGCCAGGCCCGGCACGTGGCCGGCCTGCATCGCTGCCTGTATCTTTTGTTCCAGATCGCTGAAATCAGGCATTCTTTTTTCCTTTGTAGCCGGGACCGCGCACCACGCGGCCGGGACGGGCGCCGGTGTGCTCGCCGTCGCGGAGAACCTGGACGCCGTTCACGAACAGGTGGACGACGCCGGTCGCGTACCGGTGCGGCCGGTCAAAGGTCGCCCGGTCTTGGATTATCGCCGGATCGAACAGGACGACGTCGGCGAAATAACCGGGGGCCAGCATCCCCCGGCGCTCGATCTTGAGGTTGGCAGCGGGCAACGACGTCAGGCGCCGGATCGCCTCCTCCAGAGGGATGACCTTTTCGTCGCGGACGTACTTGCCCAGCAGGCGGGCAAAGTTGCCATAGGCGCGCGGGTGGGTGCTGGAATTCAGAAAGAGGCCCTCGGCCGACATCGACTGGGCGTCGGAGCCAAAGCTGACCCACGGCAGGGCGATCTGCCGCCGGACATTGTCCTCTGACATGGTAAAATAGACGCAACCTACGTCACTGTCGTCCTCGATCACCAGGTCGACGATCGTCTCTTCGGGCGTTTTTCCCCGCAGCGCCGCCGCCTGGGCCAGCGTCTTGCCGGTGAGCGGCTTGAGCGCCGCGCTTTTAAAGCCGACCAACAGCACGTTGTCGGCCGAGCCGGCGGCCTGGAGGGTGCTCTCCCACTCGCCACTGGGAGCTGCAATCTCGCCCACAACCTGCCGGCGAATGGCCGGGTCCTTGAGCCGCTCGATCCAGGCGCGATGGCCCCCTTCCTGCACCCAGGGAGGCATGGCGGCGTCCAGGCCGGTCGACGAGGCAGGATAGGTGTACATGTCGGCGGTGATCCGGTGTCCCGCGGCGCGGACGGCCTCGATCTTGGCCACCACGGCGTCGAGCTTGTCCCAATTGTCACGGCCCGACACTTTCAGATGGTAGATCTCGGCCCTGATGCGGGCCTGGACGGCGACGGCGATCAGCTCGTCCAGGGCATCGAGGATGTGGGCGCCCTCGTTACGGATGTGAGAAATATACAGGCCGTCATATTCGGCAGCGCAGGCTGCCAGGGCGACCAGCTCGTCAGGCGGGGCATAGCAGGCCGGGGCGTAGATCAGCGCCGAGGCGACGCCGACCGCGCCCTCCTCCATCGCCTGGCGGACCAGGGCACGCATCTGATCCAATTCGACCGGCGTGGCAGGGCGGTCGGCATAGCCCAGGGCGTGGATGCGGACGGTCGTCGCGCCGACGAAGGAGGCGATATTGGTCGAGACGCCGCGGGCTGCCAGGTGATCCAGGTATTCGCCCAGCGTTGTCCAGGCCACGTCGTAGCGGATGTCGCCCTGGCGCTCGAGAGTCTCCCGTTTCATCGCCTCGCTCAGCGGCCCCATCGACCAGCCTTCGCCCATTACCTCGAGCGTCACGCCCTGGCGGATGTCACCTTGCGACCGGCCGTCCTCGATCAGTGACACACCGGCCCAGCTCAGCATGTTGATGAAACCGGGGGCTACGGCCAGCCCTCTTGCGTCGATCTCCACCCGGCCCCGCACGCGGCCCAACCGGCCGGCTGCGGCGATGGTATCGCCCTGGACGGCCAGATCGCCGGTGTAAGGGGGCGATCCAGATCCATCGTAGACTGTTCCGTTGCGAATGATCAGATCATATGACATCCTTGTCTCGCTCAATCTGTGAACATGTTTAGAAACCAAGTATAGCCCAGATTTGCTGCCCAGGCAAACCTGGGCCGCGGAAAAGCCATGTGCGTCCAATCCCATGCTTGTTGACGGCAGTGCTGTCCTGTGGTATGCTATCGGCAATGGCTTCAATTAGGTGAGGCCTGACGAGAGGAATAGGCTGTGACAGACGCTGCGTTGAACTATGCCCGAGACCGTCGCCAACAGCATTTGGGCTCGCTGAGCGACCTGCTTCGCATTCCAAGCATCAGCACACTGGCCGAGCACAAGCCGGATATGGAGCGGGCGGCCCTGTGGCTGGCCGATTATCTCAAGGGGATCGGCATGGAGCCCGCAGAGGTCATGCCCACCGGTGGGCACCCGGTGGTTTACGCCGAGTGGCTGGGCGCCGGGTCACAGGCGCCAACGCTGTTGGCCTACGGCCACTATGACGTCCAGCCGGTCGATCCGCTGACCGAGTGGCACACGCCGCCCTTTGAGCCGGCGGTTCGGGGCGGTGACCTATTTGCCCGCGGCGCGTCAGATGACAAGGGGCAGATCTTTGCCATCGTCGCTGCCGCAGAAGCCCATCTTAAAGGCGGCGGCCGGCTGCCGATCAACCTCAAGCTCCTGTTTGAGGGCGAAGAGGAGATCACCAGTCCTAATTTGGCCCCCTTTGTCGAGAGCCACCGCCAGATGTTTGTCGCCGACGCCGTGATGATCTGTGATCAGGCCATGCTCAGCCCACAAGTGCCGCTGATCAGTTATGGCCTGCGGGGTCTGACCTACATGGAAGTGGAGGTGCGCGGCCCGACCCAGGACCTGCACTCTGGCACGTTCGGTGGGGTAGTGGATAACCCGTTCAACGTGTTGGTCCGCCTCCTGGCGCAGCTAACAGATCCGGTTAGCCATCGTGTGCTCATTCCGGGCTTTTACAACCGGGTGCGGCCGCTTAGCGACGAGGAGCGGATGCTGCTGGCTCGCCTGCCTGTCACCGATGAGCAACTGCGCCTTTTGGCCGGCGTGCCGGCACTGGCCGGGGAGAAGGGGTACACGGCGACAGAGCGCGCCTGCGCCCGGCCTACCCTGGACATTCACGGCATGCCCGGCGGGTTTGTCGCGGCGGGCAAAAAGACGGTGATCCCCGCCCGCGCCGCAGCCAAAGTCAGCATGCGCCTGGTCCCAGACCAGGATCCAGGGGAAATCGCCAGGCTCTTTGAGGCATATCTGCGAGCCAGTGCCCCACGCACGGTCGAGCTGGAGGTGCGCACCTTGGGAGCCGCCCGCCCCGTGATCGTCGACCTGCATGGACCGGCGGTCCTGGCGGCGGCCGAAGCTTACCGGCTCGGCAC
Source organism: Anaerolineae bacterium (assembly GCA_034429215.1). Taxonomy (GTDB): domain Bacteria; phylum Chloroflexota; class Anaerolineae; order JAAYZQ01; family JAAYZQ01; genus JAFGOG01. The sequence continues at coordinate 15,332 of DAOUGI010000019.1, read as the reverse complement.
GGGCTTTTCGCCGGCTTTTGAGCGGGGTGGCGGCACCGTGCCGATTGTCCGTGATTTCCAGGATCTGCTCGGCGTGCCGATCGTTATGATCGGCTTTGGCCTGCCCGATGACAACAACCACGCGCCCAACGAAAAGATCAACCTGGCCTGTTTCTACCAAGGGATCGAGACGCTGATCCACTACTATTCCCTGTTTTCCGGTACCAAGAAAGGAAAATAGATCGGTGAGCGAGATGGAAGGCAAGGTCGCGCTGGTCACCGGCGCGACCAGTGGTATTGGGAGGGCTACCGCACTGAGGTTTGCTGCCGAAGGCGCCCAGGTGGCGATCGTGGCCCGGCGGGCTGCGGAGCTGGCGGAGGTGGCCCAGGCGATTGAAGCGCAGGGCGGGCAGGCCAAGGCCATCGCCGCCGATATCACCGACGAGGCCGAGATCGAGCGGGTGGTGCGCGAGACGGTTGGCTCGTTTGGCAGGATCGACGTGCTGGTCAACGCAGCGGGCATCCTCGCCAGCGGCTCGATCGAGACTACCCGGCTCCAGGATTGGGATTACATGATGAATCTGAACGCCCGGGCGCCCTTTTACCTGATCCAGTGCGCGCTGCCATACCTGGTCGAGCGCCGCGGAGCCATCGTCAATGTATCCAGTGTGACCGGCATCCGCGCTTTTCCCGGCATCCTGGCCTACTGTGCCAGCAAGGCAGCGGTCGACCAGCTCACCCACTGCGTCGCGCTAGAGGTGGCGAGCAAGGGGGTGCGGGTCAACGCCGTCAACCCCGGCGTGGTCGTCACCAATCTGCACCGCGCCGGTGGCATGGCCGAGGAGGCATACGACAAGTTCTTGGAGCACAGCAAGACTACCCATCCGCTGGGCCGGGTGGGCCAGCCGGAAGAGGTGGCGGAGCTGATCTACTTTCTGGCCTCGCCCCGAGCGGGGTGGATAACCGGCATCTCCTGCTCGATCGACGGCGGCCGCAGCCAGACCTGCGCCAGATGACATTATTCGGTGACGAGGGGAAAACCATGAGCAAGCAGATAATAGCTACCGACAAGGCACCCGCGGCATTGGGACCCTACTCGCAGGCGGTGCGGGTGGGCGACCTGATCTACAGCGCCGGGCAGTTGGGGTTGGTGCCCGAGACCCGGAAATTTGCCGGTCCCGACATTGAGGCCCAAACCCGCCAGGCCCTGGAGAATATCAAGGCGATTGTAGAGTCGGCCGGGTCGTGCCTGAAGCATGTGGTCAAGACGACCGTGTTCCTGCAGGACATCCAGGAATGGCCGGCGATGAACGCCGTCTATGCCGAGTACTTTGCCGAGGAACCGCCGGCTCGCTCGGCGGTGCAGGTGGCGGCGCTGCCGATGGCCGCACGGGTAGAGATCGATGTGGTTGCCGTCGCCTGTGACTGCCAGCACGGCGAATGCGAGTGTGACTGCCGGCACTAGGCCAGCAGGTGCTCGGGCATCTGGACGGCGACAACCTCACCCCGGGCGCATAGCTCATTTCCGGCGTATAGCTGGGACGTCACGACGACCTTGCGGCCTTTGATCTCCTTGACCTGGGCCCGCACGGTCAGCGGCCCCTCGAGGGGGGTCGGCCTTAGATAGTCCACGTGGAGCGAGCCGGTCACAAAGCGGAAGGGTGGCTCGGTGTCCATGGCTCGTCCCGCGGCGCGGTAAGCGGCGGCTGCCGCCGTGCCGGTGGAGTGGCAGTCGATCAGCGACGCGATCAGCCCGCCATAGACATACCCGGGGATGGCGGTGTGGTGGGGCCGGGGGGTAAAGGTACAGACCGCCTCGTCGCCATCCCAGTAGCTCTTGATCTGCAACCCCTGCTCGTTCAGCCGGCCGCAGCCGTAGCAGTGAGCGACATTGTCGGGATAATAGTCCTGAAAAGCCTTGCCGGTCATGACCCTGTTCCTTCCCCTTGCCGAATGGCGCGGAATTCGTCTTCCAGGATGCTCATCATCACAAAATCGTGGTAGGTGTGGTCGTAGTAGTAGCCGTCGCGCTGGACGCCCTCCTGCTTAAAGCCTACCTTTTCGTAAAAGCGGAGGGCCCGCCGGTTAAAGCCGACAACGCCGAGAGAAACGCGATGCATGTTCAGGTAACCAAAAGCATAGTCGAGCAGCAGGCGGATCGCCTCACTGCCATAGCCCTGGCCCCACGCCTTTTTGTCGCCGATGATGATGGTGAGGTCGGTCGCCCGCCACGGCCAAAAGATGCGCAGCAGGCCGGCCTCGCCGATCACCCGGTCGCCTTCCTTCAGCACGACGGCGAACCACACCCGCTCCTTGTCAGTGCGGACCCTTTCCATGAATTCGTCCGCGCCGGCCTGGCTCATGGGCGTTACCTCGCCGGTCAACTGCCGGATCTCGGAGTCGTTGGCCCAGCGCCGGATGTGGGCAAGGTCTTCCTTTTCCAGCGGCCGCAGATAGAGCCGCTCACCGATCAGGAATTGAACTCTAGCATCACCATCCATTGATCTATGCTCCTTGGGCATGCCGCGCCGGCCGTGAGCGACATAATGACACCTCGCTTCTTGGGCGCCCGACCATGATAGCATAGGACTTGACGCGTGTCAAAGGTGCGCGATCGGAGAGACTGTGCCCCCGACTTTTGCATTTTGCGCCGATGTGTGGTACAAAGTTTGTATCAACTGCAAAACTGACCTGCAGTCAAGATCATCGTCTGAAAGGAGTTTCTGCAATGGCAAGAATCATGGATGTGGAAGGAATCGGCCCAGTTTATGCCGCCAAGCTGGTTGAAGCCGGCATTACCAAGACTGAGATATTGCTGGAAAAAGGCGCTACGCCCCAGGGCCGCAAGGCTCTTGAGGAACAGACAGGCATCAGCCATGGCCTGATCCTGGAGTGGGTCAACCACGTCGATCTGTACCGGATCAAGGGCGTGGCCTCGGAATACTCTGACCTGCTCGAAGAGGCCGGGGTGGATACTGTGGTCGAGCTGGCGCGCCGCGTCGCGGAGAACCTGTACCAGAAGATGCTGGCGGTCAACGTGGAGAAGAAGCTGGTCCGTCGGCCGCCCACCCAAAAGCAGGTCGGGGACTGGATCGAACAGGCCAAGAAGCTGCCGCGCGTCGTTAACTACTAGAGCAAGATAGATGTGGCCTGCCGGGGCCCCTTCGGCAGGCCACACAACCATATCTGACCTATTGGGCGCTGTGCTGGCGGCGCCCCTGTCCTGCGTCAGGCATCCCCCGGCGGCAGGATTGTACTTCTGAACCACCGCCGTTAGCGGCTGTTTTGTCGTCCCTTCGCGACGGCCACGGCCAGCCCGGCAAAGGCCAAGATTAAGCAGCCCAGGATAGCGCCTGCCACATACAGAAGCCACTCTGGGAAGGGTGGCCCACTTTCCGCTGCCTGGCCGGCCGGCTCGACGCTGGCCGGCTCATCGGGCACCGAGGCCACTATCGTCGCGGGAACGACCACAGCCGTGGGAGTGAGCGTCACCGGCAAAGTTGGCACAGGCGATGGCACTGGCGTATCAGTCGGCGGGGCCGGTGTCGCCGAAGGTGGAGCCGGCGTTGCCGCCGGAGCGGGTGTCTCGCTTGGCGGGATCGGGGTTGATGTGGCCGTGGGCTGCGGCGTGGCAGTGGCCGTCGGCGCGGCGAATTGAACCTCCTGGACGGCCTCGGTCTGGTTGAGGCTGCGATCGTAGACGACCGCCCGCAGGGTGTGGGCTCCGGCTGGGTATTGGCCGGTGTCCAGCTTGAGCTGATAGGGCCAGGCCAGCGCCAGGCCCACTCGCTTGTCGTCCAGGTACAGCTCCACCCGGGCCACCGCGTCATTGTCGCCGGCCTCCACTTCGATTGTCACGGCGCCATACCAAGGCTGCCCGCCGGGCGCCTTGAGCGCCGCCGACGGCGGCTGGGCGTCGGCGCGAACGGCCGGTGAACCGGGATAAGGCGCCGGGAAATCGCGCCGGGCCTGGGCCACCGGCACGCCGGCCACCTGGATGTGGCCGATGTCGGTGATCCCCAGCCCGTTCTGCGCGCCCAACTGGAGGTAGGGGATGGCCCGCGGGTCATAGCCCATCACCAGCGCACCGACCGTATCGAGGGCCACCACATCACTCCCGGCCAGGATCAGCCCCATGGGCGGTTCGATGATCTGCGAGCCGACCGGACCGTCGATCATCCCCCGCTGACCGTCGACCACCACGAAATCAGGCCGGCGGGCCAGGTTTAGATCGACGATGTGCCGGTCCAGGTTGACCGGGCTGTGATCCAGGCTGTGCTTGCCATAGATGTTGCCCGGCCCGTGGTAGATGTCGTTGGGCAGCATTCCGACCAGGTTCTTCATCCCCAGCGTCACCCCGGCGTTGTAATGGTTCTTGAATACCGGCACGCTGATCAGCACGTCGGCATCGAGCACGACGTTGGGCAGCCAGTACTCCTGGCGGATCAACCCCATCGGTATGGTGACCTGCCTGACCTTGGCCGGGTCTCGCCCGTCGGTGCCGCCGCTGTCGTTGAGGTCGATCAGCAGCGCGCCGGTGGCGTCGTCGACCATGTTGCCGTCGGCATCATACCCCGCGTTGCGAAAGGCCGACAGGGTACAGGCGCGGTCGCGGTTGGCGTCGCCCTGGCCATACTGCGCCGTGCCTTCGGCGATTATCACTTGTGTTGCCCCTGCCTCGCGGGCCAGCCGGACCACCGCCCGGGCCACGGCCGGGTCGGTGACCATGCCGCTGCCGGCCGAGGCATCCATCACCATGTTCACCTTGATCACCACCGTGTCGCCCGGCTCGATCACCTTGTCCAGCCCGCCGGCTTTGGCTACCGCCTGGCGGACTGCCGCATCCAGGTCACCGCCGATCCGCACGATCGCCACCTGGGCCATCCCCTCTGGCGCGTACGACGGCACGGCCAGGCTTTGCGCTACCCGGACTGCCAGCAGCAGGGCCAGCAGCCCGACGATACACGCCCAACGCCAACGCTTGTGGCTCATGATGCCCCTCTCAGCAGCCAGTCCAGGCCATAGCCGGCAAGCCCGGCGGCCAGCGCCAGGCTCACCAGGCAGGCGATCAGCGTCCGTTTGGGGAGCAGACAGCCCAGGCTGGCCAGCGACGTCCCGCGCAGGGCCGGCCCGACCAGCAGGAAGGCCAGCAGGGTGCCCTGGCTAAAGCCGGCCTGGCCCAGGCTGCGGGCCAGCGGCACGGCGCTGCCACCGCAGGTGTACAACGGCGCACCCAGCCAGCCCAACAGGGGCGTCGACAGCCAGCCGCGCCCGGCCAGCCAGTCGAGCACGCCCAGGCGGGGCAGCAGCACCTGGATCGCAGCGCCGGCCAGCACGCCGACCAGGAAATAGAAAACCACGTGCCCGGCCAGGCGGGCAATCGGCGCCGAGGAGGGCGCCTCGCGGCCGTCCTGCTCCGCGACACAGTGCGCCGGCCGCCTAACGTCAAAGATCAGGCCCAGGACGGCGCTCACTGCCAGCACGGCCGCCAGCTGGGCCAGGGCAAAGCGCAGGCCCAACGCGCCCAGAGTCAGCACAAAGAGCTGGGGGTTGATCAGCAGCGAGGCCAGGACAAAGGCCAGTCCCGGTCCCGGCGGCAGGCCTCGCCCGCGCATCTGCAGCACTACCGGCGCCACTCCCGCCGTCGGCAAAGGCGAGGCCGCGCCGGCGACCACTGCCAGCGAGGCGGCCAGCGGCCGGGGCAGCGCCAGCGGCACGGTCACCCGCCAGCGGCGGGCGGCCCACGACAGTAGAGCCGCGGCGGCGATGCCGCCCGCCACGTAGGGCCACAGCCGGCCGACCGTGTCGGCCGCAGTCAACAGGATCAGCACCAACGTCGAAAAGGGATCTGCCGGCAACTCTACCTCTTTTCTAGAGCAGGAGAGATCCTTCGCTAGCGCTCAGGATGACGGGTGCGTAAGATGACAGGGCATTGGCCTGGTTATGCCCCCAAGGTGGCGACCATCACCGCTTTGATGGTATGCATGCGGTTCTCGGCCTGGTCAAAGACGATCGAGTGCTCCGACTCAAAGACGTCGTCGGTCGCCTCCAGCCCGTCCATGCCACTCTTTTGGTAGATCTCTTCGCCGATCTTGGTCTCGCGGTTGTGGAAGGAGGGCAGGCAGTGCATGAACTTGACCTCGGGGTTGCCGGTCTTGGACACCAGCTCCATATTGATCTGGTAGGGCTTCAGCAGCTTGGTCCGCTCATCCCAGACCTGCTTGGGCTCGCCCATCGAGACCCACACGTCGGTGTAGAGGAAATCCACGCCCTTGACCCCCTCTTTCACGCTTTCGGTCAGAGTTAGGCGGGCGCCGGTCTGGGCGGCGATCCCCCGGCAGGTCTCGACCAGCTCGTCGGCCGGCCACAGGCTCCTGGGGGCGCACAACCGGACGTCCATGCCCAGCTTGCAGCCCATGACCATCAGCGAGTTGCCCATGTTGTTGCGGGCGTCGCCCAGGTAGCAGTAGGCAATCTGGCCGAGAGGCTTGTCGCTGTGCTCGATCATGGTCAGGACGTCGGCCAGCGTCTGGGTAGGGTGGAACTGGTCGGTCAGGCCGTTCCACACCGGCACGCCCGAGTATTGGGCCAGGATCTCGACCGTCTGCTGGGCAAAGCCGCGGTATTCAATGCCGTCGTACATCCGGCCGAGGACGCGGGCGGTGTCCTTCATCGACTCTTTGTGGCCGATCTGCGAGCCCTCCGGCCCCAGGTAGGTGACGTGGGCGCCCTGGTCGTAGGCGGCCACTTCGAAGGCGCAGCGGGTGCGGGTCGAAGTTTTTTCGAATATCAGGGCGATATTCTTGCCGGCCAGGCGCGGCTGCTCGTAGCCGCCATACTTGGCCGCTTTGAGCTCGGCGGAGAGCTTGAGCAAGAACTTGATCTCCTCCGGTGTGAAATCCAGCTCTTTGAGAAAGCTACGGTTGCGCAGGTTAAAAGCCATCGATCGGGTCTCCTTTTATTCGTTGTTCTGGTTCTGCCGTGAGGCGAGCAATCATAACTCAAAAGCGCCTATTGTACAAATGCCGCCTGTTTGTCAGGCTGACACTATGGGTCTATCTTGGGGCCAGCAGCCGGTCCACCCCCGACCTGACCAGCATCCCGATCATGCCGGCGATCGTCATCTTGCCCCGGGCTCGTCCCAGCCTGATGGCAGACTCGACGACGTCTCGGGGAACGTACGGCTGGGCCGGTTCTGGCTTGCGCACCAGGCACAGGGAACCGGTCGGGCAGGTGCTGACGCACAGCCCGCAGCCGATGCAGCGGTCCGCATCGAGGACTATCCTGTCATCCTCCAGCCGCAGCGCTTCCATCTGGCAGCGATCCAGGCACGCGCCGCAGCCCTGGCAGGTGCTCGGGTCGGCGGCTGCCACAAAGGGCGAAGCGAACAGGCTGCCCGGTGCGGGGTAGCGTTTCATGCTTCTCAGTACGCCGCAGCAGCAGCCGCAGCAGGCGCAGATGTTCAGCGGGCGTTTGGAGTTGCCGGGCTGAAGGACCAGCCCGGCTTGGTCAGCCTGCTTCAGGATCGCCAGCGCTTCCTCCTGCCCGATGGCCCGGCCCAGCCCGTTGGTCAGGTAAAAGTCGGCGGCCCCGCCAAAGACCAGGCAGGTCTCCAGCGGCTTGCCGCAGTCGTGACCAACCATTCGCTGCTCGCGGCGGCAGATGCAGGGGGCGACCGCAATCCGGCTGTGGCGGCGCACCACCTCCTCTGCCCGCTCGTAGGGCATGACCGCCATCTCGGAGCTGGCACTTTCCCCCACCGGAATGGTCCGCAATTGGGGCGCCTTTTGCCACACATTGGCGTCGGCGACGGCAGGCAGGTACTCCTCAAAATCGTGGATCAGCCCGGCATCCAGACTGTTGACGTGATATTCCCAGATGCCGACGACAAACTGGGAGGCCATGTAGCGCGGCGGCTTGTTTCTGGGCTGGGTTCTGTAGATGAGCCCTTTGCCGGCCATCTCCTCCAGGCGGCGGGCAGACTCCTCGACCGGTATCCCGGCCCGGCGGGCGATCACCCGCGGCTCCTCGGCCAGCAGGGTCAGGTGAAGGGCCAGCTCGGCCTGCTCGGGGGTGAACAGGCGGCGCAGCAGGCGCAGCTCGACGCCGGTCGCCGTGGCCGGAAAGCCACCCGGCAGGTCGTCCAGGTATCGCGCCAGTTTTTGATAAACGTCAGTCGCCACCATCCCCTCCTGGCGGCCATTATACCCGCAAAGTCGACCTGATGCAAGCGCCAATCCCCCTTCCCGCAGATAGGGATCCGGAATCGCTCCGGGATGAGGTGAAGCAGGTTGTGGTCGACGGGGCTGCGGTCGCCTCGGCGCTGCCCGGGGCAGACGGCTTTAAGCGGTGGATTTTGGATATGGCCCGCGAGGTGGGGAGACCAAGACCGGTGGATTCTTGGGCATCGGCAGCAAGTCGGTCATCGATGAGAAGGAGCAGGCTGCCCTGGATGAGCTGGCGGCCATGTTTGGCGTGTAACAGCACTGTTGCGGCTGGTCGCTCCTTTATCCCCAGCAGGTCCCATAGGGCCGCTCATGTGATCGGCCCGTTTTGCTGTGGATATTCCCCATAGGACGCACTTGGCAGGCCGGTCTGTCAGAGCAACTGCAGCCAGCAATATTCGTATCTGCGCAACTCGAACCGCCGGGGAGCGGCGGTCAGTGGACCGCATTCCTGCCCGGTGAACAGGTCCACCGGCCTGGACCCGGCCCAGGCGGCAAGGTCGAGCTCGACCGCCTGGCGCTCCGACGACAGGTTGTTCACGCACAGGATTGTTTCTTCTCCGTCCGTCCGCACATAGGCCAGGACGGCCCGGTTGGACGGTTCCAGGAACTGGATCTCCCCCCGGCCAAAGGCAGGATGGGCGTGGCGGATGCGGATCATCTCGCGCATCTTGTTCAGCAGCGAAGCCGGGTTGCCGTGCTGGACCTCGACGTTCAGCTGCCGGTAGCCGTAGGTCTCATCGTCCAGCACCGGGCAGTACAGGGCGCCTGGATCGGCGTTTGAAAAGCCGCCGTTGAGCCCGGCGGTCCACTGCATCGGCGTGCGCACACCGTCCCGGTCTTCCAGCCAGATGTTGTCGCCCATGCCGATCTCGTCGCCGTAGTAGATGACAGGAGAGCCGGGCAGGGTGAACAGCAGCGAGTTGGCCAGCTCGATCCGGGCCCGGTCGTTGCCCAGCAGGGGGGCCAGCCGGCGGCGGATGCCCAGGTTGAGCCTCATGCGCGGCTCGGGCGCGTAGAAATTCCACAGGAACTGACGCTCTTCGTCGGTGACCATTTCCAGGGTCAGCTCGTCGTGGCAGCGGAGGAAGGTGCCCCACTGGCACGACTCGGGGATCGGCGGCGTGCGCACCTTGATAATCTCCACGATCGGCGTCCGGTCGGCTTGGGCCAGGGCCAGGTAGATGCGCGGCATGAGCGGAAAGTGGAAATTCATGTGAAACTCGTCGCCGTCGCCCAGGTAAGGGCGCACATCTTCCGGCCATTGATTGGCCTCTGACAGGAGCAGTTTCCCGGGCCCATAGCCGTCCACAAAGGCGCGAAGTCGCTTCAGATAGGCGTGGGTCTCGGGCAGGTTTTCGCAGTTGGTCCCTTCCCGTTCGTACAGGTAGGGCACAGCGTCGACGCGGAGGCCGTCGATGCCCTGGTCCAGCCAAAAGCGGACCACATCGAGCATCGCCTGTTGGACGGCGGGGTTGTCATAGTTCAGGTCGGGCTGGTGGTAAAAGAAACGGTGCCAGTAATAGGCCCTGCGCAGCGGGTCCCAGGTCCAGTTCGACTTTTCTGTGTCCAGGAAGATGATGCGCGCGTCGCGGTAGCGCCGGTCGGTGGAGCTCCAGACGTACCAGTCGCGATAGATGCCGTGTTGGGGGTGAGACGGGTCGCGCGAGGCCTGGAACCAGGGATGCCGGTCGGAGGTGTGGTTGGGGACCAGGTCCATGATAAAGCGCATGCCCCGCCGGTGGGCCTCATCCACCAGCCTGCGCAGGTCCTCTACATTGCCGTAATCCTGGTGGATAGCGGTATAGTCGGCCACGTCATAGCCGTGGTCGCGGAGGGGCGAGGGGTAGATGGGCAGCAGCCACAGGCAGTCCACTCCCAGGTCGCGTAGATAGTCGAGCTTGGCCGTCAGCCCCGGCAGGTCGCCGATGCCGTCGCCGTTGCCGTCGGCAAAGGCCCGGCAAAAGACCTCGTAAAAGACGGCATCTTTATACCACAGTGGATTGTTCGAGATCACAGCATTACTCCGTTTCGTCGCGCTCGTCGGTGCCTATCGCACCGTCATTTTTGTCGCCTTGAGCGAAGTGAATGGTCTCTCTTAATTACGAAGAGATTCTTCGCTTCGCAGCCGCGAGTCCCCTGATGGGGATCTCCGTCGGCCCTGCATGTCAGAATGACAGGGTCTGGTCACTTTTCCACCAGCCACACGAACTGGTATGGCTGCAGCGTGTAGCTTCGCCCCAGGTTGACCTCTTCCTCACTCATGAGGTCGGTCATGGCCGGCCTGAGCCCGTAGGTGCGGAACCGGGCCATCTCCACCTGCTGCGACTGCTCTGAAAAGTTGGCCAGCACCAGCAGCCCGTCCAGCGCATGCCAGTGGATGTAGCCAAAAACGCTGGGGTTGTCGGTGTCGATCACCTGTGCCTTGCCCCCGCCAAACACCGGGTGGCTCTTGCGGATCTGGATCAACCGTACCAGGGGCCGGAATACCCGTCCTTCGATGCCGGCCGGATCGTGCCGCCGGGCAGCCCGCTCCCAATCAAAGGCAGGGCGATGCACCCAGCGGCTGTCGTCGAGCTTGCTGCTGTTCTGCCGGTAGGAATAGTCGTTCAGCGTCCCCAGCTCGTCGCCGATGTAGATCAGGGGGATGCCGCCGATGCTGATGATGATGCTGTGCAGCAGCAGGATGCGGCGGATGGCCAGCTCGATCTGTTTGTCGTCCTGGATCTTGAGGGCGCTCTCCAGGCCGGCCAGCGAGGCGCAGGTGCCGTTGATGCGGGCATCTTTGGTGGCCGGGTTGTAGTTGAACAGCAGGCCGGTGGCGAAACTTCCATCGAACTGGCCGGTGTAGAATCGATTCAGGAACTGGCGGTGCTCGAACGGGTTGATCCACAACGCCTGGGCATCCTCGTCGGCAAAGCTCCAGCCGATGTCGTCGTGCACCCGCACATAGTTTACCCACGCGCAGTTCTCCGGGATGCGGAAGCGCCGCTGCATGGCGTACTTGAGCAGCTTGACCTCGCGGGTAGCCAGTGATTCCCACAGCAGCGCCATCAGCGTCGGGTTGTAGGACAGGTCGCATTCTTGCCCGGCTCTGTCTCCCTGTCCAAAGTAGCTGGCGACGGCGTCGGGGTGGACAATCGCTTCCGACTTGAACTCCAGGGCCGGAGCGGCGATCTTGGCCAGCGCATTGAAGGCCTGGATGATGGTGTGCACCTGGGGCAGATTCTCACAGCTCGTGCCCATCTGCTTCCACACAAAGGGTACCGCGTCCAGGCGCAGGAACTCGACCCCCGCGTTCGCCAGGAACAGGATGTCGCTCAGCATTCCGTCGAACACCGCCGGATTCGAGTAGTTCAGGTCCCACTGGAACGGGTTAAAGGTCGTCCACACCCACCGGTCCAGCTCGCGGCGGTAGGTAAAGCTCCCCGGCGCATGCTCGGGAAAAATCTCCCGCAGATTGCGCTCGTACTGGTCGGGCAGCTTCCGGTCGGGGAACATGAAGAAATAGTCCTGATAGTCCTCGTCGCCCGCCAGCGCCTTCTGCGCCCACGCGTGCTCGTCGCTGGTGTGGTTGAACACGAAATCGAGCGTCAGGCTGATGCCGTTCTCCCGCAGCGCCTTGGACAGACCCTTGAGCTCTTCCATGCTCCCCAGCGACGGGTTCACCTCCCGGTAACTGCTCACCGCGTAGCCGCCGTCGCTGATCTCCGGCACCTGGTACAACGGCATCAGGTGCAGGTAGGTCAGCCCCAGCTCCTTGAAATAAGGGATCTTGTCCCGGACGCCCGCCAAGTTGCCGGCGAACAAGTCGACATAACATACCCCGCCCACCATCTGCTCCGACTGGAACCACAGCCGATCAGCTTCGCGTTGGACATCCAGCGCCTTCAGATCCGGCGGCCGCTCGACATACGCCCGCGCCACCGTCTTGAGGATCACCTCCAGGTGATAGAAGAAGGAGTAGTAGCTGCCATACAGCTCCAGCAGCAGGGCAAAGGCTTGGGGGAAATGCTCGTTCACCCGCTGCCAGAACAGTTCCCGGGCTTCCGGCTCCACCTGCTCCAGCAGCGGCTCGAAGCGCGGCCTCAGCCGCTCCAGCGTTTTGCGGGCTTTACGCTCCACCGGCTTTTACCTTCCCCTTCGAATTTCGCAGCAGAAGCTCCATGGCCAGCCCAGTCGGCACTGCAGCCATCACACCCGACATCACGATCGGCGGCAGCGCCATCTCCCCCGAGGGCGGCGCCACGCTCAACGCCGTCGCCCAGGCCAGGACACTGACCACGATCCACCAGCCTGCCCACCGGACGTGGAACCGGAGGAGGCCCCATTGGGCCATCCCCGCGGTCGCTCCGATCACGATGCCGGACAGCAGCCCAAGCCCAGACGGCACGGTAAACAGGGCGATCCCCACTCCCACCAGCCAGCCGGCCGCCGTGACCAGGATCCAGCGCCAGACGTGGGGGATGCGGCGGACCAGGACCAGGCACTGCATGACCCCTGCGCCCAACCCGGCTATCACCAGGGCCGTGGCCGGCATCAGCAGCCAGCCCAGCAGCCAACCCGACGCGGTGGCCATTAGCCAATAGAAGAAGAAAGCCCAATCGAAGGCGAGGGTGCTTTGCTTCTGTTCAGGCATTGGAGAAAAGTTTCCAGATATCGGGAGCCCTGCTTGTAGGCCGGGACTCCCGATATCTGGCACTGATCTATGGCATTAGCCTTTGACCGACCCGGCCATCATCCCGCGCACAAAGTAGCGTTGCAGCGCGAAAAAGACGATCATCGGCAGGATCATGGTCACAAAGGCCCCGGCCGTCAGCAACTGCCATTGGTTGCCAAAGGTGCCGGTCAGGTCGGCCAGCCGTTGGGTGAGTACCTTGTAGGAGGGATCGACGCCGAGGAAGGTCAGGGCCACCAGGTAGTCGTTCCACACCCACAGGAACTGAAAGATGGCAAAGGAAGCCAGGGCCGGCACCGACAGCGGCAGGATCAGCTTGACAAAGATGGTAAAGTGGGAAGCGCCGTCGATAAACGCCGACTCGAGGGTTTCCCGGGGCAGGGTACGGATGTAGTTGAACAGCAGATAGGTGGCCAGGGCCAGGCCGAAACCGGTGTGGGCCAGCCATACAGCCAAGAATGTGCCGTTCAGCTTGATGGCCATATAGTCACGCAGGATCGGCACCAGGGCGATCTGGAGCGGCACGACCAAAAGACCGACCACCAGGATGAACATGGCCTTCCGGCCCGGGAACTTCATCCAGGCAAAGGCATAGGCCGCAAAGGCCGCGATCAGGATGGGGATGATCGTTGAAGGGATCGACACGGCCATGCTATTCAGGAAAGCCTGCGACATGTCCTGACCGGGCAGCAGTTCTGTCGTACCATCTGGATTCTTGGCCACGACACCGCTGCCCAGGAGAACCTGCTTGTAGTTGTCGAGCGTGAAATCCCAGGAGGTGGTCCACACGCGCTTTTGCACTTCGATGCTGCCCAGGCGTTTGTTCCCAATCCAGGTGACGCGTGTCGCTCCATCCGGCGACTGGACACCTGCACGCAGCTCCTCGAAGGTCCCCTGCACGCCTTCTACGCTCATTACGCCGTTAGGATCTAGGCCAAGTGCCTTTGGATCGACCGTGGATACCATCTGCCATTCTCGGTGGGGAAAGACATTCCACCAGCCCGTTGTCTGGATGTCAAAACGGGTACGGAAGGAGGAGACCAACAGCCCGATCGTGGGGATGCTCCAGATGATGACCACCAACAGCAGCGCCCCATTGACCAGCACAGGGCCAAGCCAGTTTCGCTTTTTCATGCTAGAAGGCCTCCTGTTCCCTGAACTGCTTCAAGTTGTAGATCATCACCGGGATAACGGTGATGAGCAGGATGATGGCGATGGCCGAGCCATAGCCCGAATTACGGGCGGTGAACGACTGGCGGTAGAATTGGGTGGCGATCACGTGGGTGCCGTACTGCCCGCCGGTCATGACCCACACGATGTCAAAGATCTTTAGAGTAAAGATGACGACAGTCGTCCACGTCGTGATGATCGTGCCCATGATATGGGGGATCATGATCTTGAAGAAAACCTGTATCTCGGTGGCGCCATCCACCCGGGCCGCTTCCTGGATCTCTTCTGGGATCCCTTTCAGTGCCGCTGAGAAGAGCACCATGGCGAATCCCGCCTGCAGCCAGATCACGATCAGGATGAGAAACAGGTTATTCCATGGCGCAATCTCCACCGCCTTGTCCCAGGCAAAGGGGCTGCCGCCAACGGCCTTGATGATGGCGTTCAGCAGGCCTATCTGAGCCTCGTCGCCCGGCCGAATCTCGTACATAAAGTTCCAGATGACGCTGGCGCCCACAAAGGAGATGGCCATGGGCAGAAAGACCAGCGATTTGGCGACGCGCTCGAATTTGCTCTTGTCGGCCAGCGTTGCCACGAGCAGCCCTACCAGCACGGACAGGGTGCTGCCAAAGACGATCCACATCAGGTTGTTGCGCAGGGCTTCGGTCAGCAAGCGCTCGCTGAACACGGCCACATAGTTCTGGAGGCCAACGAAAGCATCGGTGGTAAAGGACTCGAAAAAGCCGACGCCCTTGGGCACGCCGTCACGGCCAAAAAGGCTCAGGTAGAAGGTGCGCACCGCCGGCAGGGCCAGGTACCAGATGAGAATGGCCATGGCCGGACCGACGAACACAAAGGGCTGAAGCCGTTGTGTCCACGCGTCCGGCAGTCTTTCGACGATGCCGTTGAACACCCAATACAGGAGCGCCACCCCGCCGACACCCCAGACGATGGCCACCAGGGCCGTCACCCACCTGGGCGACTGGCTGCCGCGCAGGAAGATAAAGCCCTCATAGAGCACGAAAAAAGCGATCGCGGGGATGACGACGGCCACAAACAGACGTCCCAGCCAGCTGACGATCGTGGCAAGCGGTCCTGCCTTTTTTTCGATTGCATCGGATTGTTCCATGGTCCAACTCCTTTGGTGGAATGACTGCCAGCCCATTGCGGGCTGGCAGTCATTGCTTCAGGTCGATACTACTTGGGCCAGGTGGCGTCGATTTCCTTGAGGACGGTGTCCAGGTCGGCCGCGCCACTGACATAGTCGGTCATGCCGGTCCAGA
>DAOUGI010000018.1:0-1844 GCA_034429215.1 Anaerolineae bacterium | reverse complement strand
AAGGAGGAGAAGACACACATGACCGGTATCCCTATCCTGGACGCGATCCTGGGCCTGATCGAGGATTACAAGCTGGGCATCGCCATGATCGGCCTGGCCGTGGTCGCCCTCGGCCTGCTGCTGCGGCCCATCGCTCCCGATTGGTCGGCCCACAACCGCACCGCCGTGGCCACCATGGTCATCGGCGGCATCATCCTCACCCTGCTGCCCACCCTGGCCGCAGCCATCATCGGAGGATAGCTATCAGCAGTCGGCAATCAGCGGTCAGCCAGGGGCTTTCCAAGGCTGGCCGCTGAAAGCTGATAGCTGAAGACTGGAGGCTGAAAGCCATGTACCAAGTACCGTCCGAGTTCATCCGCCAGAAAGCGACCGTCATCTGGTTCCTGACCGTCGAGCACGCCGTGGCCGCCTTTGCCGGCTACCTGCTGGCCCAGGCGCTGGGCGGCGGCTCTGTGGTGACGATCGCCTGCATGGCCCTGGGCCTGGCCGCGACCGCGGTCAAGGTCCAGGGCCTGGCCCTGTACCGCTTCGCCCCGCTGCTGATCGCCTTCCTGGTCCGCAAGGCCGGCGGCGGCGCCGTCGAGCCGGAAGAGGCGCCAACCGCCATAACCCACGGGACGCTGGCCATCCGCGACGCCGAGGGCCGGCCGATCCTCTACCAGGAGAAATGACATGCCGCAAGGAACCGCCTTCCGGGTCGGCTCGTTCGATCTGACCCGCTACTCCGAAGGGGAGCTGTGGGCCAGGATGGGCCAGCTGGCCCGCTTCTACGCCACCCTCTCTTCCGACTTCCGGCTGCTGGCCTACTCCCGGCCCTACCCCCTGGACGAGCCGCTGGAGCGGATCAAGGAGATGATGGCCGCCGCCCAGGACCCGCGCGCCCGGGAGCAGATCGCTGCCTACCGCCGCTTCCTGGAGCAGATCATCCAGTCCGCCTACCTGAAGGACACCGATTACTACATGGTCCTGTTCGGCGAGCGGAAGGGATCGCCCGAACAGGTGGCCAACCTGCTGGCCGCCGGGCTGCACCTGCCGGTTGCGCCGGTACCCCGGCTGCCATCGTTGATCGCCTCGACCTACCGGGAGGCGCCAACGCACATCCGCCCTACCCGCCAGGGCCATCCCGCGACTGCGCTCGGGACACGTCCCTACCTGGCCTTCCTGTACTCCTACGACCTGCGCGGCCAGCTCAGCTTTGGCACTATCGCCTCCTTCCTGGCGCTGGCCTGCCCCCTGTCGCTGGCGGTCGACGTCAGGACCGTCCACCCCAACAAGGCGGTGCGCACCCTGCAGATGGCCCACAACAAGCTCAAAGCAGACCTGCTCGGCCGCAATGGCAACGAGGCGCCCGACCCGGAGAAGGAGCAGGGATTCCTGGACGTGCAGGCCGCCCTGCACGCCGTCCAGCACGAGCGGCAGGGGCTGCACCAGGTAGTCATCGCCGTGGCCGTCGAAGGCCGCAGCCGCGACGAGCTGGAGCGGAACGTGGAGATGGTCACCTCGACCGCCGCCCGCCACCAGGTCTATCTGCGGCCCGCCTGGATGCACCAGCTCGAGGTGATGGCCCTGTTCAGCCCCAACCTTGCCCCCGAGACGGTCGCCCGCGAGGCCAGGAACCTGCTGTCGCCGGGAGTGGCTCTGCTCAGCCCCTTTGGCTACGAGGTGCCCAAGAACACCGCCGGCCCGTTCGTCGCCGTCAACCGGGCCACCGGCTCGCCGCTGTGGCTGGACAAGTTCGCCCTGCCCGCCTACAACGAGGTGGTGCTGGGCCGGACCGGCTCGGGCAAGACCTTCATGGCCGGGCTGCGGGCCTACCGGGAGCGGATGTTCGGGGTGCAGACGGT
>DAOUGI010000017.1:0-15711 GCA_034429215.1 Anaerolineae bacterium | reverse complement strand
TCGCTGCCCACCAGGCCGGCCGGGGTGATCCGCTCGGACGCCCACGACAGTCCGGCCGGCGGCGCCTCGCCCGCATATTTGGCCTGGACGTGGGCCACGGCGGTCTGTAAAACGCCCAGCACCAGCAGCTCGCCCTCGAGCACGTTGCCGGCCGGGTCCACCTGCCCCTCCCACCGAAAGTCGTTGGCCGCGTTGGCCATCTTGACCGTGTAGACGGTCAGATCGGCCGGGTAGGAAACGACGATCACCCAGTCGCCCGACAGATAGTTATAGACATCGCCGCCGATCAGCTCGTTGGGCTTGGCGTGCTGCTCGGTCCAGGTCAGGCCGGCCGGCGGGGCATCGGCGGCCTGTGTGGCCCGCAGGTACTCCAGCGCCGCGTCGCGGGCGCCGGCCGGGTCGGCGGCGGGCGTGGCGGCCGGCTCGCCGGCGGTGGGCGCCGTGGTCGGCCCGGCGCAGGCCTCACAGGGCGTGGCGGCTGGCCCGGCGGTGGGCGCCGTGGTCGGCGCGCCGCAGGCGACAGACAGCAGGGCCGCTGCGACCAGCAGCAGGCCGATTGTTAACAGTCGAGTTGTCATCTATGCTTCCCTTTGACACATCCGAACGTTTGTGCTATTCTATGGATAGGTAATCCGGCACCTTAACAACTGAAAATCAGACCGATGAACGAGCAGCAGCGGTCAGGGCTGTTCCTCGGGCTGCGGCTCGCCGGCGGGCTCGACGGTGGGCTCGGCGGCCGGAGCCGGCTCGGGCGGCAGTTGGGCGATGACGTTGTCCAGGGTGCGGTGGATGGCCCGGATGACCGACCACAGGGCGGCCGGCTCGCCGCGGGCCTCTTCGCGCACCTCGGCCAGCGACACCCGCTCCAGCCGGCCATAGATCGCCCACAACAGCGCCTGGACCGTGGCCCGGGTGCGCACCTGGGGCTTGCCGCCCATGCCCATCGCCGCTTCCTGCTCGGGCGCCGTCACCACCAGGTCGGGCGTGGCCCACCCCGGCCACTCTGCCTGCCCGCCGGCCGCCGCCGGCTGGCCGCTCGATTTCGGTCCGCCGAGCTCGGCCGGGGGCTGACCGCCGACGGCCGGCCCTCGCCGCGCCTCGACCAGCGCCTGCTGGACGGTGGCGCCCTGCTGGATCGCCTGGGCGGCGCGGTAGACCTGGGGCTGGCTGAGCCCCTCCTCGCGGGTGGCGCGGGTCAGCTCCCGCCGCGCCTCTTCGTCTTCGACGGCCACCAGGTAGCGGGCGTGGCGGATCGCCTCGGGCCGCTCCTGGACCAGCTCTTTGATCTCGGCCGGCGCCTCGGCCAGGGCCAGCATGTCGCGCACCCAGGTCCTCGACTTGCCGGTGCGGCGGCCGATCTCTTCCTGCGACCAGCGCAGGTCCTGGTTCATGCGGGCCACCATCAGCGCCGCCTCGGTGGGGGTCAGGTCCTCGCGCTGGACGTTCTCCACCAGGCTGACGGTGAGCATGGCGTTCTCGTCCCACTCGGGGTGGATATAGACCGGGATGTGGCTGATGCCGGCCAGTTGGGCCGCCCGCAGGCGGCGCGCCCCGTAGGCGAGCTGAACCCGGTCGCCCACCAGCCGGCCGTCGAGCGCCCCCATAAAGCCGTGCTCTTTGAGCGAATCGACCAGCTCGCTGACGTCGACCACCTGGCGGGGGTTGTACGGGTTGGGGTCGATGTCTTCGATGCGGGCGTTGATCAGCTCGGCGCCGCGACGCGATCCGACCAGGCGGTCGAGGGCTTGCTCGCCGCCGAAAAAGTCGGAAGGAATGTCAGGACTGCGTTTGGTCATGGTGTGTCTCCTTGGGTAGGTTACCCCCTCACCCTAACCCTCTCCCCTTCGGGGAGAGGGGATCGGACCCTCACCCTGGGCCTCTCCCATGGGGAGAGGGGATATGCCCAGCATCTCGGCGGCGAGGGCGCGGTAGGCGCGCGCGCCGGACGAGGTTGGGGCGTGGGCCAGCACGCTGCACCGCTCGGCCGAGGCGTTGACCAGGTCGACGTTGATCGGGATGGTCGTCTCAAAGACGCGGTAGTAGGGGCTGAGCGCCTGGCGCACCTGGCTGGCGATCGTCTGCGAGTGGAGCGTCCGCCGGTCGAGGTGGGTGATCAGGATGCCGCCCACTTCCAGCCGGTAGTTGAGGTCGCGCCGGACGCGAGCCACGGTCCGCAGCAGGGTGCGCAGCCCGGCCATGGCCAGGAACTCGGCCTGGACCGGCACCAGCACCTGGTCGGCCGCGCCCAGGGCGTTGATGGTCAGCAGGCCGAGGTAGGGCGGGCAGTCGATCAGGACGTGGTCGTAGGCGGCGCGCAGCGGCTCGATCAGGCGGGCCAGCCGCCGCTCGCGGTTAAAGGCCTGCAGCAGGTCGGCGTCGGCCTGGGCCAGGTCGAGGCTGGCCGGGACAATGTCGAACGGATCCCGAGGCGCGCGCCGGGCGCAGTCGGCCAGGCTGGGGCCCTTGGCCGCCGCGTCGCGGGACTCGGCGCCGGCCCCGGCGGGCCACAGGTCGGGCAGCTCGTCGGCGTGGAGGTCGGCCTGGATGACCGACCAGACGGTGGGCTCGCCCTCGGCGATCTGCAGCCCGGCGTGCAGGGTGGCGTTGGCCTGCGGGTCGAGGTCGAGAACCACCACCCGCCGGCCGGCCTCGCCCAGCGCCGCGGCCAGGTTGACGGCGGTGGTCGTCTTGCCGGTGCCGCCCTTTTGGTTGACGATGGCATGGACTATCATCTGCCCTTCCCCCGGCCGATTTTTTGATTTTCTAATTTTATAAAATCAATTTTGTCCACAGCCCACGCATGGAAGGAGTCGAGGTCGTTGCTGGTGAGGGCGTCGGCCGACACCGCCGCGTCGACCATCTCGGTCAGCAGGGCCACGGCCACCCCCACCAGCTCGCTGCGGTTGACGGCAAAGTAGCGCTGCAGGTCCACCTGGAGCCGGCCGAGCAGCTCGCGCTCGGCCTCGGTCAGGTAGATGGTGGTCGGCTCGCGGCGCACCCCCTTGAGAGGGCGGCCCCGGCCGCGGGGCTGGCGGTGCTGGCGCTTGGCCAGCTCGGCGAACGGGTACTCGCCCTTGATATCCTTGCTCATCGCAGCCCCTCGGCGACGCGGGTGACCAGGTCGCCGTCGATCATCTGCACCCCGGCCCGCACCGCCGCCGGCAGGACGTGCAGGCCCAGCCGGCACACCCGGCGGGGGACGCCGCGGCTATAGTCGAAAATGGCGGCCATGGCCCGGTCGGTAAAGAGCGGCTCGCGCCGGCCGGCCACCATCAGCCGGAACTCGACCATGGAGCGCGTGTCGGGAAAGTCGAGCGGGTCGAGCGTCGACAGGGCCGCCGCCCGCGATTCGAGCTCGGGCTTTTGGTCGAGCTTGTAGCGGAGCTGGTTCTGGCCGAGGATGACGATCTGGAGCAGCTTGC
This sequence comes from Anaerolineae bacterium, assembly GCA_034429215.1. Taxonomy (GTDB): domain Bacteria; phylum Chloroflexota; class Anaerolineae; order JAAYZQ01; family JAAYZQ01; genus JAFGOG01. Next base: position 12,289 of record DAOUGI010000017.1, on the reverse strand, counting down.
GGTCGTTCAGCTCAAAGTTGAGGAGCTGGCGGATCAGCTCGAACTGGGTGCCGACCAGGAGCTGGGCCTCGTCGACGATCAGGACGACGTTCTGGTTGCGCTCGAGGGCGTCGACCAGAAAGATCTGGAAGGTGCCCATCTGGGCCGGGCGGCTGGCCTTGGGCGGCAGCCCAAACTCGGCGCAGACCGCCTTCAGGAACTGGAAGGCAGAGCGGTAGTGGGGTGTCGGGATATAGGCCACGCTGCAATCGGGCAGGTCGTCGTACTGCTGGAAGAGGCGGCGGGCGATGGTCGTCTTGCCGGTGCCGATGTCGCCAAAGATGACCGCCAGCCCCTGCTGCTGAATGACCGTGTAGTTGGTCTTGGACAGGGTAGTGCGGTGCTGGGAGCTGAGGTAAAAGTAGCGCGGGTCGGGCGACAGCGAAAAGGGAGGCTCTTGCACTCCCAGAGTGGACAGATCGATATTCATATCCGCGTCATTGGCCGTCGTGGTAGCCATACGACCTCCGTCTTGGCCGGCCGGGCCGGCTAATAGCTGGCCCCTATTGTACCACGGGGTTATAACAGATGTCAAGTTTTAATCATTGAGTTCAAACCCGTTTAGGTTTTAAATCGGGCCAATTTTCGGGTCCGGAGACACTATGTGTGCCATTTCCCAGGGTATAAAACACTAGATATCCGAGACTGAATGTGGTTTTATGAGGGGGGTCGCAAAATGGATTCCCAGAATTTGACCCTACCGTCAAGCTGTGGTACAATACCCCTGGCCTCGCAGAACGGACCGGAACCGGGCCAAGAGGCCGAAATCACGGGCAGCTTGAGGGGGGCGGAGCCGGACGCGGCGGGCGGTTTGCCCCCTCCCGGCGGCCCACAGGACAGGGTCATGTCTCCTGAGAATCGGCGAGCCTTGGAATATCTCGAGGTCCGAGGCTACTACACCACCACCTATACCCAGATCGTCCAGCCGGAACGGATCTTTGCCGTGACCGATTACTTCCGGCGTTACTGGGTGCCCCTGCTCAAGCCCGGCCCGGCCTGGCTGGTGGTGGCGCTGCGCCAGCGCTGCTTCTGGAACGGCCAGAGCAACTGGTGCGTGGTCAGCCGCGAGCGGCTGGCCCAGGAGAGCGGCGTGGCGGTCCGCACCGCCGACAACTATCTTGACCTGCCCCTGGTCGACTGGTTCGTGACCGGCCGCCGGCCCCGCTACAGCCGGACCAAGGAAGGGGCCCAGCGGCGCGACTGGACCCAGTACGAGCTGCGCCTCGACGAGCCGCTGACCCCGGCCCACCAGGCGGCGCTGGCCGCGCTGGCCGCCGAGGCCGCCGCCGAGTGCGAGCCCGGCGCCGGGCTGGCGGTAGAGATCGCCCGGCGCCTGCTGGACCTGGAGGCGGGCGATCTGCTGGGGCGGATGGATGCAACCACAAATCCCGCTCCGCTCCGCTTCGGGGACTGGCGGGACACCAAGGAGACAAAGGGGGGAGCCTGCACGGTCCAGGAGATCGTCGAGGCAGCGGCGGCGGTTCGGGGCGGGGACGGCGGCACGGGGGAGCGCGGGGGGATCGACCCGGCGCTGGTCCGGGCCTGCGACGCTTTGTACGCCCGGATCGTCCGGCCGGACAAGGTGCAGATCGCCACCCAGTATTTCCGGCTGAGCTGGCTGCCCCGGCTGGGGGCGGCGCGGGCCTGGCTCATTTTGCACCTGCGCGCCCGCTGTTACCTCAGCACCCAGAACCTGGAGCTGCGCGACAAGTGCGTCGTGGGCGGGCTGGGCGAGCTGGCCGCGGCGCTGGGCGTGTCGGTCAGCACGGTCAAGACCTGCCTGGCCGAGCCGCCGGCGGCCGCCTTTGTGACCCACCTGGCCACCCACCGCCCGGCGGCGGGGCGGGTGGAGATGCGCTTCCAGGTGGAGATGATCGATCCGCTCACCCCCGCCGACGCCGAGCGCGGCGCCGCCCTGCCCGGCGAGCAACAGCCAGATTTTGCAGGCAGCGTTCCCGACCAAGAGCCAGATTTTGCAGGCAGCCATCTGGAGCAACAGCCAGAATTTGCAGGCAGCCCGCCCGACCAAAAGCCGGAATTTGCACCCCCCGGCGACCAACGGCCGGATTTTGCTGGCAGGTCCGATGAGCAACAGCCAGAATCTGCCGGCATAGACGAGGGGGCCAACAGCCAGGATTTGCAGGATACAAAAGCACTTACTATTACTCCCGGGCCCATGAATCCCCAGCAACATCAAGTACTTATTCCGGCCGGAAAAGAGTCGCAGCCGCTTGCTGCTGCTGCCGGGCCTTTGGCGGAGATGCTGGCCGCTTTTGGCATCCAGGAGCCGGTGCGCAGCCGCATTTTGGCGCTCAATCCGCCGGCGGCGCGGGCGCTGGCGTGGGCCTGCGAGGCCCGGTCGCTGGAGCGGATCGACAACAAGCCCGGGTTTTTGGCGTCGATGCTGCTGGCGGGCCACAACCCGCCGCCGGAGCTGGAGGCGCTGGCCGGGCTGACGGTGGCCGAGTGGCGGGCGCTGGCCGGGGCGGCCCGGTCGGCGCGCAGCACCGGGCGGACGTCGCTGCCGGCGGGGCTGGCGGGCCATTTCGAGGCGCTGTACGCCCGCTACGGGCGGCTCGACCCCAGCCGCTGGCCGGTCCGGCTGCCCGACCTGGCCGAAGAGGGGGATGAGCAGCCGGCGGAGGAACCGGAGGAGGCGCCAGCCCCGGCGGACGCCGTCGCCGCGGCCGGGGAGCTGTGGGACGGCGTGCTGGCCGAGCTGCGGGGGGCGATGGACCCGGCCACCTTCAACGCCTGGCTGAAGGGCAGCCGGGTGGTGCGGGCCGAGGGGCGGCGGTGGACGGTGGCGGTGCGCAGCCAGACCGCCGCCGACTGGCTGGCCCACCGGCTGCGGCCGGCCGTCGAGCGGGTCGTGAGCCGCCTCGCCGGCGAGGCGGTCGAGGTGGGGTTTGAGGTAAGCAAGACCTGACAGGTTTAGTAAAACCTGTCAGGTCTGTTGTGGTCGGGAGCAAGGCCTGACAGGTCTATGACCTGTCAGGCCTTTTGTTGTGTGTCTAGTACCCTTCCAGGCGGAAGGCGATGTCGTACTCGGTTGCGTTCACCGCACTCCACGGTTGCCAGGTGGTGCCGAGGCCAAAGCCGCCGCCGGGGTTGATGAACTGCCCGGTGTAGCCGTTGACGGTGTCGGCTGCATGGCGACCATACTGGCCGTAGGAGGAAAAACTCATCGCCGGGTAAAAGACCAGCCACCATTGGCCGGCCGGCAGGCTGACCGGCGAGGCCAGCTCCAGCAGCGTGTTCGACGGATAGCCGCCTGCGCCGGTGGTGATCGTCACCTGGGCGTTGGTGGGCGCCAGGGTCAGCGACCACACCGGCGCAGAGCCGCCCGACGGGTTGCCGCACGGCGCGCCGGAGCAATCGGCATAGATCTGCCAGGTCAGCGATACGGCGTTGTACAGGGAGGTAAAGCCGTTCCAGCCGCCGCCGGGGACAAAGATGTTGTGGATGCTCCACTGGCTGGGGTTGATGAAATCGTCGGCCAGGTAGGAGGAATAGGACGGATCGTCGGTAAAGTCCTGGTCGACGTACACGTTAGAGTCAACCGTGCTGAGCGGCTGGTTCCACAGCACGCCCACCGTCCCCCCGCCCGTATAGTTCTTGAACACCACCGGCAGGTACCTGTAGTACCAGGTGACGGTGCCAGAGGTAGTGGCGTGGGCCTCGTTGCTGTAGGCCGAGTCGCCCGACGCGTTATAGGCCCGCACCCGGTAGTAGTAGGTGGTGCCGCTGGCCAGGCTGGTGTTGGGGTAGGTGGTCACATTGGCGCCCACCGTGGCGATCTGCGTCCAACTGCCCGGGGCGAAGGGCGCGCGCTCGATCTTGAAGCCGGCCTCGTTGCTGCTGGCGTCGGTCCAGGCCAGGTTGATCTGGTGCTGGGAGATAGCGGTGGCGGTCAGGCCGGTGGGCGCATTGGGGGGCGGGAGCAGGGAAATGAGGCCAAAGTTCGACATGCCGAACGACAGGTTATTATAGTGTCCGGAGTAAGCGATCCAGAAGGTGCCGTCGCCCTGCGGGCCGCCGGTTGCGCCCCAACTGTTCTTGCACAGGTAGGCGCCCTTGGCATCATCCCAGCCGATGAGCAGCACCGCATGGCCGCCTTCGACGCTCGTGCCGGGGGCGTTGACATACACCGACCCCGACGCGGCGTTGTCCCACCAGTCCGGGAAATCGGAATAGACCGTATAGCGCCAGTAGCTGGGGCCGTCGTAGTACAGCGAAGCTTTGAACTGATCCGACGCGACCGTGTGCCAGTTGGTCACCCGGAAATCGAGGCGGGGGCACCCGCTGGCGTTGGAGCAGGGCACGGTGTCGTTGGCCTGGTAGGGGAAGCAGGTCTCGTAGATCGGCCCGTCGCTTTCCCAGTACCTGGGCGCGTCAGAGCTGCCGCCGCCGCAGCTGTAGCCATACGCGTTGCACGACAGGATCTGCTGCTCTGACAGGTCGGTGAGGCCAAAGCCGAATATCTTTTGGATGTGCGATTCCATAGCCCCAGTGCTGGCAAAGGCCCAGCAGCTTCCGCACGAGCCCTGGTTCTTGGGGGGCGTGACGATGCCGTCGGACCGGGCATCGTAAGAGGCGGGCAGGGCCTCGACCATGCTGTCGGGCATAACCTGGATGTATTGTTCGTAGGTGGCCGGGTCGAGCATAATGTCGCCGTAGGCATATTCGGGGGGCGATCCCAGCGAGGGGGTCGAGGGCGCTCCGTCCTGGGCGAATACAACCGGCCCCAGCGCCGACAACAACAGGGCAAAGACGATGAGATATCTGGCGAGCTTGCGCAGGGTACTGCCGTCCATTTTTTCGTTCCTTTCAGTGTGGGAAATGACTGCCCGGCCCGCCGCCGATTGGGCGGGCCGGGTACATGATAGCGCGGTTTGGGGTGGATGTCAAACTCTTTAGCCTCTCCCCCTTGGGGTAGGGGCGCACGGCCGTGCGCCCCTACAGCGGGCCTGGCGCTAGTCGTGCCGGTTCTCGTCGCCGCCGACGGTCGGGCCGGCGGGCGGGACGAACTCGGGCGGGGCGGCGGCGCCCTTGGGCAGGGTGCACAGCAGGGCCCAGTCGACCAGCAGCTCTTCGCCGCTGCTCGATTCGGCGTACATGTTGACCCCGGCGCGGCCGCTGGTCAGGCTCGAATCGCTGCCCGACCAGACGAGGCTGCCGTTGATGTAAAAGCTGAGGCTGGCGCCGTTGGCCACGGCCCGCAGCGTGTTCCAGGCGTCGCCCTGGTTGATCGCCGACGTGTAGGTCCAGGATACGAGGGGGATGCCCGAGCCGCCGTAGGTCCGCACCCAGATGGAGTAGTAGCCGTCACGGGAGTAGGACAGCTTGTACTCGTGGTACCAGCCATAGCTCGACGTCAGCGGGTCGGGGGTGCCCCTGAACACCAGGGAGTTGGCGCAATCTTCGCAGCCGTAGCGCAGCATGGCGGCCTGGTAGTCAAAGTTGGAGAAATCGGCGGCATAGCTGGCCGAGGAAAAGTAGCCGGCCAGCCCGTAGGTGTACAGGTAGTTGGAGTCATAGTACCAGGTGCTCGAGTGGCTGTACCAGCCATCGGCCGAGTCGTTGAAGGAAGAGTCGATCGGGCAGCCGCCGCCGGAGGCGTACGCTTTGAACACCACCGGCAGGTACCTGTAGTACCAGGTGACGGTGCCAGGGGTCGTGGCGTGGGCCTCGTTGCTGTAGGCCGAGTCGCCGGCGGCGTTGTAGGCTCGCACCCGGTAGTAGTAGGTGGTGCCGGCGCTCAGGCTGGTGTTGGGGTAGGTGGTCACACCGGCCCCCACCGTGGCGATCTGGGACCAACTGCCCGGGGCGAAGGGCGAGCGCTCGATCTTGAAGCCGGTCTCGTTGTTGCTGGCGTCGGTCCAGGCCAGGTTGATCTGGCTCTGGGAGACGGCGGTGGCGGTCAGGCCGGTGGGGGCGGTGGGCGGAGAGGCGGCCGCCTGGAGCTGGACGATGGTGACGCCATAGTGCTGCATGCCCGAGTACTGGCCGCCCCAGGTCATGGTGTGGTTGGAATAGTCCCAGGTGTCGTGGATGTACATCAGGTTGGAGGAGCTGTCATAGCCCACCCCGATCATCGTATGCCCTTCGACGTGGAACATGACCGGGCGGCCGGCGTCGATCTCGGCCATGTACTGGGCGTAGGTGAACCCCAGGGTGGGGTTGGTCCCCTGGCCATAGATCAACTGGTTGTACATGGAGGTGACGACATAGCCCCTCGACTGGTAAAAGAGCTTGACCCCATAGCCGCCGTCCGTGTCGTCGTACCCATACGTCTCCATTTCGGACGCGGTCAGGGGCGCTCCACTGTTGGCGAACCAAAAGGTCGTCGAGCCGTCCACGTTGCCCGAATTGGCCCGGTTGGTCTTCATGAAATCGCCGGTGCAGTCGGCCGCGGTGTGCTCGGTCCAGCCGTTCGTCACGTACGGGTCGGGGCCGGCGTGATCGACCCACATCCAATAATCGTCCACGTTGCCGCGGGTGGCCCGCCCGTCGAGGCCGTTGTGGGTGGCGCTGAGGGGGCACTGGTGGCGGGTGTCGCCGCCCGCATCGACCCAGTCGGGCCAGGCGCTGTTGTCGAGGGGCATGACGCCGCCGTTGGTGGGGCCGGCGTACATGTTGGGGTAGGAGCCGCGGTCGTAGTAGCCGGCGATCATCGCCGCCGAGGTGGCCGAGCAGCCGAAGGACCAGTTAAAGGCGGGCGCGGTCAGGATGACCACGGCGTCCTTTTTGGCCTCGACGGCCGGATCGACGGTGGGGCGGTCGTAGCCGGCGGGGGGCTCGGGCGGGCCGTTGATCACGACCTTGTTAAAGACATTTCCGTCGTCCGCGACCACCTGTTCGACGGAGAAATAGCCGGTCTGTCCTGCCGAGCTGAGCGCCGGCGCTCCGTCCTGGGCGAACACAACCGGTCCCAGCGACGACAACAACAGGGCAAAGGCGATGAGATATCTGGCGAGCTTGTGCAGGGTACTGCCGTCCATTCTTTCGTTCCTTTCAGTGTGGGAAATGACTGCCCGGCCCGCCGCCGATCGGGCGGGCCGGGCACATGATAGCGCGGTTTGGGGTGGATGTCAAACCCTTTACCCTCCGACCTTCCAGGAAGCTTCCGAGCTTCCTGGAAGGTTTCAGCGGGCCTGGCGCTAGTAGTGCCGGCTCTCGTCGCCGGGGACGGTCGGGCCGGCGGGCGGCGGGGGCTCGGGCGGGGTGGCCCGGCCGGGGGTGACGGTGCACAGCTTGGCCCAGTCCACGTCGAGCTCGTTGCCGGAGCCGCCGTCGTACATGCCCACGCCGACGCGGCCGTTGGTCAGGCTCGTGTCGACGCCCGACCAGAGGTAGACGCCGTTGATGTAGAAGGTCAGGTGCGGGCCGTCGGCCACGGCACGCAGGGTGTTCCAGTTGTCGCCCGGGACGATCGCCGAGGTGTAGGTCCAGCCCACCAGGGCGGTGGCCCCCCCGCCGGCGAGCCGCCGCCAGACCGAGTACTGCCCGTCGGCGCTGTACTGGAGCTTGTACTCGTGGTACCAGTTGTAGCTTGGCGTCAGCGGGTCGGGGGTGCCCCTGAAGACGATATAGTTGGCGCACGTCTGGCAGCCGAGGCGCCGCAGCCTGGCCTGGTAGTCGAAATCGCCGAACTTGGCGGCGTAGTAGCTGGCCGATGACCACATGCCGGCCAGGCCCTCGGTGTAGAGGTATTCGGAGCCGATGTACCACGTGCCCGAGTGGCTGACCCAGTTGTCGGCCGAGCCGTTGAACTGGGAATCCACGGGGCACGCGTCGGGGCAGACGCCGGTGATCTGGACGTCGTCGAGGGCGATCTGCGCCCCGTTCTGGCCATAGTACTGGAAGACGATCCGGGCCACGACGCCATCCGGCAGGTAGGGGCTGAGGTCGATCGTCGTGTTGGTCCATTGCCAGTTGTCGGTCCAGCCGTCGTCGGCCCGGCCGAGAAAGATCTCCCCGCCGTCGCCCCACTCGCCGACGACCAGCCAGACGTTCAGGTCGCAGTTGTCGTTGTCATCGCGGCACCAGAACAGGCTGCCGTAGGACCAGAAGGACAACTGGGCGTTGGCGGCGCTAAAGGGCGGGCTGATCAGCGCCTCGTTCTGCAGGCCCAAGGCGGCGTCGTACTCGACGTCGGCCATGTGGACGCCGATGTGGGGCGCCCCATAGACGGCGATCTTCCAGGTCTGGTTCGGGTTGGACTGCTGGACGGCCCACCTGCCGGGCGGCACCTTGCCGGCCTCGAACCCCTCGACGACCGGGAGGCCGCACCAGGCGTCGCCGTCGCAGGCCTTGAACAGCAGCGGCAGGTACACCCGGTTGTCCGCGGGCGTGCCGTGGGCGGTGATGGCGATCGACGGGTCGCCGTACAGGTTAAAGTCGTAATAGTTCATCAGGCGGGTGTTGCTCGCCGGGGTCATGCTCATTTTCGCCCAGAAGAGCGACTCGCCGGCGGGGATGCCGGCGGCGAGGTTTTGCACATACTCGTAGCCGATGCCCGAGTTGGTGGTGCTCCCGTCGAAATCGCCATAGCCCACCCCCGAGTTGTACCACGACACCCGCGAGGCGCTGACCGTGGCGATGCCGCCCCGCTTGAGGATGGAGTATTGGAGGTTGGCGCTGTTTTCGGGATAGCCGTTGGTGCACGAGCACTGGTAGGTGAACGACGGATAGCTGTCGTTCAGCGAGGCGGTCTGGGTGTTGTCGAACAGGGTGCCGTCCCAGCAGCCGCTGTAGCCGACCGAGGCCGAGGTGGCGCTGCCGTGGCCCCACCAGCAGACGATGCCATAGTGGTTGACCGCCCACCGGTCGCGGACCACCGTGCCGCCGCGCAGCTCCTCTTCGCTGACATAGCTCGAGTTGACGCCGCAGGCGCCGCCGCCCTGCTGGTACTGGCGCCAGCGGCTGTAGCCGCCCCCGTTCAAATAGTCGTCCCACATCTGCTCGGCCAGCGGCGCGCCGTCGTAGCCGGCCTCCGAAAAGCTCATCGGCAGGAGGACGTTGTCGCGCCAGGCTATGGCGCTAGGGCTGGCGATGCCATAGTCGATCATCTTTTGCAGGATGGCGTCGAGGTCGGCGTAGCTGCCGTAGAAGGGGATGCGCCCGACAAAGACCTCGGCGTCAAAATTGACGCCGCCGGCCGGGCCAAAGTCGTCGGTGTACTCGCCGTAGAAGGTGTCGTTGTCCACGTCCCAGTCGCCGGTCAGGTCGGCGTAGAAATAGTCGGTGGGCGACTCTTCGTCGCTGCCCGAGCCACGGCGCGGCCAGCACATCTTCATCGGCATGGAGGTGGCGGCGGCGCCGCCCGGGGTGGGCTCGCCGATCAGCAGCACGTACAGGATGTTCATGGTCGCATAGTTGTTCTGGAGCCACAGGCGCACCTTTTCCTCGCGGCCGTTGGGGGCCGGGCCGGTGAGGCCGCCATAGTCGTCTTCGGTGACGACCAGGACACTGTAGCCCTTGGCGGTCTTGGCGGCGATAAAGTTGTCCAGCTTGGCGCTGTTGGCCTCGATGGCGTTGGTGGTCATGATGATATAGTTATAGATCGCCTGCGGGGCGCGCCGGGCCGGGGGGTACCAGGCCAGGGCCTGGCCGTAGTTGATCAGCCGCTCGGCGGCCCTGTCGTCCATGGCGCTGTCGTCCATCAGCGCCGCGTCGAGGGCCCGGCCGGTGCGGGCAAAGCGCAGCTCGACGGTGACCTGCTCGACCACGCTCAGCTCGCCGCTGGCCGGGTCGTAGCGGAAGGGCGAAAAGTCGACGCGGGCCAGGCGCCACTTGCGCATCTGGCCGGTCGCGGCGATCCGGGCGATGGAGGGCTGCCCCGCCGGCTCGGAGTAGGCGGCCGGGCCGCTGGCCGACGCGTCGGGCACGGCGGCGCGCAGGGTCAAGGCGCCGGGCAGGGGCGCGGCGCGCACGTCGACCACCGCCAGCGACAGGCTGTCCCAGGCCACGTCGGGGGGCAGGGCCACGTCGACGTAGCGGTGTGGCAAGAGGGCCTGGCCCGGCTGGCCGGCCAGGCTGTAGCCCTCCGCGTCGATGTCGAACTCGGTATAGCCGTCCTCGGTGGGGACGAGCCGGTAGGGTGGAGCCTGGAGGGTGATGGCGACGGACTCTTGTGCCGGGGCCTGCGCCGCGCCGGCCGACGCCATCGCCAGCGCCGCCAGCAGCAGGACCCCACAGATGCCGATCAGGCAATAGGCTTTGCGTGCGTTCATCCGATAACCTCCTCCTTGAAAATGGACTCGGAGGGCGCACGGCCGTGCGCCCCCACATTTTCATTCACCGTGGCGCCCGAAAGGGCAGGGAGACTCGATCTGTTGCAGGGGAAATGCGTGTGTCCGGACCCGCGCAGGCAGAGGGCACACAACGACCGCGGTCCAGCGGGGCGCTTCACCTCCTTTCTCCTGCCAGGCGGCCCCGCCGGCGATTGGGCGGGGCGGGTGGCAAGTATATTATACCCGATCTTGGGGGGAATGTAAAGACCCTATTTTGGGCAGCCGCAGGCGGGGGGTGTGGTTCAACTTTCTGGGTAAGCGCTTGCGAGGTGGCATTTCCCCCTCACCCCAACCCTCTCCCCCAGGGGAGAGGGGGCAGGTGCGTTGCACCAACGGGATAGAAACCGGGTTTAGCGAGGTTTGGAGAAACCGGGTTTCTTGGGTATAATGAGGGCGCCCTGCGACGTGGGGCGTTCGTGACAGGCTGGCGCAGACGGCCTGGCAGGAGATACCGCAGCATCGGGAGCCGCTGGCGCCAACCTGCATGGGCAGGTGACGGGCGGCTCTTGGTTTTCGCCGGGGAAGGAGAGGGAGGCCGATGTTTGGGGTGCTCAGAGGCGCTTCCTGCGCCCTGGATCCGGGGGAAAGGCTGGAATGGACCGGGCACGTCTGCGGCGTGTGCCAGGCCCTGCATGAGCGCTATGGCCTGGCAGCGCGCCTGGCCACCAACTATGACGCCGCCCTGCTGTCGGCCCTGTGCGAGGCCCAAAGCCCGCAGCCCCAGGCCAGGCGGGCCAGCTATTGCCCGTTCCGCACCTCTTTCAAGGCGGAGGTCGTCACCGCGGACAGCCCCGGCGCGGAATACGCGGCGTTGATGGCCTTGATGATGGCGTCGGCCAGGATCCAGGACCGCCTGCAAGACAGCCAGGGCGGCCCGAAGGTCGCCCGGGGGATCGCTTCGAGCGTCGCCAACCGGTGGATGCGGGCCGCGCGCGAGACGGCCGCGGCCCTGGGCCTGGACGCCGGGCCGATCGAAGAGCAGGTCCGCCGCCAGGCGGCGGTCGAGGCCCGGCCCGGCCGGGATTTCTCTTTCTACGCCAGGCCCACCGAGCTGGCGGTTGGGACGGCCCTGGGCTACACCGCCGTCATCGCCAACCGCCCTCAAAACATCGACATCCTGCACGAGATGGGGCAGGCCCTGGGACGGATCATGCTCGTCCTGGACAGCTACCAGGATTACGCCGCCGATCTCAAGGCGCGGAGCTTTAACGCGCTGGCGGCGGCCTTGACCGCAGGGGACCGGCAGCAGCAGGCGGCCACGATCTTTTCCCAGGCGTACGGCGCGCTGAGGCGGTGCTTCTATCGCCTGGACCTGGCCCGCCCCGCTCTGCCGCAGGCGCTGCTGGTGCGGCAGTTGGGGAAAAGGGGGCAGCGGACCCTGCAGATGTGCGGCGCAGGAGCCGCCGGCTGCCGGCCGTCGCCCGCCGGCGCGGCCATGGCGGCAGAGCTGCCGGATGGCGGCCTGCCGGGAGTCGAAAAGGAACCGGGCAGGCAGAGTTCGTCGTGCTTTGTTTCCGGTTACCCGTGCGACTGCAGCGGGTGCGACTGCAGTGGGTGCGACTGTAACGATTGCGGCTGCTGCGACTGTAATTGCGACTGCTGCAGCGGCGACTGCTGCGGCGGGGATTGTTCCGGGTGCGACTGTAACTGCTGAGCGCGGCGGCGATGGCCGGACTCGAAAGGAGCGCGATGGACCTGATACAATTCGACGGTTCCGAGGTGGTTCTGCGGCTGTACCCCTCCGACTGCGCCACGCTGTCGCAGGTCCTGGCCATGGCCGAGGCGGCGCTGGCGGCCGAGGGGGACGAGATGCTTCGAGAGGCGGCCCGCGACTATGCGGCCCTGTTCCGGGCGCTGTCGCTGGGGGGCGCGGTCCCCGGCCCGCTCAAGCCGTGGAACCTGCGGCCCATTTCGGAGGACCCGTACGGTTCGCGGGGCGGGGGGGAGTAGGA